>DASQMW010000001.1:0-42832 GCA_035645295.1 Archangium sp.
GGTGGGCCACGAGGACTGTGAGCGCTCCCACGGGCGCATCCCACCTCAACTCTGGGAGCGCCAGAACGGGAGCCTCGCCGCCGGATCTCCCAGGAGGATGTAGCCGCGCAGATCGTTGCGGAGCATCCAGCGGTAGCCATGCTTCCGCGGCTCGATCGGATCCGGCCGCTGGTACACGAGCGCGTCCTGCCGGGCCTGGTAGTCCGCCATCAGGCTGTCATTCACGTCCCGGTAGAAGCGCATGAGGGCCTCGAGCGCGACGCCCGCGCGGCTCCCGTTGCTCATGACCTCGAGCACCGAGGCGATGCGCGAGGCTCGGCTCCGGTACACCTCACCGGAGTCGGTGAAGCCGTACATCCACGCGAGGTCGCTGTGTCCAATCACCGCCAGGGGGCCCTGGGGGTTGGCCAGCGCGGCCTGGGGGAGGGCGGACAGGAAGGGCCGCTCTCCCGCCGTGGGGAGACTCTTCAGCACGGGCTCGAGCAGCTCCGCGTGGTGGGGTTGCTGAGTGAGCAGCGACAGCCAGGCGGAGAACATGCTCCTGGGCGGAGTGGCGGCACCGAAGCAGGCCACGCAGAACCACATTCCCCCGGGAAGGAACGGGGTGCTCCGGAGCATGTCCCCGGTGAGCACCTGGCCGGGCGCGAGGACGAGCGCGCCCTGCAGGGCCCGTTGCTGTTCGGCCGAGCTCCACCCCCGCGTGGGTCTCCCCAGTCCGTGAGACACCGAGAGCATCACGCCCGAGCGGGCCTCGCCCGCCACCCGCAGCAGCGCCTCGGGGCCGCCCTGGTCCTGGGAGAAGACCTGGACACCCAGGTCCGGGCGTTTCGGCTTCCAGCGCTTCTCGATGAGTTCCTGGCAGGGCTCCACCAGTAGCAACTGGCCCCACTCCGTGGCCTCGGAGCCATCCGGGGCGCCGTAGAGCAGGATGTCGGGTGCCTCCCGCTCGGCGGCGTGCTCCTCGAAGGCCAGCACCTTGCGCGCATAGGCGGCGTAGCCCTCGAGGTCCGGCGCACCCGAGGGGTGGGCGAAGTGGAGCCGCCCCACGAACGCGCCGTGGGCCAGCACGTGCTGGAGCTCGATGGAGACCTGGTGCAGATCTCCCAGGAGCAACAGGTACTTCGGCCGCTCCTCCTGGGGGACGTCCTCGGCCCGGTACACCTCGTCCCTCCACCGCACGGCCGCCTCCGCATCCATGTCCGCGGGGACCCGGTAGCACGTCACGGGTGCGCCCTGTTCGCGCTCCCGGTATTGGATCAGCGGCGACAGCGCCTGGAGGAAGGCCTCGCCCAGGTCTCCTTCCGGCGCCACCACGCCCCACCGCTGCGCCGGCAAGTCGTTCGGGGAGGCGTCGGGCTTCTCGAACGAGGGCACTTCGGTGCGCCGGGGGAGGCGCTCGGGCTTCGGCGCGTTCCAGGCCGAGTCCGCGGTGAGCCCCGGCTCCAGCAGCGGCCGGGATTCATCGGCACTGGCCAGCAGGAGGTGGAGGGCCTCGCGTGTCATGGCTCACCCCCGGCTCATACCGCGTGGCGCATGGCCGCCACCCGGCGCAGGCGCTCCAGTTGTGCCGCATCCATCAGGAGCCCCCCGCCCGAGCGGGCCGTGGCTCCCGCGTTGCTCTCGATGACGCTGCGCACCTCGTCCGCCATCTGGTCCACCTCCTTGCGCGCGCCCTGGACCTCGACCTGAGCCTTCGCCGCCTGTGCTTCGCCCGGTGCCCGGCCGAAGTAGTACCCGAGCACCACACCGACCAGCCCGCTCAGGAAGGGGAACATGTCTTCGCCCCGGAAGAGGGCCACCACCGTGCAGAAGAGCGACACGAGCACGATGAGGACGCCGATGCTTCCGGTGACGAACTCCCGGAAGTACGCCAGTCGTGCCTCGAGGTGTTTCAGGGGATCCGGAGGGGCCGCTGCCGCCTGGGGGGCCGCTGCCGCCGGAGGGGCCACTGGCGGCGGGGTGGGGGTGGGAGTCACGGCGGGCGTCACCCCCGCCGGCTGCTTGAGCAGGCTCCACACCGCGGGGTACTTGCGAAGGACGCGCAGCGTCTCATCCCGCTGGATCACCGGATCATTCTCCTCCGCCCAGAAGCGGCGGAGGTTGTCCAGCTCACGCGAGAACTCCGCTGTCCCCACCATGCGCTCCAGCTCGCCTCGCCGTTGCTCCACGAAGCTGCGCACCTGCTCGAACTCCATCATGGCTGGCTCCTCCTTTCTCAGACAGCGGCACGCCTCACGCGGGCACGGGGATTCGCATACAGCGAGTAGCTCAGGTACGTGGCATCCCCTGAGGACTTGATGGACTGACGGGCCCGGCGCATCGCCTCTCCCAGGGGAAGTCCCCGCGACAGCAGTTCGTAGAACGAGATGGCGAAGCGGCAGGCCAGCGCATCCGTGGTCTTCCACGTGGAGCCGATGAAACCTCCCACCCGTGCCGTGCGGACGAAGGTGTCCGCCCAGCCCTCCAGCCCCGTGAGCCCGAAGCCCTGCCGCGAGGTGTCGCACGCGTTGAGGAACACCAGCGGCCGCGAGCGGCCAAAGGCCAGGTATTTCCCCGTGACATCATCCGGCCGCAGCCAGGAGTGGTTGCCCAGCATCACGCGCGAGCGCCCCGGCTGCTCCTGCTCGAACTGGCCGTGGCAGGCGAAGTGCACCACGTGCGCTCCACCTCGCGCGAGGAAGGCGTCCAGTTCCTCCCGGGTTTCGATGCGATCCACCTCCAACCGGCCCTCGCGCTGCATCCGCTCGAAGGCGTCCACCTCCTCCCGCACGAACTCCAGGTTGGACGGCGGTGCCACCAGGGTGACCTTGAAGAGGTCCACCGAGCTGGCGCTGTGCTGCACATCCAGCCACCGCGCGAGCGCGAACCGCTCGCAGAGAAACAGCCGATCCACCTCGAGCCCCCGTGGGGTGTCGCGGAAGGGCCGGAGCAGCTCCCAGGGGATGTAGGGCTCGTCCGAGACGATCTGCAGGGTGGGCGCGCTCCACTCCCGCGTGTCCCCGGCCCCCTGCTCCGAGCGCGGGTACATCCGCTCCCAGTAGAAGGAGTCGAGGCCTCCCCGGATGAAGAGCTTTTGGTAGAGGTTGTTGCCCAGCCGCTCCACCGCGTCGGCGTAACGTGGCTCGGCGTCCGGGCCCGTGACGGTGGCGTCCAGCTCCTCGAAGCGCGAGCGCATGTAGAGGCCGGGGGAGCCCTCCTGCTCGAACGTCAGTTCTCCCACGCGCTGGGCGGGCACGTCCGGAGCGCTGTCTCCCGTGCACACGGAGAGCGAGTACGTCCGCTCCGTGTCGCGCTCGACGTAGAGCGTGAAGTCCGGCGGCAGGCCGCGGGGCTCGAGGGCTGGCGCGGACTCCACCCGTGCCTGCCCGGGTGCCTCCTGGGTCTGTTCGAGGACCTCGGTGTGGACCCGTGCCGTGGTCACGAAGGTGTTGTCCTGCTCGAAGCGCACGCGGATGGTCTTGGGCCCCGGGCTCTGCGCCACCAGCACGAACTCCAGTGGCTCCGAGTCCCGGTCCTCCGGCACCTCGATGACGCCGCTGCTGGCGCCCTCGACGAGGAAGTCTTCTGGCCGCACGTTCACCAGCGTGGCCACCAGCTTCATCGGCCATTGGCGCGCGAAGAGGTGCAACGCCACCTGGCCCTCCGCGTCTGGCGAGGGCTGGCGGTGGAGGGTGATGCGCAGCGACCGAGGTTGCCGCGGCGGCACCCGGGCCGGGAATCCGAGCTGCCCGTAGCGGATGACCTCCAGGCCTTCTTCTCGCATCGCTCGGGGGGGCGGCGGGCCTCCGGGAGCTTCCGTGGCGAAGGACCTCTCCTGACGGCCCTCCTGCCAGCTCTTCATCCGCCGCTCGTAGTCGCTCAGGGAGAGCTGGCCATGGCTGTGCAGCATGTAGAGGACCACGCCCCGGTATTTCTCGAACTCAGGTGCCGTCAGCAGGTAGCTCTCGAGGCTCCGCACGTCCGGGAGCCAGGCGCTCTCCTTCATGAGCGGGAGTGCCTTCTTCAGGAAGGCTCTCATCCTCACTGAATCGTTCTTCCTCGCGCAGAGGGCCGCCAGACGGAGGAGGGGGAGGGGATGGGAAGGGCAGCGCTGGTGGGCCAGCTCCTGGTAGCGCCAGCTCTCCTCGTCCTGGTGGAGCCCGGCATGGGCAGCGCCGATGCCACTGAGGCACGCACTGTCCCTCTCGCCGCGCCACTCCTCGGGGAGCGGGGACATTCCGCTGGCGAGCTCGAGAGCCCTCTGGAAGTGCTCGATGGCCTCGGGGTACCGATGGTTCTCGAGGCAGCGCGTCCCCCGTTCGAAGAAGACGTTGGGATCCTCACTCATGGCCGACTCCGCGCCTTCATTCAAAGGTAGGCGGTGCAAGCACTGGAACCATCGCTCCCCGGCAGGTGCTCTGTGGACCTGGCGGCCAGCCGAGGGGGGACCCTTGGCGCATGGGCGTCCGTGCTCGCCCGCCGCACCCTAAGGAGGGGACGACCTGGGTGGGAACCACGACGGAAGAGAAGAGCCGCCGCCTGCCAACGGGCGTGGCCGGGCTGGATGGTGTGCTCCATGGGGGGCTGCCGCGCGGCGCCCTGTACCTCGTCACCGGTGGGCCCGGCACGGGGAAGACGGTCCTCTGCTCCCAGGTGGCCTTCCATTGCGCGGCCGCGGGCGAGAACGTCCTCTACGTCACCTCGTTCTCCGAGTCCCACGCCCGCCTGCTCTCCAACCTCGAATCCTTCTCCTTCTTCGACCGCTCGCTCGTCCAGAGCCGCATCACCCTGCTGAGCAGCGTCTCCGTGCTCGAGTCGGGTGGGCTCGAGTCCCTCCACTCCATGCTCGGCCAGGCGGTGCGCACCCACCGCGCCTCCTTGCTCGTCATCGACTCGCTAGGCGCCGTCTCCGAACTGGCTTCCTCGCCCTTCGCCTATCGCAAGTTCCTGCGGGAGCTCGGTGCCCTGCTCACGCTCGTGGGCTGCACAGCGCTGCTCATCGCTCCCCGGACCGAGGGCCCGGAGGGCCTCGAGCGGTTCGTCGCCGACGGCATCCTCGACCTCGACCTGCGGACGCTGAAGATGCGGCAGACGCGCGAGCTGGCGGTCCGCAAATTCCGGGGCAGCCCGTACCTCGGCGGCCAGCACATCTTCGAGATCAGCGGCTCGGGCATCACCCTCTATCCACGCCGCGAGGCGCTGGTGCTCCCCCAGGAGCTGGACACCCCCGCCGTGCCCCAGAAGAGCCGCTTCGGCATCTCCGGGCTCGACGACATGCTGCGGGGCGGCGTGCCCCCGGCCTCGGTGACGGCGCTGCTCGGCGCGCCCGGCAGTGGAAAGACCCTGCTCGGGCTCCACCTGCTGGCCGAGGGGCTGAGAGGGGGGCAGCGCTGTCTCTACTTCGGCTTCTACGAGACACCCTCCCGGCTCCTCTCCAAGGCCGAGGGCGTGGGCCTGCGGCTGCGGGAGCACGTCGAGGCCGGCCGTCTGGAGGTGCAGTGGCGCCAGCCCACCGAGCAGTTCCTCGACGCCATCGCCATGCAGTTGGTGGAGGGGGTGCGGCGCCAGAAGGCGCAGCGGCTGTTCATCGACGGGGTGGACGGGCTGCTGCAGGCGGTGGCGCACCCGGAGCGCTTCACCACCTTCTTCACCGCGCTGAGCAACGAGCTGCGCGCGCTGCAGGTGAGCACCGTCATCTCCATGGAGACGTCCTTCGGGGGTCCCGAGCTCGGCCTCGCCCCCGTGGGCCTGTCCGCCGGCGTGGAGAACATCGTCCTCATGCGCTACGTGGAGCTCCGCTCCCGGCTCCACCGGCTCATCTCCGTCCTCAAGGTCCGCGAGAGTGACTACGACCCGTCCCTCCGCGAGTTCCACATCACCTCGCGGGGGCTCGAGGTGGAGGGCTCGAGTGAGAGCGCCGAGGAGGTGCTCGGTGAGCTGGCACGGATGCACGGAAGCGGGCCAGCGCGCGGACCTGGACCGAATCCCTCGCCTCCTGGCTCCGCACCGGAAGACTCCGGAGAGGACGCATGAGTCACGTCCTCATCGTCGATGACGAGCCGGACATCGCGAACATCCTGGGCGAGCTGCTCGGCGAGGAGGGGTTGGACGTGCGCGTGGTGCACGACGGCCGTCAGGCCCTGACGGCCATGGCGGAGCGGCTCCCGGACCTGGTCATCACCGACCTGATGATGCCCCGGATGGACGGGCACGCGTTGATTCGCGAGATGCGGGGCAGCGCGGCGTTGCGGCACATCCCCATCGTGGTGATGAGCGCCGGGCTGATGGACCAGCGCCTCCTCGCCCCCGACATCCTCTTCGTGCCCAAGCCCTTCGAGCTCTTCGACATGCTGGATCGGGTGTCGGAGCTGCTCGGGAAGCGGGGGGGCTCACGGTGAGGTATCCGCGCGGGCCGGATGGTGGTTCGAGGGAGGCTTCCGTTTGCCGCACCGCCGGTTTTCACGAAGGCGTCACGGGTGGCTTCGCTTCACGCCAGTGGAGGGCCTCGGGAGAATCCGCGGGCGCGCCGGCTTCACCCCGCAGCAGCCGCGTCACCTGCAACGCGAGCGGGCGCACCTCGTCCAGGTCGATGAACTGCTCGCTCCCCTCGAACAGCTCACCGTCCGCGTGATCGAAGCCCCGGGGCCGAGGGCGCTCCACCTTCCCGGTCCTCCGCGCGACGGACTCGCAGCAGTCGATGACGAGCGTCCGGGTGGGCGCGTCGGCCGCGTACAGGTCCAGGCCGAGATCGTGGGTTCCCGTGAGGATGACGTACGCCTGGAGAGTCCAGTACTCCCAGAGCTCCGCCTGCTTCCGGCGCAGCCCCCGCGCCTCCAGTTCCACCAGCAACAACGCGAGCAGGTCACGGATGGCGCCGTCGCTGTCCCAGATGCCCTTGCCTCCGAACTCGATGAAGCTACTCGCCACCGCATCCCTCCTGAGAGAGCCGGCTCAGGGCTCGCAGAAGCCGCCGCGCACCCACTCGTTGGCGACGTCTCTGTTGAACTTGAAGGTTACGGGCACGCGATGCTTCGCGACGGTCGCGCCAGCGTCGTCGACGGCGGAGAGCAGCGCGTGGGGCTCATACTCATCGGCCACGAGCTCGAGCCGAACCTCGTACCAGCGGCCCTCCCAGGCGATGGAGAGCTTCTTGGTCATGGCCTGGTCGCGCTGTCGCGCGGAGCGGTCCAGGACCTCCGAGGCCGTTTTCACGAAGGTCGCGAACGCCGTCGCATCGAAGGGCTTGGGGTTCTTCTTATCGCGGCCCATCACCCACGGACTGATGAGGACGGGCTCGGCGAGCCCCTGCTTGCGGATTTCCACGGCCCAGCCGTCGTCATCCTCGTTTTTGATGACCCTGGCCGTCCAGCCGTTCTTCCGCCAGAACGTAGGCTCCATGACTTCGGGCTCGGCGGGCGTGCGCTCGTCGCTCATGGGCGTTCCTAATACCCTTCGATTGCCATTTGCCAGAGAAGTATCTGCCCCCTGCGCTACAGAAGTCCACCCGTCTGCTCCAGCCCTCAACCCTCAACCGGCCTCCTATTCGCCCTAAAGCGGCGGGAATAGAACCCGCCGCCGTAGGACCGGAGGAGTGAGAGCAGTTGGAGCTGCGCTCGCCCGTCCACGAGGGCCGTGACCTGTCGGACGCGCTCGTGCAGGTCGGGGACAAGTTGGCGGAGGACATCCCCATGTCGTTCCGTCTGGTCATTGAAGGTCCCGGCCCCGATCGTCTACCGGCGGAGGCTGAAAGCGACCTGGTGGAGCAGGCTGAAGGGGGCCGCCCGCATGGGGCGATGAGCGCGCTCGGACATTCCTGGCCCCTGCTCACCCAACCGCGGACAGGAAGCTCAACCTGCTGGGATGTCTCCAGGAAGAGAGCTTCCGGAATCCATGTTCGACCGGCGGGGCGCGTGGGAGCTACAGCGCGGTCGCGATGATGTTGATGTGAGCTTGGTGGAACCCGGTCAGGGAGAAGTCGATGCGGCCGTATTTCCGGTCGAACTCCGAGACGTTGCTGCTCAGGCTCCGCTGCCAGCCTCTGTAGAGCTGAACGGGCATTCCACCGCCGCCTCCGGCGGGGAATATCTCAATGCACGTTCCGCCCACGTCGAGCCACACGTGCTGGACCGAGGGCGGATCACTCTTGATGTAGTAGATGCTGAGCTTGTGGTTGCTCGGACCGCTCGCGAGGGCGAGCCCGTTGGCGACGATGGCCAGATTCATCACCCGTTTGATCGCCTCTTCCTTGGTGATGCGGTTGGCGAGGAAGTCGCCACCGATCGTGTCAAGCGCGGTCAGGTTGCTGCTGGTGTTGAACCAGGTGCCATCGAAGGAGACAGAGGGGTTCTTGCAACTATTGATAATGAGCTGCTCGTACTGCGTCTTCTGCGTCCCCACGAGCCCAAGGCTGTTCGCCACAGCCGAACGGTTCATGTAGTTGAACATGTCCATCGGCGTCACCGGGGCCTTGGCAAAGCCCGTCAGTGCCCAGTTGAAACAGCCGAGGTCCTTGTAGGTCGCAGAGGTGAATTTCGTTCCACTCAAGGTGGTGAGCTTCGTTATCTGCTCCTGGTTGAGTTCCATGGTGTTGCTCCCTTTCAGGCCCTCTCCATTTCATTTTCGAGAAAGCGCTGGGGGCCATCGCGCGCTTATTCCCCAGACGCGCGAGATTGTGAGGGGTGAATTAAATTTTCGCGGTCCCCCCTCTGCCTGCGTTCCCTCAATGAGGACGCGCCCACGATTACGAGTAGACCGCACCCGTGCTTGAGGTGACCTCGATGTGGCTGGCCGCGCTGTTCACGCAGCGCGCATGGGCGATGACGCCGGGCCCTACAGCGCGGACAGGAAGCTGTCGAGCACGGCGTTGAACCGCGCCGGCTGCTCCTGGTTGGGCAGGTGGGCCGCGTCTGGAATCACCTCCAGCCGCGCTCCGGTGATGAGGTCCGCCAGCTGCTTCGCCTTCTCCAGCGGTGTCACCGGATCCTTCTCGCCCACCACCACCAGCGCGGGCCCGGCGTAGCGCGCGAGGATGTCCTTGCTGTCTGGCCGCAGCGCCATGCCCCGCTGGGCCGCCGCGATGCCCGCGGGCGTGGCCGTCCGCATCATCGCCGCCACCTCGCGACCCACCGCCGAGTCCGGCTCCACCACCACCTTCGGCAGCAGGGCCCGCACCGCGGCCTCGGGGCCTTCCCGCAGGGCTTCCTGGGCTGAGGCCTCGCGCCGCGCGCGTCCCGCCTCGTCGTCCGCCGTGGCCTGCGTGTCCACCAGCACCAGCCCCCGCACGCGCCCGGCATCCTCCCGCAGCAGCGCCATGCTGGCGTACCCGCCCATGGACACCCCGCCCACCACCGCCGAATCCACCTTCAGCGCGTCCAGCAGCGCCAGCGCGTCCTGGGCGATGCGCGCCATCTCCGTGGGGCCCTCGCCGAGCCCGCTCCGCCCGAAGCCCCGGATGTCCGGGATGATGAAGCGGTAGCGCCCCGACAGCGCTTTCAGCTGCTTCTCGTACGCCCCCCCGTTCAGCGGGAACGCGTGGAACAGCAGCACGGGCAACCCCTGGCCCTCGTCACGGTAGTGCAGGGGAACGCCGTCGACGGTGATGCTGAGCATGGCTTTCTCCAGGGACTTCAAATCCATCCCTTGCGCTTGAACCAGACCACCAGGACGAGCGGCAACCCGACCACCGACACCAGCATCACCCAGAAAAACCCCTTGTGCGACAGCACCTCGAAGTTCTGTCCGAAGAATCCGGTGATGAACGCCAGCGGCAGGAAGATGGTGGAGATGATGGTGAGCTGCTTGCTGATTTCACTCGTCCGGTTGGCCATCATGGACAGGTAGCCGTCCATCACGTTGCCCACCAGATCGCGGCCCGCGTCGATCTGCTCGTACAGCCGCACCAGATGGTCATACACGTCGCGGAAGTACAGCGCCGCGCGCTCCTGGATGTTGGGGATGCCCCTCCGGGCCAGGAAGCCCAGCACGTCCCGCTGGGGCGACAGCACCCGCCGCAAGGTCACCAGCGCCCGCTTCAGCTCGAAGATGCGCTGGAGCTGGTCAGGACTCGGGTTCTCGAAGACCGCCGACTCCAGGTCCTCCAGCTCGTCGTTGAACTTGTCCAGGACGGGGAAGTTGCGGTCCACCAGCGCGTCCGCCAGCAGGTACAGCATGAAGTCCACGCCGCGTTCCATCGTCGCCTGGGGCTCGGCCCGCACCCGCTGCCGCACCTGCTCCAGCCCCTCGAAGGGCAGCTCGTGCACGCTGATGAGCCAGTCCGGTCCCAGGAAGAAGTGGTGCTCGTGCAGCGTCAGCTCGCACACGTTCCCCGGGCTGGCGGTGAAGCCCTGGAGCACGATGAACTGGTGGTTCGGGTACTCCTCCAGCTTGGGCCGCTGATCCACGTGGAGGCAGTCCTCGATGGCCAGCTTGTGCAGCCCGTAGCGCTCCCCGAGCTGCTTCATCTCCTCCTCCGTGGGATGGAGGACGTCGATCCACTTCGGGCCGGGCAGCTCGAGCAGGTCCTCTCCACCGAAGAGGGCCTTGTTTCCGTTCATGACGACGACCTGGATCATGGGCGCACCTGGCTCCCGGCCACCATGAAGTCGAGCACCCGGTCCCACAGCCCGTTGAACTGGGGGGCCCGGAAGTGCGAGCCGGATTTGAGCCAGCCCACGTGCTCGGGCGGCTCGTCGAAGTGGCCCAACACGTCCAGGTGGTCGGCGACGGCCGCGGTGATGAGCTCGCCCCAGAGCTGGGTGCGCGTGGGGACGACGCCATCGCTCCGGTGGCGGTACTCCTCGCCCAAGACGTCCCGCAGCAGCCGGTCGTGGGTGGGGGAGGGGTCGGGCGTCCGCAACTCCCGCGCGTCCGGGTCGCTCTTCTTGTAGAGGAACGAGTAGGCGCCGTAGATGACCTCGGGCTGGGGATCCAGCATCCGGAACGACACCAGGTCTCCCATGCCGGGGTTGTGCTTGCCGGTGACCGCCCGGAGCATGCCCATGAGGCTCGGCGGCGGCGCCCCGGTGATGACCGAGCCGTAGCGCACGCCCGGCCGGTCCGGGTTCCCCTGGTTGAAGCCCACCATCTTCTCCGGGGTGAGATCCCCGATGATCGACTGATCCTTGCCCACCTGGTCGAGGAACTCCTCGAGCGTGGCCTGCTCCGTGGGCGTGAGGTGGGCCATCAGCCGGGTGACCTGATCGAGCAGCGTGGCCTGGAAGCCGAGCTGATGACCCGTCTCGCTGAGCGCGTAGAGCAGGCGGAAGGCCAGGAACATCATCGGCCGCGGGCCCCGCCGCAGGGCGAAGACGGTGAAGAGCCACAGCAGCCGCAGCAGCATCTCGCCCCGGCGGTCCTGCAGGAAGAAGCTGGCCATGGGCGCGCCGTGGTGCGGCGTGGCCACCGACACCACCGAGCGCACCCGCTCCAGCAGGTGGGGCGCCTTCTGGGGCATCCAGGTGGACACCAGGCCCCGCGCGTCCACGCCTCCGGTGGAGTGCCCGACCAGGTGGATGACCGCGTCATCGCTCGCGGCCGTCTCCTCGATGGTGCGGAGGATGAGCCGGGCCCGGACCTCCAGGCTGGCCGTGGGGTGCCCCGTCACGGACTCCACCTCGGCGGTGTGGCCACGCTTTTGGAAGCCCTCCAGCAGCACGTCGCGGACATGTCCGAAGTAGACGATCCGCTCGGCCGGCTTCTCTCCCATGTGGGTGAAACCGAAGAAGCCGGGAATGAGGTACACGCGGTGCTTCGCCATCCGGCCAGTGTAGGAGGGCGAGGGAGCCTCGCAAGGGAAATGCCTGGATCCACACGCTCCGGGAGCCGAAGGGCGCGACGGGGCCCATGGGACCCGATAGAGTGGCCGGGCCGTGTCCGCCGATACTCCCTCGCTCGCTCTGCCCCCGAAGCTGGAGGAGATCCTCCAGTCCCTGTCCGATCGCGCCTTCGCCGAGCGCCTGCGCCTGGTGTACAGCGCGGCGGGGCAGGCCATCACCCGGCTGAGCGACCTCGATCTGCTCAAGTACGAGTCCGCCCACGTGGAGGACAGCCCGGACCTGTCGCTCTGGGAGGAGATGGCCCCTGTCATCCGCGACACGGTGATGGACGTCAACGTGCTGCTCAACGTGGTGCGCGAGCAGTTCGCGTCCCGGCCGGTGGCGAGCGCGGGCTCCGGGCTGCCCCTGACGGCCACCGTGGAGGCGCGGCGGGTCAAGGACGCCTCCGAGTTGCTGTTGGGGTGGATGCAGCAGTTGGCCCAGGGCATCACCCAGCTGGGCGAGACGATGCGCAACCCCGGCGTCGTGTCGGACCGGTGGACGCTGCTGGCGGAGATCCAGCGCCTGCGCGAGCGCTTCCGCGAGCAGATGGGCAACCTCGTCTTCGAGTCCGCCAGTGCCTTCGGGCCGGTGACGCGGCAGCAGGTGGTGCCCGGGCACGAGGCGGAGGTGAAGGCGGCGGTGATGGTGCGGGCGATCGTCGCGGATCTGTCGCGCATCGTCTCGGCGCGGCTGACCAAGGTGCGCGAGGCCGAGCCCGAGGACGTGCAGTGGAACGCCCAACAGCTGCAGACGGAGCTGGACGCCTTCGGGCGTACGGCCGCGTACAAGCACCTGCGCGCGCAGGACAAGCGGCACATCATCGAGCTGCGCGGCCGGGCGGGGCGGCTGGCCATCCAGGACAACCCCCACAAGCCGGAGGTGCTGTCCGTGGTGGAGGAGCTGGACACCATCGTGCGCTCGCTCAGCCATGTGAATCAGCGGCAGCTCCTCATCGCCCATGATCGCGAGGTCTGGGCGGGCTGCGGGGTGCGGCTGGAGCGTTCCATGGGGTTGCTGGGCACGGATGCTCCGGGGGCCGCGCGGGCCCTGGCCGAGGCTGCCGCCAGTGCCCAGTCCCTCTACGGGAGGGAGCCGCGGCTGGATGGCTTCCTGCGCAAGGCGCGCAAGACGCAGCTCTCCCAGCTCTCCGGCGCAGAGCTGCGCGCCAACGTCGAGACCCTCCAGTCCCTGCTGGCCGGACTGGACATCCTCTGAGTCATCGCCCGAGCACTTCCCTCATGTGCGGAGTCCGCTGGCGGTCCGTCTGGGGCGTTGTAGGCCTTGGGTGGGGCGCGGACGTGACACGCCCTCGCGTGCCCGCTGCATTTTTGTTGCAGGACAAATGGTTTCAGGTCAAACTATCGTGGTCGTGGCACTTTATTTTGGCCTCCGACTCGTGCATACATGAGGCGGGAGAGGTGTCTTCAATCAGGACACCTCTGTCCTGAATCAGGACATCTCTTGGGGGAGGGGTGAAACCCCTTGGAATCAGGAGGGTTTGTTCCAGGAATGTAAACTCCTGATGCAGGGTGGGGCATGTAGGGCGTGACATCCGCACTCCACTGGCTGAGCCGGATGATTCGTAAAGGCTGGCATTTCCACGATTCATGGGTTGGCCCGGTTCCTGCTCATGGTTCCTGCGTCCGACGGCACCCCCGCCGTTGCACAGGAGGAACCCCCAGTGATCCGCACTCGCTTCCTTGCTGCTGCGTTGTTCACGCTTCCCCTCGCCGCTTGCGAGGTCGACAACTCGCAGTTGCCCGAGGGCGCCCCGAAGTCCGACGCGGCCGCCGACTCGCTCGGTGACGTACGGGCCGCGCTTGCCGCGCTGCCCTCCGCCCAGGTCGTCGGTGCGCATGACGACGGCGTTCCCTTCATGCTCAAGGGCAGCCTGGACAACGCCAACGGCCTGCAGGGCATCGCCGCGGCCTTCCGCGTTAACGCCACCGACCTGGTGATGAAGCGCACCACCGTGGACGAGCAGGGCAACACCCACATCCGCTACGGCCAGACCAAGAATGGCCTGCCGGTGGTGGGCGGTGAGCTCATCATCCACAAGGACGCCAGCGGCAAGATCTTCATGGCCAACGGCTCGGCCCGTGACGGCGAGATCGTCCCCGCCATGGCGCGCATCTCCGGCGAGGCCGCCCGCGCCGCCGCCCTGGACAGCACCGTGGGCCGCCACATCGCCTCCGAGGGCGATGCCCGCCTGGTGTACATCCGCTCCGAGAAGGACAACCGCCTGAAGCTGGCCTACCACGTGGTCGTGACGGGTGAGGGCCTGGACCTGCCCATCCGTGACAACGTGTACGTCAACGCGCTGACCGGCGCCATCGAGGCCACGCACTCGGAGATCCACTCCGCGAAGAACCGCGCGGTGTACTCGGCCAACAACGGCACTTCGCTGCCCGGTACCCTCAAGCGCTCCGAGGGTGGCGCCGTCACCGGCGACGCTCACGTGGACGGCAACTACGACCACCTGGGCACCACCTACGACTGCTACAGCGTGAACTTCGGCCGTGACTCGTACAACGGCGCGGGCGCGCAGCTGCGCAGCACGGTGCACTACAGCACCAACTACACCAACGCCTTCTGGAACGGCAGCCAGATGGTGTACGGCGACAGCGATGGCGTGCAGTCCAAGCCGCTCGGCCTGTCCCTGGACGTGACGGTGCACGAGCTGACGCACGCGGTGACCAGCTCCGAGTCCAACCTCACCTACTCCAACGAGTCCGGCGCTCTCAACGAGGGCCTGAGCGACATCTTCGGCGCCTACTGCGAGTCGTGGAATCGCGGCTGGGTGGTGGACGCGGCGGTGTGGATGGTCGGCGACGACGTGTGGACGCCGAACACTCAGGGTGACGCGCTCCGCTACATGGCCAACCCCACGCAGGACGGCTCGTCGAAGGACTACTACCCCACGCGCTACACGGGGACGTCCGACAACGGCGGCGTGCACTGGAACTCGGGCATCGCCAACCTGGCCTTCGTGCTCCTGTCCCAGGGCGGCACGCACCCGCGTGGCGTGACCACCACCCAGGTGACGGGCATCGGCATCCAGAAGGCCGGCCAGATCTTCTACCGCGCCAACCGCGACCTGATGACGGCCTCCACCACCTTCGCCCAGGCGAAGACGTACACGGAGCAGGCCGCGACGCAGCTGGGCTACACCACGGCCGAGGTCGCCTCCGTGTCGGCCGCCTGGACGGCGGTGGGCGTGGGCTCCTCGACGCCTCCCCCGACGGCCACCGCGCTGACCAACGGCGTGGCCCTGACCAACCAGTCGGCCTCCACGGGCACCAACACGTACTACTACCTGGACGTGCCGGCCTCGAAGGCCTCGACCTTCACCATCAGCGGTGGCACGGGTGACGCGGACCTGTACGTGCGGATCGGCGCGCAGCCGACCACCAGCTCGTACAACTGCCGTCCGTACCTGAGCGGCAACGCCGAGACGTGCAACATCGCCGCGCAGAGCACGACCCAGCGCATGCACGTCATGCTGAACGCCTACAGCTCCTACTCGGGTGTCTCGGTCAAGGGCTCGTACACGCCCTGATCGCTGAACCCGGAGTGAGATGAACGGCCCCTGGGAGGCACTGCCTCCCGGGGGTTTCGTCTTTGCGGGCATCCAGTCCTTTCCGTGGGGCCGGGAAGGGTGTAGTGGCGCTCTCCGTATGGCTGCCCCTCGCCCCTTGCGCGACGCGGACCTCTCCCGGGTGGAAGGGGTCTTCACGGATGTCGACGGTACCCTCACCAGCACGCACCAGCTGCGCTCCACCACCGTGCGGGCGCTCGAGCGCCTGGTGGAGGCGGGCCTCAAGCTGGTGCTGGTGACGGGCCGCCCGGCGGGCTGGGGCGAGGCCTGGGCCCGCACGCTGCCGGTGGACGGGGTCATCGTGGAGAACGGGGGCCTGTTCTTCCTGAAGGGCCCCCGGGGGAAGTTGCGCAAGGTGTACGCCGAGTCCCCGCGCGTCCGGGAGCCGAACCGGCGCCGGTTGGAGGCGGAGGTGGCGGCCGTGCTGCGGCAGGTCCCTGGGGCGCGCCTGTCCATGGACAGCGCCTACACGGAGGTGGACCTGGCCGTGGACTACAACGAGGAAGCGAAGCTGGGCGAGCAGGGGGCCGATCGCCTGGAGGCGCTGCTGCGGGCGCGGGGCGTGACGGCGGTGCGCTCGTCGGTGCACATCAACTGCTGGCTGGGCCGTTTCGACAAGCTGTCGGCGGTGCGCCGCTTCCTGAAGCTCGCCTGGGGTCTGCGGCTGGAGCCGGGGGATGAGCGCTTCGTGTACGCCGGGGATAGTTTCAACGATGCCCCCATGTTTGGAGGGTTCGCCCTGAGTGTCGGGGTGGCCAACGTGCGGCGGGTGCTGGATCGCATCGACACGCCGCCGGCCTTCATCACCCGGGCGGAGGAGGGGCGGGGCTTCGAGGAGCTCGCCCGTGCCATTGTCGCCCAACGGGCCCGCCGGGCCCCTCGCCGAGGAGTGGGAGCGTGAACGTCGTGAAGCTGGAGCTGGCCCCGGGGCTGGGCCGTCACCTGCGCGCGGGACACCCGTGGGTCTTCCGCAAGGCGCTGGACAAGGTACCGAAGATTCCTCCCGGCAGCGTGGTGGACCTGGCGGAGAACGGGAAGTTCGTGGCGCGCGGGTACTTCGATCCGCACTCGGCCATCGCGGTGCGCGTGCTGACGCGCAACCCGCGGCAGAGCATCGACGCGGCCTTCTTCGCGCAGCGGGTGAAGCAGGCGCTGGCCGAGCGGCGCTCGCTGATCGACCTGGCGGACACGGACAGCTTCCGGCTGCTGCACGGCGAGGGGGACGGGCTGCCGGGCGTGGTGGTGGACCTCTATGGCCGGTACGCGGTGATGAAGCTGTACTCGGCGGGGCTCACGCCGTACCGGGGGCTGATCGTCGAGGCGCTGAAGGCGGCGGTGCCAGACCTCAAGGGGATTCTGGGCCGGGACGAGGTGGGCCGGGACGACGCGGAGGAGGACGAGGGCCGGGGCACGGGGCGGATGCTGTGGGGGGAGAAGGCGCCGGAGGTGCTGGAGATTCTGGAGCGGGGCGCGAAGTTCGGGGTGGACGCGTGGCGGGGGCAGAAGACGGGCTTCTTCCTGGACCAGCGCGAGAACCGGTACCTCATCCGGCGGCTGGCGAAGGGCAGGGACGTGCTCAACTGCTTCTGCTTCAGCGGCGGGTTCTCGGTGAACGCGGCGCTGGGCGGGGCCAAGAGCGTGTTCTCGGTGGACCTGGATCCGGATGCCATCGCGCTGGCGCGCGAGAACTTCACGCGCAACGGGCTGCCGGCGGAGAAGCACGACTTCCTCGCGGCGGACGTGTTCAAGCTGCTGGCGTCCTTCCGGGAAGAGGGCAGGACGTTCGATCTGATCATCCTGGATCCGCCGGCGTTCGCGAAGAGCCAGCGGGCGGTGCAGGCGGCGATCGACGGGTATGCGTCGCTGAACCGTCAGGCGTTGGGGCTGCTGCGGCCCGGAGGCCTGCTGGCGACGGCGTCGTGCTCGGCGCGCGTGGGCCCGGATGACTTCATGGGCGCGGTGAAGGAAGCGGCCTTCAAGGCGGGCGTGGACCTGGCGATGGTGGAGGAACGCTACCAGCCGCCGGACCATCCGGTCCGGCTCCAGTTCCCCGAAGGCCGCTACCTGAAGTTCTACGTGATGGTGGCGGTGTAGTTGCCGGCTGGGGCCCGTGCGCGGGCCCTACCACCTCACGAAGCGCGAGATGCGGCGGACGCGCCTCACAGCTCGATCCGGAACACCGTGCGGGATGGGTCGACAGCGGAGGGCACGTGGCGGATGCGGAAGCGCTCCTGTGCGGAAAGTCCAATGGTGTCCCCGTCCTTCAGCACGGGACCGTGATCGAGCAGGTAGTGGGCGAAATTGAAGGCCCGGTCCACGAGCGTCGCGGGCTTCTCGCGCATCGCCACCAACTCCAACTCCATGAACCCGAACGAGCGCATGCCCGAGGTGGCGAGCGTGAAGGTACCGTCCGGGTTGCGCGAGAGTTGGAAGGCCAGCCACAGGTAGAGGGGCAACTGCTCGCGTGAGGTCCGCTTCGCCTCCTCGACGAAGTCGTCCGGTGCGTTCACCACCGGCCCCTCACCCCAATACACCCCGCTGGCATCGGTCGTAGCGGCCACCGCGGCCACCACCCGCGTCAGTAGCAGCATCGTCGAGATGCGATCCATTCCCGGGGCGAGCACGGCGACGATGACGTGCGCCAGATGGGTCTTCAGCCTCTCGGTGGCCTCGGGCCAATGCCAAGCGGCGCGCGCCGGTCCCTCCAGGTCTCCCCAGGGAATGGGGGCACGCATCAGCGTGAGGGTGACGGCCGCGCCGTCCAGCTCGAAGCTCAGCGTGTCCCCCTCGTGGCGGAGTTCCTTCGCACGTGGAAGCGCCCACCCGGAGTCCTGCAGAAAGGCCAGCAGCGTGCCCTCGGGCAGTGTCCTCACGCGATCGAGCGTCACCATCGCCAGCCCCAGGTTGCGCTCCGGCTTCGGCACGTCCACTCCCACCGATTTCTTCCGGAAGAATCCCATCCGTCCTCCTCGTCCTGTTTCGTGCCGGCGTCATAGCTCATCTCCAGGGATTCATGGCTCGAACCAGCACCCAGAGTGACCGCTCAGGTGGGGGCGGGCAGTCCCATGTCGGAGGTAGGTGATAGGGAAAGGAGGCGGTGGAGGGGAAGAGCGATGGAGCGGAAGGCGTGGGAGAACCTGACGGCGGCGCGTGTGCTTTTGGATCTCGACGACCCGTGCCCCAACGCGGCGGCCTCGCGGGCGTACTACGCGGCCTACCATGCGTGCTGGCAGGCGATGAACGGAGCGGCTATTCCTACTCCGGAAGTCAGGCCGGGTGTATATTACTTCTTGCATGACCCTCTGCCTGGAGATGCCATTGAGGTGGGGGTGCTCGATGGGCAGGCAGGCAAGGCACTGAGATGGTTGGCCGAGCTGAGAGTCGTGGCGGACTACCTTGGAGATGAGCTGACGGTGGAGCTGGTGAGAAGGGCGCTGGAGAAGGCCACGGCTTTCGTCCAGCGGCTGCTGGGCGAGGAACCGACATGGTGAGTGAGCGGGAAGAGATTCGGCGGAAGGTGATGGAGGCCGTGGGGGGAAGACCCGTGCGGTGGACGGACCATCGGACCACCAAGGGCGACTTCCCCGGGCGTGATTGGGCCTTGGAGGTCTTCGACGTGCCCTTTGACGAGCAGGAGGCACTCCACGGCCGTCTGTTCGACGAGTTCTACCTGCCGCTCTATCAAGAGAAGCGGCTGGCGCTCACCATCCTCTTCCACACCCCCGAGAACACGGATCGCTACTACGCCTGGGTCCGCGAGGAGCACGCGGCGGAACAGGCGGGAGCGGCGCGCGCCACTCCCTGAGGGACTGAGGGGCTCGCCGCTCAGCGCTTGAACACGCGCGAGGCCACGCGATCCATCACCTCATCGCTCCACACGAGGCTCGCCTGGGTGAGGCGCTTCATGTCCTCCCGGAAGGCCGCCTCCGACGGCACCGAGGCGTAGGTGCGGCTCAGGAAGAGGCTGTTGTTCTCGGTCTCGTAGGCCACCGCGCCACCGCCGGTGTCCGTGCCGGACTTCTCCTCGGCGCGGAAGCCCTCGAGGACGCCGGGCTTGGGGGGATCCCGGAACTTGTAGATGAGGGCGCTCGTCTCCAGCACCTGCTTGTCCGCGTGGTACTCGAAGTAGAGCTGCGCGTTTCCGATCGCCGCTCCACCGAACCCCTGCGGATTGAGGCCCTCGCTCGCCTGCCCGAGGGACTTCATGAACGCCTGTACCAGTCGCTGCGCTTCGTCGCGGGTCATGGGTCCTCCGCCTCTCAGGAGGCGTCGTTCTTCCGAGCGGACGTTAGCAGCAGCCCGACCGGCATCGCGAGGAATGGTGGGAATGGCAGGGGGCCGGGTTGCTGGATGACCGCTCGGGTGGGGGCGCACGGCCCCATGTCAGAGGTGGGGAGTAGGAAGGGAGGTAGGGGGAGGGGAAGGGCGATGGAGCGGAAGGCGTGGGAGAACCTGTCGGCGGCGCGTGTGCTTCTGGACGTTGAGGAGCCGCGTCCCAACGCGGCAGCGTGGCGGGCGTACTACGCGGCCTACCATGCGTGCTGGCATGCGATGAACGAAGCGGGTGTCCCTACTCCAGAAGTCAGGCCGGGTGTATATTACTTTCCGCATGAGCCTCTGTCTCTTGCTGCATGCAGGTCTGGGATTCTCGACGCTCGGTTGAGCGAGGGACTGTTGGAGCTGATCGAGTTACGCGTTTCCGCGGACTATCTGGAGGAGGACGTGACGGTGGCGGAAGCCAGGGAGGCATTGGCAGCCGCCACGGTCATCGTCCGGCATGTGCTTGGGGAGGAGCCGACATGGTGAACGAGCGGGAGGAGATTCGTCGACAGGTGAGGGAGCTCGTCGGGAATCGGCCGGTGAGGTGGATGGATCATCGGATCTCGAAAGGCGACATCCCGGGCCGGGACTGGTGCCTGAATGTCTTCGACGTGCCTTCCAAGGAGCGGCGGGAACTTCGCCACCAACTCTGGGGACTGCTGTCGAAGCTCTATGACGAGAAGGGGCTGGCACTGACCGTCCTCTTCCACACCCCCGAGAACACGGATCGGTATTACGCGTGGGTCCGCCAGGAGCACGCGGCGGAGATGGCGGGAGCGACCTGACATGAGACACCTGGGAATCGCGGCGGCCCTCACCGTGCTCGCCGGTTGTGGGGGGGGCGAGGAGATCCGGCGCTACCGCGTGGTGGTGGACCCCGCGCCCCTCTCGGCGCTGCCGAATTCCTGCTACCGCGGTGGGACGCCTCCCACCCCGCGGGTGGAGGAGCGCAACCTCTACCGGGACTTCATCTGGACCGTCTGGGAGGCCGGAAGCTCCGATCGCGCCTTCCTGGAGCTGGACTCGCCCGAGGGGGGCTGGCGGCTGGGGGATGCCCCACCGGTGCAGCTCTCGGGGGCCATCGCCGGCAGCGGAGACTCCTTCTCGGCCGAGCGGCTGCAGGTGGCGGCCGACGGCAAGGTGCTCGAGTCCACGGCCCTGCGCATCATCTTCGAGGACGTGGACACCCTCTCCCGGGGCGTGGTGGAGCTCAGATCGACCTGCGCCACGTGCGCCGGAGGCAGCGAGCTGTCCTGCGAGGCCCGGCTGTCGTTCACCGCCCGGCAAGAAATACTCCAGGAGTGAAGCACCCGGACACGCTCCGCGTTATCCTCCGCCCTGTCTATGGTCCTCAAAGGTCAGTTCCTCGAGCGTTCCACGCTCATCCCCGTGGGCAGCGAGGTGATGGAAGGGGTAGCGCACCGGGGCGATGAGCGCCCTCCGCTGCTCGTGCTCCCGCCTCGGCCCGAGGACGGCGGTGGCATGGACCATGTCATCGGCGCCGAGCTGGCCTTCGCCGCGGCGTCGGCCGGCCACCCGACGCTGCGCTTCAACTACCGGGGCGTGGGCGGCAGCCAGGGGGAGAGGGGCTCGGGCGAGGCGCTGCTCCAGGATGCCGAGGCCGCGCTGGGCGTGGTGCTGGAGAATGCCCGCTCGCCCGCGGCGGCCGTGGCCGCGCTCCATGGCAGTGCCCGGGTGGCCCTCGAGCTCCGGGCGCGCCATCCCGAGGCGGCGGGCCTGTGCCTGGTGAGCCCCAGGGCGGTGACGGCCCGGGAGCTGGCAGGGCTCGGCCGGGCGCTGCTGGTGGTGGTGGGCGAGCTGGACTCCACTCTGTCCCGGGCGGAGCTGGCCGAGGCGGTGGCGGCGGCGGGGGGCGAGCTGGCGGTGGTGGAAGGCGCTGGCGCCCATTTCCATCACGCCCTGCCCATGGTGGGAAAAGCCGTACGCACCTGGCTGAAGATGCTGTCGGGCAAATGACCGGTAGCGCGTAACCCGTTGAATCAACGAAGGTTCCTCCTCCCGGAGGGGAGCTTGTCCGCCGGGAGGGGTATCGAACAGACTCAAGAGACCCAATCGTTCCGCCGTTCGTTCGTAGGGGTCTGCATCAAGGAGCGCTCATGAAGCGTTGGATCCTGGCAAGTGCGGTGCTGGCCCTGGCGACGGCGGCCTGTACGTCTCCCTCGGAGTCCGGGGAGACGGAGGCGAAGGAAGCCCCGGCGGTGGACATCTCGCGGCGCGTCCTGGCCGAGGAGGAGCCCGGCGGCATCGTCGTGGACTTCAAGGACGGCACCACCGAGGCCGAGTTCGATGCCTGGGAGGCCGACTGGGGCGTCGACGTCGAGTTCAACTCCGTGGAGGGCAAGCGCACGGGCGTGACGATCGCCCGGGGCGTGGGGGATGTGGACGCGGCGCTCGCGCGCATCCTCCAGCACCCGGCCGTCGAGTCCGCCGAGCCGCTGCGGGTCTACTCGGTCCCGCCCGGTGAGCAGGCCGTGACGGAACTGGACTCCTCGCTCGAGGAGGACAGCAAGGACGGCTACACGCCGAACGATCCGGACTACCCCAAGCAGTGGAACCTCCGGATGATCCAGATGCCGAGCGCCTGGAAGGAGAACCGGGGCAAGGGCGTGGTGGTGGCGGTGCTGGACACGGGCATCGCCTACGAGGACCACGACGACTTCAAGCAGGTGCCGGACCTGAAGGGGGCGAAGTTCAAGAAGGGGTACGACTTCGTCAACGACGACGAGCACGCCAATGACGACCACGGGCACGGCACGCACGTGGCGGGCACCATCGCGCAGGCGACCAACAACGGGGAGGGCGTGGCCGGGGTGGCCTTCGAGGCGACGCTGATGCCGGTGAAGGTGCTGAACCACTTCGGCTCCGGCACGTCGGCGGACATCGCCGAGGCCATCCGATTCGCGGCGGACAACGGCGCCAACGTCATCAACATGTCCCTGGGTGGTGGGGGCTACTCGAAAGTGATGGCGGACGCGGTGGAGTACGCGCGCAAGAAGGGGGTCACCGTGGTGGCCGCAGCGGGAAACGCCGGGCGCCCGCGCGTGGAGTTCCCCGCGGCCTACCCGGGCGCGGTGGCGGTGGCGGCGGTGGGCCCGGGTAGCACGCGCGCCCCGTACTCTTCCTATGGCAAGGAGCTGGACATCGCGGCCCCGGGTGGTGACAAGCGCCAGGGCGACGCGGGCGGCATCCTGCAGAACACCATTGACCCGAGGGATCCGTCGCGCTCCGTCTACGCCGCCTACCAGGGCACGAGCATGGCGACGCCGCACGTGGCCGCCGTGGCGGCGCTGCTGTACGCCGAGGGCGCCCGCGGGCCGGACGAGGTGGAGAAGGCCCTCTATGCCGGGGCCAAGCGCATGGGCGACCAGGCCTGGACGGAGGAGTACGGGCACGGGCTGCTGGATGCCCAGGCCTCGCTGAACGCGCTCGGGGGCGGGGCCACTCGCTGGCCGTCGATGTGGTGGGCCCTGGCCTTGCTGGCGCTGGTACTGCTGACGATCCGCGGGCGTGAGCGCCCCGGCTATCTCAACATCCTCGTCCGTCCGAGCTTCTTCGTGCCGTTGCTGCTGGCCACCGTGGGCGTGTTCTTCGCGCGCTCGTGGTTCGGTGGCGCCTCCGGCGTGGCGGGCGACGTGGTGGACGCGGCGTACCTGCCCATCCCCGACTGGCAGCGCATCATCTTCGGCCGGGGCAAGATGGCCAACCCGCTCTTCTACAGCTCGCTCATCCCGTTGCTGCTGTCCTTCCTGGCCATCAAGTTCCAGGGGCTCCGGTCGGCCATCGGCGGGCTCGCCCTCGGCTTCGCGGGCTTCCTCGCCTACGCCGCCTGGTCCAAGGCGCCCGCCCTGGCGTGGATGCCCTTCCACTTCCTCGCGCTGCCCTGGCTGGTGATCAACACGTTCATCTGCCTCATCATCGCCCGCGCCATGCTTCGCAAGGAGACGGTGGGATGAAGCTCACCGGGCGCGTGGTGTTCCGCGACATCGAGACGGGCGTCTGGGTGCTGGAGGGCGATGACGGCCGCACCTACCAGCTCGCTGGCGGCGATCGGAAGATCAAGAAGGACGGTCAGCGCGTGGAGGTCGAGGGCGATGTGGCCCGCGACATGCTGACCGCCGCCATGGTGGGGCCCGTGTTCAACGTGGCCTCCTACCGCTTCATCTGAAGGACGGCGGCTCCTCCCCAGGTGCTCCCTCTCGGGTTTCCAGAGGGGGAGCCCGGGGACGGGTTCCCTCACCCCGTCCCTTTCCCGGAGGGAGAGGGGAGCGGGGGCCGCACCAGCCGCTGCATCAGGTGCTCGATCGCCTTCGCCGGCTCCTCGCACAGGCCCGAGTGGACCGGACCCGTCTGGAGCATCGTGCTGCGCGGCGCCACCAGCCAGTGGAAGCGCTCCTTCTGCGGCAGCTGGCCGATCGGCCCCGCCGCCTTGCCTCCCGCGCAGAGCCGGGGAATCGACTCCAGGTGGCCTCTCAGCAGCTCCACGTCGGCATCCGGCGCGAGCGCCAACAGCCGCCGCTCGTCCAGCTCCACCCGCGCTTCCAGGTACCGGCGGGTCAGGCAGTAGAGGATGACACCCGCGTTGATGAACTCCTCGCGATCCACGCGCGGCACGACGCGGATGATGGCGTAGTCAAACGAGTTGTGCGCGGGCACGTTGTGCCTCCTCGATGAACGCCGGCGCCGCTTCCAGGCGCTTCCGCAGGTACGAGACATAGGCTTCCCGGTGCTCGGCCGCCGTCGCGAAGCGGGGCTCCGCCGCCGGGCCCAGCCACGCCTCGGGCACGCACCCGACGACGTGCTGGATGACGTCCGGTGTCACCCGCTGGCGCAGCGCCGCCTCCGCCTCGGGCAGGGTCGACGCCCAGGGCAGCAGCACGTGATCCTTCACCGCCGGGAAGCGGCTCTGGCTGCGCTCCAGGTAGTCGTCCCACGCGTGGTGGAAGTACAGGGAGGCGCCGTGGTCGATGAGCCACAGCGCCTTGTGCCAGCTGAGCAGGTTCGGGTTCTTCGGCGTGCGGTCCACGTTCGTCATGTAGGCGTCGAAGCACACGATGGCCGAGGCCTCCGCCGCCTCGGGGGCCGGGCCCACTGTGGGATCGAACGTGATGGAGCCCGGCAGGTAGTCCATGCCCAGGTTGAGGCCCGCGCTGGCCTTGATCAGATCGCGGATCTCCCCGTCCGGTTCAGCGCGGCCCAGTACCGGATCCAACTCCACCAGCACGAGCTCTGGCACCCTCAGCCCCAGCGCCCTCGCCAGCTCGCCCGAGACGATCTCGGCCACGAGCGCCTTGATTCCCTGGCCCGCGCCCCGGAACTTCAGGACGTACAGCCCCGAGTCCTCCGCCTCGATGATGGCGGGCATCGAGCCGCCCTCGCGCAGCGGCGTGACATAGCGTGTCGCGGTGATCGTTCTCACGCGTGGACCCTCACTCCCGCCCTCTCCTCGTGGGAGGGGCGGCCTACAAGGTCAACGGCCATCGGTCCTCTTTTGTTTGTTGGATTGTCTCGCCCGCTCCTGGGCGTACTCCCCGAGCGGTATCTCGCCCCGGCGGGCGCGGACCCGGAGCTCGAACAGGGCTTCGCGCTCGGCATGCA
The DNA here is from genome assembly GCA_035645295.1 of Archangium sp. Classification (GTDB taxonomy): domain Bacteria; phylum Myxococcota; class Myxococcia; order Myxococcales; family Myxococcaceae; genus Archangium. Next base: position 25,330 of record DASQMW010000001.1, read on the forward strand.
GCACGTCCGGTGCGTCCTTGGGGACGCTCTGCAGCGGGTAGCGCTGGTCGACCTTGCTCAGCTGGATGCCGATGGGGTCCATGGCCCTGTAGACGCCCAGGGACAGCGCCGCGGCGAGCAGCCAGGGAAGCGCCAGCCGCAGGAGTTGGGGGCCGGGCGCCAGCGAGACGGGGGACTCCGGAGCCTCGAGGACCTCGGGCGGACGGGAAGGGCCCAGCAGGGACGGGAAGCGGCGCGCGGCGGCCAGCAGCCCATAGAGCACCGTGCCGCCCAGGAGCATGATCATCACGATGGCCCTCGGCTCCTCCTGGTGGGAGGCCACCTCCTCGGGGGACTCGAGGTAGCGCGCGACGAGGAACAGCACCGTGGACACGAGGTTGTTGGCCGTATGCGCGAGGATGGCCGGCCAGAGGGAGCCGGTGCGCACCAACAGCCAGCCGAACAGCACCCCCAGCTCCACGCGGGCGAGGAAACCCACCGGGTCCAGGTGGAACATGCTGAAGACGACCGCGGAGAGGACGACGGCGCGCATGGCGTGTCCCCCGTGCGCCCTCAGGCCCTGGAAGAAGACGCCCCGGAAGAAGAACTCCTCGCAGACCGGGGCCGCGACGGTCACGCTCGCCACGATGAAGGCCAGCTCCACGGAGGACTGGCCGCGGAAGATGTCCGCGACGTCGTAGATCTCCCGCCAGGACTGGGGCAGCAGCGACTGGGAGGCGTACTGGACGGGCGCGACGATGGCGAAGAAGTTGGCCACGCCCAGGGCGAACCCGAAGGCCACGGGTGCCACTCCCGGGAAGGAGAGGCCGGTGTAGCGCACCGGCTCCCTCCCGGTGGCGCGCAGCACGAGCCAGCCCAGGCCGAGGAAGACGAAGATCTGGGTGAACCAGATGCCGAAGGCCACGTTGAGGGTCTGCACGAGCACCCCCGAGACGAGGAAGGCCACGAACACCGCCGCCGTGGCGAACACCGCCACGGTGCGCGGATCGAGCAGGTACGGCGAGGGTGTAGGTGGACGGCTGGGTCTGACTTCTTCCAACGGCGTTCTCCCACAGCGAGGAAGGTGCTCGAAACACGAGGCACCGGAACGAGGCGCTTCTATAATGCCCGGACTTTGGCGCGCTTCCCGGAACGCACGCAGCGGAGGATGACCGTTGGGAGCACCTTGACGGCGCTGCTGGTATCGGGGAGCGCCTGGGCGTCCGCGTTCCAGCTCGAGGCGCGTACCGAGGCGCAGGTGTACCAGATCCGCGCCTGGAGGGACGCGTCTCCCGGAGAGCCGGTGCTGCTGCCGCGCCGGAGGATCGTCCAGTACCTCGGGCTCAACGGCTACGAGCTCGTCACCGGGCAGGACGTGGGTTTCGAGTCCAGCCTGCGTGTCTTCGCGGACTTCGGCCTGCCACGGGGCGAGGCGGCGAGGATCGACGGGCTGCGCTCGGAGGACGCGGACCTCCTCTACGCCTTCGTGCGCTACGGGGGGAACGGCTTCGAGGGGCGGCTGGGGCGGCAGCTCTACGTGGACACCTCGGACATCCTGGCCTTCGATGGCCTGCGGGTGCGCTACGTGAGTCCACTGGGGCTCGGGACCGAGGTGTACGGGGGGCTGTGGGTAAAGGGGGCGGGGTTCCTGGCCTCGTCGGTGTACCAGCTCGAGGGGACGCGGGAGAGCGACGCGCGCCGGCTGGAGCAGGGCGTGCCCGGCGCGGACCCCTCGCTGACGGCCCTCTCGCCGGTGTACGGCGCGAAGCTGCTGCTGGAGGACCTGAAGGGGGTGTCCGCCTCGCTGGGCTACCGCCGGGCGCTGGTGGAGGAGAAGACGGACCTCGAGCGCGCGACGCTGGAGGCGCGGTACGGGCGGGGGCTCGGGGTGAGCGCGCTGGCGGGCGTGGACTTCGATGTGCTGGGGCGCCGGCTCGCGCAGGCCCGCGCGCAGGTGCGGTGGGACGGAGAGCAGCTGGCGGTGAGCGGCGAGGCGCTGCGGCTCTCGCCCGTCTTCTCGGCGGACTCCATCTGGTACTGGTTCGCCTTCGCTCCCCGGGACGAGGCACGGGTGCGCGTGGACTTCTTCCCGCGAGGCCCGCTGCGCTACTACGTGCAGGGCGTAGGGAGCCTGTACCACACCGAGCTCAACAGCAGCCTCGCGCTGGCGGAGGCGGCGAATGGGCCCGGGGGGCCTCCATCCCATACCGTGGGCGGCTCGGCGGGCGCGGCGCTGCGGTGGGGGCGCTTCCGCTCGGCGTTGGACCTGGCGTACCGGCAGGGCTTCGGAGGCTCGCAGCTCTGGGCGGATTTCACCGCCGGGTATGGCTTCGGACAGGGGCGCTTCACCCTGGACGGGCGGCTCTCCGCGGCGCACATCGACGACGGCTTCAACCCGCTGCTGGCGGGCAACTTCTTCGGCGCGCAGGTGTGGGCCAGTCAGGCCTTGTCCCGGGCCGCGCGTGTGTCCCTGGTGCTCGAGCAGAACGTGAATCCGTTCACCCGCTGGGACTCCAAGGTGTTCTTCCTCTTCGACCTGAAGGCGAGCCTGTAGATGGAGCGCCGCTCCCGTATTGCCCTGGGCCTCGTTGCCCTGTCCCTCGTGGTGGCGGGCCTCACCTGGGCGGCCACCGCGCGCGAGCGAAGCCTCGCCGTCTACCCGGCCCAGCACATCCCCCTGCGGTTCGACCACGCGCAGCACCTGGCGGCGGGCGCCGAGTGCGTCTCCTGCCACGAGGGCGTGAAGGCCAGTGACTCGGCGAAGGAGCGCAACCTCCCGGGCCATGCCGAGTGCGAGACGTGCCATGACCTCGAGGCGGCGCAGAAGGGCGAGAAGACGGACCCGCCGTCGGCATGCAACACGTGCCACCCGGGGTTCGATGCCACGGTGCGCGTGGCGCCGGCGAAGGTGGACGTGCCGCCAGCGAACCTGCGCTTCAGCCACAAGGTGCACGTGGCGAAGAAGGTGGAGTGCACGGCGTGCCACGGGACCATGACGGACGTGAAGCTCGCCACCCGGCAGCAGCTGCCGAAGATGGCCACCTGCTTCGAGTGCCATGACGGCAACGTGGCCTCCAAGCAGTGCAACAGCTGCCACCCGGCGGAGGCCTCGGGCCGGTTGCAGCTCACGTTCCCCTCGGGCGTGCTGCGGCCGATGCAGGGCAACCCGCTGGGCTTGGACCACGGGCCGCGCTACGAGTTCACCCACGGCAGTCAGGCGTCGGTGAACCGGCAGACGTGCATGTCGTGCCACGCCGAGTCCTATTGCCAGTCGTGCCATGACGCGCTGCAGAAGCCGCTGTCGGTGCACCCCAACGACTACATCACCCTGCACCCGGTGCAGGCGCGGATGGACAACGCGCGCTGCTCGAGCTGCCACCGGATGCAGTCCTTCTGCGCCGCGTGTCACGAGCGCACGGGCGTGGGCATGGACGCGGACCGCTCGCTGCGCCCGCGCAACGTGAAGGTGCACCCGGACTACACCGCGTGGGTGGAGACGCCTGGGCCCCAGCACCACGGCGTGGTAGCCTCGCGAGACATCCAGCAGTGCGTGTCCTGCCACCGCGAGGAGTCATGCATGAGCTGCCACTCGGAGCGCTCGGTGCGACGGCAGGTGAACCCACACCCGGATGGATTCGCCGCAGCGTGCAAGCGGGTGGCGGCGGCGAATGACAGGGCTTGCCTCAAGTGCCACACCGAGGAGAGCATCAGGGCAAGGGGGTGCCGTTGATGCGCCGGTTCCTGGTGGTGGGACTTCTGGGGTGTGCCGCGTGCCTGGAGCCGGGAGATCCGTTCCTCGCCGCGCGCGACACGGATCCGCCCGACGTGGTGTCCACCGAGCCGAGCGCCGGAGGCACGCTGCCCGCGAACGGCTCGCTGGAGATCCTCTTCTCCGAGACGATGGACGTGCGCACGCTGCGCCCGGGCATCGCCGTCTTCGAGGGCAGGGTGGAAGTTCCCCTGAAGCTGACGGTGCCCGCCGGCTCCGGCGTGGACGAGGGCCTCGAGCGTGGGGATGTGCCGTACGCCGTCACCGTCGGCACGGAGGCGGGGGCCTTCGCGCCGGGCACCGCGTACACGCTGGTGCTGCGGACCTCCTTGCTGGACCAGGAGGGCAACCCGCTCGGGCAGGAGGTGCGGGTGCCCTTCCGGACGTCACCGTGAGCGCGCCCCGCGCTCAGTGGCGCAGGTAGCGGCGGATCTCCTCGGCGAAGTGCTTGCTCGCCGCCACGTCGGGCGCCGCCGCTCCCAGCTTCAGCTTCTTGTCCTCCTCCACCAGGTAGCGCTGCTCCACCAGGTAGGCGACCGCGTTCTCCAGCGTCACCTTGGCGAGCGACTCGGCCGCGGTGATGCGCCCCGAGTGGTACTCGGCCCGGCCCACATCCATCGCCTGCTTCACGAAGGACTTGCGATCCTGCGCCGTGCCCGCCGCCACCTCTGGCAGCGTCTGCGCGGCGATCAGGTAGGACTCCAGGTAGTCGCGCAGCAGGTCCGCGAGGAACTCCAGCTCCGGCCGGGCATGGGGCTCCGGCGCCACGCTCAGCGTGTCCCCCTCGTGCAGCACCAGCCCCATGCGCACCAGCCGCTCGACGACCTCCGCGAAGATGGTGTCGAAGCTGGCGCCCACCCGGTAGATGAACTCCACCTTGAAGAGGCGCGAGAGCCACAGCGCCCGGGCCTTCACCTCGTCGAACGGGGCCGGGGCTCCTACCAGCAGCGCGTTGGCCACGAGGCTGCGCGCCGCCACCAGGTTCATCAGCGTGTTCTTGTAGAAGGACATCTCGCCGCGGCGGTTGTCCTCGGTCTGGTAGATGACCTCGCCGTGGGCCTTCTGCGTGCGCACCATGCCATCCGAGCAGAAGGTGCGCATGGCGTCCTGGATGGGGCCCATCGCCTCGGGGTTGCTCGGCGAGTCCTTGAGCATCGTGGACAGGGGCGCCTGATCCTCCGCGGCGATGCGGCGCAGGATGGTGACGCGGTCCGTGAGCTCGCGGCTCGTCATGCCGCGCCGGCGGTGGGCCAGCAGCGCCGCGCTCACCAGCGCATGCGGCGTCACCGTGGACACCTTGCTGATGCCGTACATCACCCGGTTGCCCAGAGCGCGCACCAGGCCCTTCTTCTGCTCGTCCGTGATGGGCTGGGCCGGGTCGAGCCCACGGCTCTTCATCAGCTCCACCAGCGACAGCGGCTCGTCGAAGGTGAGGTGGATGCGGCCGTAGCGCGCCGCCAGCACCTTGGGCGTGCTCAGCAGGGCCTTGATGTCCTCGGGCTTCTTCTCGCCGCCGGCCAGCTCCTTCGAGTAGCTGCCCGACTCCACGACCTTCTCGTAGTCGATGGACACGGGCACGAAGATGAGATCATTGCGAGCGCCCTCGAGCACGGCCTCGAGCTGCCAGGTGAACATGCCCAGCTTGGGCTGCAGCAGCTTGCCGGTGCGCGAGCGGCCGCCCTCGGGGAAGAACTCCTGGTGGACGCCGTCGTGGACGAGCTTCTTCACGTAGCCCTTGAAGGACGCGGCGTAGACCTTGTCGTCCTTGAAGGAGCGGCGCAGGAAGAAGGCGCCGCAGCGGCGCAGGATGGGCCCGAGCGGGAAGAAGGACAGGTTGGCTCCCGCGGCGACGAGGGGCACCGCGTAGCCGCGGTTCCACAGCACCCAGCTCATCACCAGGTAGTCCACGTGGCTCTTGTGCGAGGGGCACAGCACGAGAGGCGCCTTGCTGGCGGCCTTGAGGGCGCGGTTGAGCCCGGCCTCGTCCACCTCGATGCCGTCGTAGATGCGGTTGAACACCCACCCGAGCACGGGCGCGGCGAAAGACAGCGTCGTGGGGCTGGGCTTGCCGGCGATGGCCTGGAGGTTGCGCCGGGCCTGGCGCAGCACGCTCTCGGGCCGGCGGTTGCTCTCGGCGGCCACGGTGTCCAGCGCCTTGCGCAGGGTGCGGTCGCGCAGCGTCTCCTCGATGATGCGCTCGTGCGGCTTCACCGGCGGGCCGAAGACGGCGCGCGTCTCGCGGGCGAGGTGGTGGTTGAGCGCGCTGCGGACCTTGCGGGCGATGACCTCGTCCGAGTCCTGCGGGTTCTCCTCGATGAAGCGCTTGAGATCGATGGGCTCGCCCACGCGGAACTGCGCGCGGCGGTAGTTGCGCCAGAAGGCCACCATCGAGTGGACGAAGCCGGGAGCGTCCGGGCTGCCGAAGACGCGATCCAACAGGCTCGGCTTGATGCGCGAGGTGCGCTTCTCCCAGACGAAGAGCTCCGGGACCAGGAAGACGGTCTTGTCGCTCTTGCGCGCCATGGCCACCAGGGAGGGGAAGGGATTCTCCTCGATGTCCTTGCCCGCGGCGCTCAGCAGGGCCGTCTTCTTGAGGAAGATGAGGCCGCTGCCGGCGTGGCGCCGGGCGTAGGTGAAGCGCACGTCGAAGTCGCCGCGCTGGGCCGTCTTGCGGAAGGGGCGGGTGAACCAGGGACGCAGGTTCACCACCGCGCGCACGGGCGGCAGGGCCCGGCGCACCATGGCCCAGGCCAGATAGAGGAAGTTGATCCACGCAGTGCTGCGCATGACGTGCACCACGAACCCCTTGGCGTGGAGCGCGCGCAATTCATCCTCGGCCTCGGCGGGGAACCGCACCCCGTCGAAGTAGCGCTGCCCCAGCATCCGGGAGATGGGCCCGAACTCTTCCTTCAACGCCTCACTGTGATTCACAGCCTCGGTCAATGCGGTGTCCACGTGCGGCCCCCCTTTATCCACGCGAGCCTCGTTACATGTTCTCGGGAGTGGCGATACCCAGCAGCGTCAGGCCGGCCGCCAGGGCCGCCCGCGTCGCGTCCGTCAGCGCGAGCCGCGCCGCCTTCACGGGCTCGTTGTCCTCCACGAGCACGCGCTTGCTGCGATCCTGATTGCCCAGCGTGTAATAGCGGCTGAACTCCGCGGCGAGGTCCAACAGCCACCGCGCGACGAAGCTCGGCTCCAGTTGTTCCGCGGCCTCCTGCACCACCACCGGCAGCCGGGCGATGGCGCGCAGCACGGCCTGCTCCTCCGGCAGGGTGAGCAGCGCCGCGTCATACGAGGCCGGAGCCCCGCCCCCCTTGCGCAGGACGTTGCAGGTCCGCGCGTGGGCGTACTGGAGGTACGGACCGGAGTGTCCCTCGAAGGCGAGGACGTCCTCCCAATCGAAGGTGTAGTCCGTGGTCCGGCGGTTCTTCAGGTCGCCGAAGAAGATGGCGCCCATGCCGATCTGCTCGGCCAGCCCCTCGGGGTCGTCCGTCTGCATCTTCCCGGCCTGGATGTTCTCCTGGACCTTCTCACGGGCGCGGACCCTGGCCTCGTCGAGCACGTCGGTGAGGAGCACCACGTTGCCCTTGCGCGTGCTCATGCCGTGCACGCGGCCGAAGTTGACGTGCACCATGCGCTCGGACCACTCGCGGCCCATGGCCTTGAGCACCCGGAAGAGCTGCCGGAAGTGCAGCGCCTGGTCCGTGGCCACCACGTACAGCGCCTTGTCGAAGTGGAAGCGCTCGTGCCGGTCGATGGCCGCCGCCAGGTCTCGCGTGGCGTACAGCGTGCTGCCATCGTTCTTCTTGAGGAGCACCGGCGGCTCGTTCTCCTCGTAGGGCAGGTCCACGATGGTGGCGCCCTCGGACTGCTTGATGCCGGGCCTGCGGGCGATCTCGTCGATCACCGGCTCCATCTTGCCCTGGTAGAAGCTCTCGCCCTCCATGTGCTCGAACTTCACGCCGAGCCGGGCGTAGATGCGCTCGAAGTCGCGCAGGGACGTCTCGCGGAACTCCTTCCAGAGCGCGAGCGCCTCGGCGTCATTGGCCTCCATGCGCCGGAAGAAGTCGCGGGCGCGCTCGTCGAAGGCGGGCTCGGCCTCGGCGCGCTTGTTGGCCTTGACGTACACCTCCACGAGGTGGGCCATGTGGTTGCGCCGGGCCGGGTCGCCGTACTCCTGGAAGCCCACGGCCACGAGGCCGAACTGCTTGCCCCAGTCGCCCAGGTAGTTGATGCCCGCGACCTTGTAGCCGAGTGCCCGGTGCAGGTTGGCCAGGCTGTGGCCGATCATCGTCGAGCGGATGTGGTGGAAGGCGATGGGCTTGGCGATGTTGGGCGACGAGTAGTCGATGACCACCGTCTTGCCGGTGCCCACGTCCCCGCCGCCATAGCGCAGGCCCTGCGAGCGCACCGTGTCGAGCACCTCGGCGGTGAAGGGCATCAGCGCGAACTTCGCGTTGACGTAGGGGCCGGCGGCGACCACCTCCAGGCCCGGCACCTTCACACTCTGGGCGAGCGAGGCGGCGATGGCGGGCGGGGCCTTCTTCTGGGCCTTGGCCAGGGGGAAGGTGGGGAAGGAGAAATCACCGTGAGCCGGGTCGGCCGGCTTCACCTGGGACTCGAGCTCGGAGGCGGGCACGCCCAGGGACTGGGCGAGCGCCTCGACGAAGGCAGTCCGATAGCGGGAGTAGACGGAAGGATTCATTGGATCGCGCGGATACTAAGCGGAACCGGGCTTGTTCCGCGCACCTTCTGTCAACGCATCGAACCGGAAATCCCTTTCAGGTCACCGCCGGGTTGCGGCGGCTGGGGCGGACCACGGCGGCCACGGTGTCGAGCAGCCGCGGCAATTGCAGTGGCTTCTCGAAAAATCCGTCGATGCGGTCCAGACCCTGGCCGGCGCCGAGGCTGGAGACCTCGCTGGCACCGGAGATGATGTAGACGGCGATGTCCGCGAGGGACTCGGTGCCGCGGATGAAGCGCAGCACGGAGCGCCCATCTTCCTCGCTGAGGCGCAGGTCCAACAGCACCATGGCCGGGCGGATGTGCGAGAGGATGGAGCGGGCCTCGGCGGCGCCGGAGGTGGACATCACCCGGTAGCCCTCCTGCTCGAGCACCTGCTGGAGCACCTCGCGGCAGTCGGCGTCGTCCTCGACGAGGAGGATGCCACCGGCGCGGGGACCGGCCTGGGCGCTCTCGGGCGAGCTGACGGCGCCGGCGAACATGGGCAGCACGAGCTGGAAGGTGGTGCCTTCGCCCAGCGTGCTGGAGGCCTCCACGCGGCCGCCGTGCAGCGCGAGGATTTTCGCCACCAGGGGCAGGCCGAGGCTGCGTCCCTGGCCGCGGGTGGTTTCCGGGCGGTAGAAGGGATCGAAGACGTGCTCCAGGTCCTCGTTGCCGATGCCGGGGCCGGAGTCCTTCACGGTGAGCAGGGCGAGCCCGTCCTCGACGGAGACGCGCAGCTCCACGGTGTCATCGGCCTCGCAGCGGTGGATGCCGCTCTCGACGAGGTTCTGGATGGCCTCGGCGATGCGCTCGCGGTCGCCGCGGACGAAGACCTCGCTGGAGGGGGGCAGGGTGAGCTGCACCTTGGCCTGATCGGCCATGGGGGTGAGAGTGCGGAGGACCTCCTCGGCCACGGACTTGAGGCCGAAGGGGCGCTGGTTGAGCTGCATCTTCCCGGCCTGGAGGCGGGACATGAGCAGCAGGTCATTCACCATGCGCAGCATGCGGTCCGCACTGCGGTCGCACACCTGCACCGCGCGGCGCTGGGCGTCGGAGACGGGTCCGAGCTTCTCGCGTCCCATCATGGCCAGGTAGGCCTTGAGGGTGGTGAGGGGGTTCTTGAGGTCGTGCGAGACGTTGCCGAGCAGCTCGTCGCGGCTCTGCTCGAGGGCCTTGAGGCCGGCGATGGCCGTCTGCAGGTCCTTGTTGCGGCGGGCGCTGTCGTCGCGCAGGCGGGCCACCTCGTAGGCGGCGGAGAGCTGGCCGGCGAGCGCCATCAGCATGGAGTCGGAGACGGCGCGGCGGGGCGCGAGGATGGCGAGCACACCGCTGACGCCCTGGGGGCTGTCGAGCGGCACGGCGAGGGTCTCCTCGTCGCGGAGGATGGCCTTCTCGGCGAAGGCGCGGCCCACCAGGCCCTGCTCGGGGGTGGCGGCGGTGATGCGATCGTCGTAGCGGCCGCGCACATGCTCCACGTGGAGCTGGTTGCGCGAGGGCTCGAAGCGGGCCACGTAGCAGGCCTTGGCCTGCATGAGGCCGTGGATGATCTGCAGTTGCGAGCGGAGGGCTTCGGTGGGGCCGGCGCTGGAGGAGATGTGCTGGGACATCTCCACGAGGGCGCGCTCGGCGGCCTCGCCGTCCACGGGGGGCTGGGGCTTCACCGTCTTCCGGGGCTTCTTCACCTCGGGGCGGAGGGTGACGATCTCTGCCAGATGCGGAACCTTCTTCTTCGGCACGGAGCTACCTCGGCAACCAGGGGGCGGCACGCCTCCCCCCGTCCAGGTGTGGGGGCAGCGAGATCGCCACTCGAGCCGATCCTGCGCTACCCGGGGCCGGGGTGGGAACCCTTCCCCGGATCCTCCCGCAACAGGGGACGACCGCAGGACAATTGCCGTGTCCGATAGATGACATCAGGATGGGTGGACGGCGTCCCACCCGCCGGGTTCTGGACGATTCCCTCCGTGGCCCACTCCCGGTGGGGGAGGGGGCGCACAAGGGGGGCTCAGCCGCGGCGCTGCACCAGGCCGCTGCCGTCGAGGTAGTAGGGCTCGTTCATCAGGGCCTCGACCTTCTCGCGGTAGCCCTGGACACCGAAGCCACTCTCCTGGAGCGCGCCGAGGGCGGCCGTCTGCACGCGGCGCCCGGTGTCACCGCTCGTCAGGAGACGGAGGATGGGCTCGCGCGCCGGCTCATGCTTCTGGGGTCCGAGCGCCTTGAGGGCGGCGATCTTCACCTCGTCGGCCATGTCATCGAGGTGGGGCAGCACGGCGGAGGGGATGCGCGGATCCTGCTTGCCGGTGACGTAGTGGAGCAGGACGACCTTCTTCTCGGGGTCGCGCATGTACTGGGCGCTCAGCGAGTTGAGGGTGTCCACGACGATGGTGACGACCTCGGACTCGGGCAGCAGCGACTCGAGGATGCGGAGGGACCAGGAGGTGGCCTGCTCGTTCTTGCGCAGGAACTCGGTGACGGGGGCCACGGCGTCCTTGTCGAAGCTCTTGATGAGCTCGAAGACGTGCTCCTTCTCGTCGGCGTCCGTGGTGAGGGGCTCCACGGTGATGGTGTAGCGGTGGAGCAGGACGGTGACGGCCTCGGGGATCTTCATCTCCCCGAGCTGCTGGAGGGCCTTCTGGCGGGTGGCGGGGTCCCCATACTTCTGGGTCACCTTGGACTTGAGCTTGAGGGCTTTTTCGGGGCCCGAGCCGCCGAGGAAATCGAAGATGCCCATAGGTGAAGAGGCTCCGAGGGGTGATGCGAGTTCTTGGGCGCCGTGTAGGACGCGGCGCAAGCTAACGCAAGAAGCTTGGATGGCCAGTGACCGGCCGTCGATTGGAGCCTAGAGCTGCAGGGAGCCCCGGACATCGCCCTGGTAGGCGCGGGCGAGCTCCTCGGCGGCCTTGCGGGCCTCGGTGGAGGGGCGCTCGGGCACCTTCACCTGGAGTGTGAGGTAGAGGTCCCCTGCGGATCCACCCTTGAGGGAGGGGGCGCCCCGGCCGCGCAGACGCATGCGGCGGCCGGACTGGGAGCCCTCGGGCACCTTGATCGTGACCTCGCCCTGGAAGGTGGGGACGCGCACCTCGGCGCCCAGCATGGCCTCGGAGACGGTCACCGGCAGGTCCATGTAGAGGTCATCGCCCTCGCGGCGCACCAGGGGGTGCTCGGCGACGATCGTCTCGATGTAGAGGTCCCCCGGAGGCCCCCCGCGCGAGCCCGACGCGCCCTGGCCGGACAGCCGCACCTTGGAGCCCGTGTGGACGCCGGCGGGGATCTTCACGGTGAGCCGGGCCGTCTCCTCCACCACGCCCGAGCCCTGGCAGGAAGGGCAGGGGGGCGCGGCGCGTCCGGAGCCCCGGCAGGTGGGACACGTGCCGGTGGTGTTCATGCCCAGGACGCCGCTGCGGCGCACCTTCCCGGTCCCTCCGCAGGAGGCGCACGTGGAGGGGGTGCCCACCTGGCCCGCGCCCTGGCAGCGCTGGCAGCGGCCGGGGCGCTGGAGCGAAATGCTGCGCTCGACGCCGGTGAGGGCCTCGTTGAAGCTGAGCGTGAGGGTGGCGGTGATGTCCCCGCCCGGGGTGGGACCGGCGGCCCGGCCTCCTCCTCCGGCACGTCCGAACACCTCGCCGAAGTCCACGCCGCCAGCGCCCGCGCGGCCGAAGATGTCGCCGAAGATGTCGCCCAGGTCGAAGTCCACGCCGGGGCCGCCCCCGCCGCCGAACGGCATGCCGCCGCCGGCCGCCTGGGCGGCCTTGTAGGCCCGGTACTGGGTGGCCTTCTTTTCGTCGAAGCCGAACTGGGCCGCCTCGTTGCCGAACTCGTCGTACAGCTTGCGCTTGCGCTCGTCCGAGAGAACCTCGAAGGCCGCGTTGAGCTGCTTGAACTTCTCCTCAGCCGACTTGTCCCCCGGGTTGACGTCCGGGTGGTACTTGCGGGCCAGCTTGCGGAAGGCCTTCTTGATTTCGTCGGCCGACGCCGTCCGGGACACGCCGAGAATCTGGTAGTAGTCGTCCGCCATGGTGTTGCCGCCCTCCGAGACAGCGACAACGTAACCTGCCGTGCGGCGATCGCCAGCAAGGCGTGTGGGCCAAGGTCAGGATGTATAAAGTGGCCGGAGGCGCGAGGGAGAGCATGGCAGCGCGGTACGCACAGGGAACGAAAACGGGGCTGGTGGTGGGCTGGCTCGTGCTGGTGCCCGTGGCCGCTGCTCGCCCGCCTGCTCCCGGACCGTCCTCCGAGCCCCCGTCTGGCGCTCCAGCAGCCGAGGGCCGGGTCATCGACCGGGTGGTGGCGGTGATCGGCACCCAGGTTCTCACCCTGAGCGAGCTGGAGTTCGAGGCCCGGGTGACGCTGGTCCAGCGAGGAGGCGTGCGAGCGGCGGAAGTCCTGCTCGACGAGCAGACGCTCCGGGGGGCGTTGGAGCTGGGCATCAACCAGCGGCTGCTGGTGGCGGGTGCGGATCGTCTGCAGGCCTTCCAGGCGGAGCGCTCCGAGGTAGAGGCGCGGCTGAGGACGTTCCGCGATCGCTTCGAGGACGAGACGGCGCTGCTGGCCTTCCTGGCCCGGCACGACGCGGACCTGGAGCAGCTGACGGCGGTGCTGGAGCGCAGTGTCCGGGCCGAGCGCATCCTGGACAGCCGCATCCGCCTGCGCGCGCAGGTGAGCGAGGCGGAGGTGCGGCGGTACTGGGAGGAGCACAAGGGGACGCTGGGCGGTCCGTTCGAGGCGGTGCGGGACACGCTCAAGGAGAAGCTGTTCCGGGAGCGCTACAACCAGCTGGCGAAGGACGAGTTCAAGCAGGTCCGGGAGAGCGCGAGGATCCGGCGGGTAGCGCCCTTCGCGCGGAGCCGAGAGGGGGAGCCATGAGACGGATGCGCGAGGATTCCCGTCCGAGCGACAAGCTCAGGCGGCAGTCCGCGTTCCTCATTCGCAGGATGACGCGGGAGGACCTGCCGGCGGTGATGGAGCTGGAGAAAGCCTCGTTCCGCAACCCGTGGTCGTTCGAGTTGTTGCAGCGCGAGCTCGGCCACGACTGGTCCGTCATCTACCTGCTGGAGGAGCCCCTGGCGGAGGGGGGCCGGCGCCTGCTGGGCATCTCCATCTTCTGGATCGTCCACGACGAGGTGCACGTGCTGAACGTGGCGACCGCGCCGGAGCACCGGCGGCGGGGGGTAGGGCGGGAGCTGATGGAAGCCACCCTGGCCGAGGGGCGGGCGCGCAAGTGCAGCCTGGCTACTTTGGAGGTGCGCAAGAGCAACGAGCCCGCCATCAACCTCTACAAGTCGTTCGGCTTCCGCCCGGTAGGGGTGCGGCCGAACTACTACGTGGACGAGGGCCAACCGCCCGAGGACGCGATCGTGATGGTGCTCGACTTCTAGCAGCCGGGGGAGTAGAGGACCGAGCCCGTTGTCAGGGTGTAGGAATGGATGCCCGTGGGGTTCACGGTTCAAGCCGTGGGCCAGCAGTCGCTTGACACAGGGTGCCCCCTCCCTATACTCGCGACCCTTTTTCAAGCGCAGTTGTAGGTTTGTATGCGCCCCCGGGGACACCCCCCCGGATCAATCGGGAAGGAAGAGGAGTTCAGTGCCGACTATCAGCCAGCTGGTCCGCAAGGGCCGCGAGAAGTTGAACATCAAGGGTAAGAGCCCCGCTCTGAAGGAGTGCCCCCAGAAGCGTGGCGTGTGCACCCGCGTGTACACCACCACCCCCAAGAAGCCGAACTCGGCGCTCCGCAAGGTGGCGCGTGTTCGTCTGACGAACGGGATCGAGGTCACCTCGTACATCCCCGGCGTTGGTCACAACCTCCAGGAGCACTCGGTGGTGATGATCCGCGGTGGCCGTGTGAAGGACCTCCCGGGCGTTCGCTACCACATCGTCCGCGGCACGCTGGACTCGGTGGGCGTGGCCGGCCGCAAGCAGAGCCGTTCGAAGTACGGCGCCAAGCGCCCGAGCTGATTTCCGCTCGAGATCACCTTCGTTTCATTTGATTGGGATGCTTGCCCCGCACCCTGGGGAGCCTTCCTGAATTCGCCAACGCAGTTCGAAGCCCCAACTAGACTCCCGGGTGCAAGGGAGCGGGGCGTAAGGGATACAGAGCAATGCCTCGTCGTCGCGTAGTAGCCAAGCGCAAGATCCTTCCCGATCCGAAGTTCCAGGACCGCCTCGTCACGAAGTTCGTGAACGACCTGATGCGCAAGGGGAAGAAGTCCATCGCCGAGCGGGTGTGCTACGGCGCCTTCACGCTCATCGAAGAGCGTGCGAAGGAGGACCCCCTCAAGACGTTCAAGAAGGCCCTCGACAACGTCAAGCCGGTGCTCGAGGTGAAGAGCCGCCGCGTCGGTGGCGCCACCTACCAGGTGCCCGTGGAGGTCCGTCAGGATCGCCGCGTGGCGCTGGGCATGCGCTGGATCATCACCTACGCCAAGGCGCGCGGTGAGAAGACGGCCATGGAGAAGCTGGCGGGCGAGATCATGGACGCCGCCAACAACCGTGGCAACGCGGTGAAGAAGCGCGAGGACACGCACAAGATGGCCGAGGCCAACAAGGCCTTCGCCCACTACCGCTGGTAGTCGTGCGATTCCTGTAGTATCCGGCACCCGGATGCGGACTCCCGCGTCCGGGTGTTTCAGGTCTTTGACAACCGTTTCGTTGGTTTCGTGGTTGGAAGGGCAGGGCAACCGCCCGTCCTGTTCTGGAGAGGTTCGGAGAAATGCCTCGCGAGTATCCGCTCGAGCGCTATCGCAACATCGGCATCATGGCGCACATCGATGCCGGCAAGACCACGACCACGGAACGGATCCTGTTTTATACGGGAGCCATCCACAAGATGGGCGAGGTGCATGAAGGCACCACGACCACGGATTGGATGCCCCAGGAGCGCGAGCGCGGCATCACGATCACCTCGGCCGCGATCACCGCGTTCTGGAGCAGGAACGACCAGAAGTACCGCATCAACATCATCGACACCCCGGGCCACGTGGACTTCACCATCGAGGTGGAGCGCTCGCTGCGTGTGCTGGACGGGGCCATCGCCGTGTTCGACGGCGTGAACGGTGTGGAGCCCCAGTCCGAGACGGTCTGGCGCCAGGCGGACAAGTACAAGGTCCCCCGCATCTGCTTCGTCAACAAGATGGATCGGGTGGGCGCGGACTACACGATGTCCGTCAACACCATTCGCGAGAAGCTGGGCGCGCGTCCCGTGCGTCTGCAGCTGCCGCTGGGAGCCGAGGACAAGCACCGCGGCGTGATCGACCTGGTCCGGATGAAGGCGCTCGTCTTCCACGACTCGGAGCAGGGCAGCCGGTACGACGTGGTGGACATCCCCGAGGAGTTCCTCGAGGAGGCCACCGCGGCCCGGAGCGAGCTCGTCGAGACGGCCGCCGAACAGGACGACGCGCTCACCGAGAAGTTCCTCGAGGGCACGGAGCTGACCGAGGCGGAGATCCGCGGCGCCATCCGCAAGGGGTGCCTGGGGCTGAAGATCTTCCCCGTGTTCTGTGGCTCGGCCTTCAAGCACAAGGGCGTGCAGCCCCTGCTGGACGCGGTGGTGGACTACCTGCCCAACCCGCTGGAAGTGCCCCCGGTACATGGCAAGACGCCCAAGGGCGAGGACGAGACGCGGCCGACGGATGACAAGGCGCCCTTCAGCGCGCTGGCGTTCAAGATCATGAACGACCCGCAGTTCCCGTCGCAAACGCTGACGTTCCTCCGCATCTACTCGGGCAAGCTGGAGGCGGGCACGGCGGCGTGGAACTCGGTGAAGGGCAAGCGCGAGCGCATCAGCCGTCTGGTGCAGATGCGCGCGGACAAGAAGGACGAGGTCCAGGAGTGCTACGCCGGTGACATCTGCGCGGTGGTGGGCCTGAAGCTGGCCACCACGGGCGACACGCTCTGCGACGACAAGCATCCCATCATCCTGGAGCGGATGGACTTCCCCGAGCCCGTCATCGACGTGGCCATCGAGCCGAAGTCGACGGCGGACCAGGACAAGATCATCACCAGCCTCGCCCGCCTGTCGATGGAGGACCCGTCCTTCCGCGTGAAGACGAACGAGGAGACGGGGCAGACCATCATCGCCGGCATGGGCGAGCTGCACCTGGAGATCATCGTCGACCGGCTCCTGCGTGAGTTCAAGGTCGACGCCAACGTGGGTAAGCCCCAGGTGGCCTACCGCGAGACGATCACCCAGGCGGTGGCGTCCGAGGGCAAGTACATCCGCCAGACGGGTGGCAAGGGCATGTACGGCCACATCAACCTGCGAGTGGCCCCCAACGAGCCGGGCGCGGGCTTCGCCTTCGAGAACAAGATCGTTGGCGGTGTGGTGCCCAAGGAGTTCGTCGAGGCGGCGAAGCAGGGCGTCCAGGAGGCCATGCAGAGTGGCCCCATCGCGGGCTACCCCATGCTGGACGTGAAGGTGGAGGCCTACGACGGCTCGATACACGACGTGGACTCGAGCGAGATCGCCTTCAAGATCGCCGGCTCGATGGCCTTCCGGGACGCGATGCGCACCGCTGCCCCGGTGCTCCTCGAGCCCATCATGGACTGCGAGATCGTCACCCCGGACGACTTCACGGGGGACGTCATCGGCGACCTGAACGGCCGCCGCGGGAAGATCATGGGCATGGAGCCCCGGCCGGGAGGCGTTCAGGCAATCAGCGCCCAGGTGCCTCTCGCCAAGATGTTCGGGTACTCGACCGACCTGCGCAGCCGTAGCCAGGGAAGAGCGACCTACACCATGCGGTTCAGCCACTACGCGCCGGCACCCAAGGACGTGCTGAACCGTTGATGCACCCTGGCCCCTCGCAAGGGGGGCAGGCGATTTAGATTGACGTTTCCGCGGGTTTGGAGCACGACGCAGCACCTTTTCTCGATTCGGCCGGAATCCGGTCTGCGAGGAGCAGCAATGAGTAAGGAAAAGTTCGACAGAAGCTTGCCGCACGTCAACATCGGCACCATCGGCCACGTTGACCACGGCAAGACGTCCCTCACGGCGGCCATCACCAAGGTGCTGGCGAAGTCCGGCGGCGCGACCTTCCT
>DASQMW010000002.1:0-15249 GCA_035645295.1 Archangium sp.
CTACCTGCGCGCCCGCATGCGCCGCGGCCCCGATGGCGACCTGGACAGGCTGAGCCACTGGTTCCGCGAGCGCTACCCCGTGCTGCACGCGCTCGCCCCCGCCGTGCGCTCCGAGGCCGCCACCACGCTCGGCGAGCGCTGCCCCCACTTCCACCGCTGCTACTACCACTCGGCGGTGGCCCAGGCGCGCGACGCGGATGTGCTCGTCATCAACCAGTCCCTCGCCTTCGCCTGGCCCGCCCGCTACCCGAAGCTGGAGCACCTCGTGCTCGACGAGGCCCACGAGGTGGAGGACGTCGCCACCACGGCCCTCTCCTCGGAGCTGTCGGACCTGGCCTTCAACCGGCTCGCCGAGCGGCTGCACGGGCGCGATGGGCGGCGCGGACTCTTCGCCGAGCTGCGGCGGGCCCTCTTCGCCTCGCGGCGCGCGGAAGCCCGCGTGCTGATGAGTGAGATCGACAGCGCCCTGCTCTCGGTGGGCTCGGCCTCGCGCGGCCTGGGCGAGCGGGTGATGGCGCTGTGCGAGCCAGCCGCGGCGAGTGCCTCCGAGGACGCGGACGAGTCCGCCTATGCACCGGAGCTGCGCATCACCTCCGAGGTACGGGCCTCGCCTGGCTGGGAGCCCGTGCGCGAGGGACTGCTGGAGCTGCGCGAGTGCCTCCAGGGCCTGCACAAGCTGCTCACGGTGGGGCTGCAGGAGATATTGCCGGACCTGGCGGTGAAGATGCCGCCGCTGGAGCGCGAGCTGGCGGGCGGCGTGTCCGAGGTGCTGGAGCTGACCACGCTGGCCTCGGAGCTGTCCGACGAGCCGGCGGAGGGCCGGTGCTACGCGGCCACGGCGGTGCCTCGCAAGCAGCGCTGGACCCTGAGCGCCCAGCCGCTGAACGTGGCGCCCTACGTGTCCCGGGACTTCGCGCAGCACAAGCGGGCCCTGGTGCTGGCCTCGGCCACGCTGAGCACGGGCACCGAGCGGATGCCCTACGTACTCGGACGGCTGGGATTGGACGGGCGCAACGAGGGCATTCCGGCGCCCCGGTTGCTGCGCGCGCCCACGCCCTTCGACCTGCGCAAGCAGGCCCTGGTCATCCTGGTGATGGACGCGCCGCGCGCGCACGAGGAGCCCTTCATCGACTGGGCCGCGACACGCGTGTCCGGGCTGGCCCAGGTGATGGGCGGACGGGTGCTGGGACTGTTCGCCTCCACGCGGCGGATGGAGCGCGTGGGCGACCTGGTGAAGGCGAAGCTGGAGCCCCAGGGCATCGAGGTGATGCGGCAGTCGCGCGGGCACGGGCGCTCGCTGGCGGCGCGGCAGGAGAAGGACACCGGTACGGTGCTGCTGGGGACGAAGAGCTTCTGGCAGGGCGTGGACATCCCCGGCCGGGGCGTGGGGTGCGTCTTCATCGACAAGCTGCCGCTGGAGCCCGCCAGCCGCCCGCTGGTCGCCGCGCGCGAGGAGCCGCTCGCCCGCGGAGGCAACACGCACCTGGGCTTCCTCCACTACCGCATGCCCCGGGCCCTGCTGATGTTGCGCCAGGGTGTGGGCCGGCTCATCCGCTCGCATGCGGACCGGGGCGTGGTCGTCATCGCCGACCCCGGCCACCCCAGCTACCGGCAGCTCCTCCTGGACGCGCTCGCCGGCTACCGCGTGGAGCTGCTCCCCTGGTCCGAGGCCCGCGTGCGCCTCTACTCCGCCATCGAGGAGATGGGGCTCATCCGCCGGGCGTGAGCGCCGGGGGGGCTTTCCTCACGCTCGGGGATGGCCGAAAGTCCACCCATGGCTCCCTGGATGACGACACTCGCGTGGTTGTGGCTCCTGGCTACCGTCATCTCCCTCGTCTCGGGCGTGACGATGGCCCTCGTGTCCTGGGGCGTGGGCGCATCCCTCTCGGAGGTCCGCTTCCATCTGGGCCCCCCGCTGTTCTTCCTCCGCCTCCGGGGCGTCAAATGGAGCTTCGGCTTGCTCAACCTCGGCGCGAGCGTCACCTACGAAGCGCTCGGCATCCGCAGGGATGGGTCGGACAACAACAGCTTCCTGCAACTCCCGCTGCCGCTCCGGCTCATCGCCCACACCGGCACGGTCGCCGGCATGCTGCTGCTCGCCGGGGTGTGCCTCTCGCCCTCACGCGGCCTCGCGGCCTTCACCTCGGGCTTCGAGCAGGTGGTCAACGTCTTCCTCGCACGCGAGCGGGTGGGCGCCTTCCTCGCGCTGCTGAGGACCGAGGGCTTCTGGCCCGCGCTCGGCGTGCTCTCGGCGAAGCTCGCCGCCCTCAACCTGCTCCCGATTCCTCCGCTCACCGGCTACCTGATGCTGCGCGAGCTCTGGCAGGCGATTTTCAAGCCCCGGATTCGGAGCGACGCCGTCCCCGCCTGGGGCACCCTGCTGGTGCTCCTGCTGCTCCTGGGATGGGGCTACGGCCTCTACGAGGGCGTCGTCAACCCGTACTCGAGGGAGCCCGGGCTCGGCACCATGTTCCGCGAGGCCAAACGGCTCATCGGGTCCTTCGAGCCCTGAGGGGGTGTTGAACTGGAGCGGGCAAGCACTGCCAACCCGGGTTCATCCGCAACCGCTGGCTGGACGCAGCGTGAACCCGCCGAAGCGCACCGCACTCGTTGACGTCAACGAGTGGTGTGGGCGGATGTGAGATGCTCATTGACGTCAACGAGTGAAGCGAGGGAGGCGCTCCAGGCGTCCCGTGCTGTTGGGTGCTGCGACCTGCTCCTGGAGGAACCTCGGCCCCGGCCGGGCCGCGCGACCTGATACGTTGAGGTCCTCCGAGGTAGGCCGCACGTGTCCACGCCTTCGCCAGCCCCCACACCCGAGCACTTCGTTCCCCCTGGCGCCGAGGGCGCCCTGAATCCGCCCGGCACGTCCCCGCTGCCTGTCGGCACTCGCATTGGCGGGGACGTGGTGGAGGGGGTGCTGGGCGCTGGGGGCTTCGCCACCGTGTACCGGGTGCGAAGTCCCGAGGGGTACGTGTCCGCCCTCAAACTGCTGCCGCTGGACCAGGGCCCCGAGCGGGCCGCGCGCGCCTGGCGGGAGCTGTCGCTGGGCACGCGCCTGCGCCACCCCAACCTCGCGCGCCAGCTCGGCGCGGGCCAGTGGCCCTTGGACAAGCCGCGCTTCGTGTGGCTGAAGTTCGAGCTGATTGAAGGCCCCACGCTGGACGAGTGGGGACTGGCGCCCGGGCGCACCGTGGGTGAGGTGGTGGAGCGGGTGCTGGAGGTGGCGCGTGCCCTGGCGGTGTCGCACGAGGCGGGCGTCCTCCACCGGGACGTGAAGGAAGCCAACATCCTGGTGCGCCAGAGCAACGGGCAGGCGGTGCTGGTGGACTTCGGGGTGGGCTACCACCCGGCGTACCCCACGCTGACGAAGGGCATGTTTCCCCCGGGCACGCTGCCCTACCGCGCCCCCGAGGCGTGGGCCTATGGCCGCGCGCACGCGGGCGAGCCGGGCGCGCACTACCGGGGCGGGCCGGGGGATGACCTGTACGCGCTGGGCGTCGTCCTCTACCGGCTGTTGACGGGCCGCTTCCCCTTCCGGCCCGCCGAGCACGGGGGCGAGGACGTGGAGGCGGTGCTGCACCGGGCCCCGCTGCCGCCGCACCTGATCAACCCACGCGTGCCCCGGACGGTGGAGGCGGTGTGCCTGCGGCTGCTGGCCAAGACACCGGAAGAGCGCTACCCAAGCGCCGTGGCGCTGTACGAGGCGCTGGAGGAGCTGAGGGCCCGCACGGACGTGGACTGGACGGGGGTGCTGCACCCGGAGCGGCGGCCCACCGCCATGAGGCCATGGGCGCGCTGGGACCGGGTGCTGATGGTGGTGGGCGTGGGGTTGGCCGTGGCGCTGGGGGCCTGGTGGCTCGGCTCCAGCCAGGAAGTGGCGCCAGGGGGGCCCGCGCCGGAACCTGTGCGGGCCGTGGCCGCGCCTCCCGCCGAGGCGCCTCCTCCCCCGGCCGCCGCCCCGCCGCTGGCGCCCCGAAAGGACAGTGCCCCCGTGAAGCCAACGCAGCAACAGACCTCTGCCCCCCAGCCCGAAGCCCCCGCCAGGCGCCGGGGAGCCGCCGTGCGCACCGCGTGCCTGAGCCTCACCGGCGCCGCCCTCCAGGCCTGCAGCGCCCCGCAGCAGGTGCCGCCCGAGCGCCCCACCCCGCCCCCCCAGGCGTGCCCCGCCGGGGGCGTGGAGACCATGACGGGCACGCTCGGCTTGAGACTCGGGGAAATGAAGAGCGTGGACTGGAGCGACGTGCGGGGCAGGCCCGTGCACGTGCAGGAGGATGCGACCCTCCGCGTGGGCGGCGACTGGGAAACGAACCGGGATTGGAGGGGCAGGGGCGACAAGGTCGCGCTGCCAGACCATACCCGGCTCTCCGGGAGGCTCTACGTCAAGGAGGGGAGGGTGTACGGCCGCTTCACCGAGGCACGTACGCCCCTCGGGGTGACGTACCCGATCTGCCTGGAGTTGCTGGATACCAGTGACAACGTGGGCCTTCCGCTCCGGCCTGGCAGCGGGCCGGGGAAGATGATGGTCCCCCCCACCGCGCAGGTGCGGGTGGTGGACCGCTTCAAGTAGGGGGGGGCGTCCCGGAGGCGGGATGGACATGACCGGACAGGAGGTGTGGTAGAGCCCCACTCCTCCGGTCTCGTCCCCATGAGGTGCCCGCCCCATGCCCGCGCTCTCCTCCGCTGTCCTGCTGCGGCTCGTCTTGCTCACCGCTCCCGTGGGAGCCTCCGTGCCCTCCGCGCCACCTGCCTGTGAGGCGGGCACGCACCACCTGGAGCTGACGCAGGACATGCCCCGCGAGGCGCTTGCGGTGTGCATCCATCCGGGGCTCTCCACCAGCTTCTTCTTCGACGCGAAGCTGGCACGTGTGGAACTGGCCGGGCGGGAGTGGTTCCGGGTGATAGCGGATGAGACGGGCCTCGCCCTCGTGCCCACGGTGGCGCTGGGAGACGGGGAGCGCGTGCCGCTGACGGTCTTCTTCCAGGAGGGCGCGGCCCCGGCGAGTGTCCGCTTCACCCTGGTGGTGCACCCCTCTGAGGCGGCGGGGATGGTGGAGGTGACGCGCCAGCCGCGCTCGCTCGCCTCCTACCGCGAAGGCGAGCAGCGGGCGCGAGCGGACGCCCAGGCATGCCGGGAGGACAAGGCGCGCCTGGAAGCGGAGTGCGGCGCGCAGCGGGGACTGCTCGGCCTGCGCGCCCAGGGACTGCTGGGAAATGCGGGTATCGCCACCCAGGACATCTCGGAGCCAGTCACCTCACGGCCAGGCAACACGCTCCAATCCATGAAGGCCCTCAGCTTCCGCGCGGACACCGAGCACACGGTGGGGGGGCACAAGGTGGTGCGGCTGCTCGTGGAGCAACGCCTACGAAACCACAGGAGCACACCGTGGACGCCCGCGGGCGCGGTGCTGGTGGGTCCCAAGGGTGTGGAGCTGAAGGCACTCGGCGTGGGGCCGCTGGAGCCCATTGCCCCGGGCAAGGAAAGCCCCGTCATGGTGGAGGTGGAAGCGACGGAGGAGGCGGCGCGCGGCACCTTCACCCTGAAGTGGTGGAGCCAGGAAGCAGGCAGCGGGAGCGAGCACTTCGACGGCGTGACCTTCCCGTAGTTCGATCAGGGGTCCGCTTCAGGTCGACACCCTCTGAGTCTCTCCCGAGGCACTACCATCAGCGCGCCGGCAACCCGAGGAGCTTCCGGCCTGCCTCGGCCGTCCGCTCCTTCGGTGCGCGCTTGTCGCCCCTTTGCTGGAGCTCCCAGACGCAGTGCAGGGCGTAGATGTCTTCGGGAGGCAGCTCGGCCGTCGTCTCGCCGAAGAGAGCGAAGGTGTCAGAGCCCACCATGCCCACGCCTTCCTCCGGTGCGCCCTCTTCGTCTTCGTAGCGGTAGCGGAGAAGCCAGACGTCGCGCTCATCCTTCGTGGGCGGCCAGAAGAGCCGGCGGTGGTCGTAGACCTCGAGGTGGTCGGGTGCCCGGCCGAACTCCGAGGGATGCTCGAGCCACTGGCTCATCTCGGCCATCGCGTCGAGTTGGAGGCGCTCCTCCTCCGGGACAGGAGCCGGTGGGCTCCCGAGTTCCTTGAGGTAGGTCATGGCGCGTTTCCGGGTCTTCGGGTCCTTCGACCAGTCCTGGAGCCGGGCCAAGGCCAGGGCATCTCCCCCCCGGGCGGCGGCCCAGGCGGCCTCCATGCGGCTCGCCACGTCGGGGTGCTCCTGGGCCAGAGTGAGAAACTCCCGCGAGTCCGTCAGGAAGGGCAGGCTGGCCGCCGCGCTGTGGGCGGACGAGAAGTGCTCTGGGTCCTCATCGGTGAGAAAGGCCCGGAGCAGTTCGCGCCCCTGGGCCGTGTCGAAGGGGTGGGAGGTGACGCCGTGCTCGCGCGCGAGCGTATTGGCCATGTCGAGCAGCGCCACGGCGATGAACCCTGGAGGGAGCGGCTCCCGGAGCGCGGAGGCGACGCGAGTGGCGGCCTCCGGCTCGGCCTCGACGAGCGCGGACAGGACGACCGACCACATGTAGCCATCGGAATCGAGCGGGATTCGCGCCGCGTCGATGATGCGCTGGAGCGCCTCCTCACCCCGGTACATCGCGAAGATCTTCAGTGTGAAGAGCAGATCGCTGGCGGCGGAGTCGTAACCCTCTGGAGGACTGGCCTTCCGCCACTCTCGCAGCCGCGCGTCATAGAGACGGAGCAGGGCGGGGAGCGCCTCGGCACGTAGGGTGACCGCCGCTTCCTTGACCGTGGGCTGCTGGAAGAGCCCCACGATCCGAGAGAAGGGCGACGCGACGTCCTCGGGGTCCGTGTACTTCTCGGGGTGAGCCTCGAAGTCGAGGATGAGCAGACTCGCCCGGCGCGCGGCCTCCACCGAATCGAGGTCGACCGTGGACCAGTGCTCCAACTCTTCCCGTGCAGATTTCTCCTGGGTCATAGCTTGGATATCTAACGTAGGTGCTCGCACTTCGTGTGGTTCAGCAGTAGCTGGCAGGCGAGCCTCGCTCTTGTATGCAACCAGGATGCACACAAGCTGCGGGAGAGCCACGTAACCGGCGCAAGCCCTCTGCCCTGGACCAGCGCGGCCCTCGCGCCCTCAGTCGATCCATCAGTGGTTGAGGAATGTGCCCCGGTTGGATGCGGGGTGACACGGAACCGGGAATTCTCGGAGTACTCATGCCGATTCACGCCAACGTCAGGAGTCAGTGGCGTTGATCGTCGATGATGTCCCACCGCGTTGCGAGGGTCTGCTCGCTGGTTACGTTGGCCTGCCGGGCAGAATAGGGGAACCACATGAAGATTGCGCTCACGGGAGCGAGCAGCACAGGGAAGACGACTCTGGCCCACTCGCTCATGAAGGAGCCGGAGTTCTGTCGACATGTGGACGACTTCCTTACGACCAATGCGCGCGGGCTGCTCGATCGCATGGGCCACAAGAACATGGACCTGATGCGGCGCGAAGAACTGCTCCAGTTCCAACGTACCTACTTGACCGAGAAGCAGCAGATGGAGGAGGGGCGGGACCGGTATCTGACCGACCGTTCCTTCGTGGACGTGGCGGCGTACTGGCTGCGGCAGGCTGCCGTCGAACTGGCGCGCGAGCAGCAGGCGGAGGTGGTCGAGGTCTGCCGCGTGGCCGCGCAGAGGTATGACCTGCACGTCTACTGCCCCTTCGGGCTGGTGGGCTTCGAACCGGATGGATACCGCTCGGAGAATCAGCGGCTCCATCAGGAGATCGATGCGCAGATTGCCTCGTTCCTGTCGGCGTGGGGCGTCCGGCTCATCAAGCTGGACACCGCTGACCACGGGGAGCGGGTCACGCGCGTCCTGGCCGAGGTTCGGTTGCTCTCGGCCGCACGCTGAGGCTGTCGGAAGCCGTCGCTACCCTGGTGCCTGCATGAGAATCCTCTTCATCAACCTGCCTCCGGCTTCGACAAAGAAGTCAGGCAATGCGCTGTACTGGCTCCAGGCCAGCATGAACCTGGGGCTGCTCGCCGTGGCTTCTTCCGCTAGCCGGGCCGGGCACGAGGTGGACGTCTACGACTGGCTGGGCAACCACCAGTATCCCTTGTTGGATGAGCTGCCCGGGGTGCTCTCCCGGAATCCGCCGGACCTCGTCGGGCTATCGATGCCGAGTGGTTACGGGGAGGAGTACTGCGGCCCCATCACGGAGCAAATCAAGCGCTTGGTGCCGCAGGCGCGCATCGTGGCCGGTGGCCAGTACCACGCCGGCATGCGCCCTCTTGAGCTGCTGACGCGCTTTCCCCACCTGGACGCTGTCGCCACGGGCGATGGAGAGCAGCTTGACTGGGTGGCGCTGCGCGAGTGCAGCCTGGCCGAGCCTCCTCCAGGAATCATCACGCGAGAGTCCGCCGAGATCCGCGGTGTGCCACCCGGGGTGAGCAAGAAAGAGCTCGCGCCTGAGTACCGATTCGAGCTCCTGCGCATCAATCCCCGCTCCTATGCGCCGAGCATCGAAATCGCTCGGGGCTGCCCCTTCACATGCTCCTTCTGCTCATTGAGCGGAGCCCCAACGGGCTTGGCACACGCATCCAGGAAGACCATCCAGGAGCAGCTCCAGTTCTGGGTGGGGGCTTGGCCAGAGATGGAACGGGTTCCCATCTACTTCGAGTGCCCGGTCTTCTTCTGCACCCCCCGCAACGTGGAGGACTACGCCGAGTGCCTGGCCCCCTTCAGCCGCCGTATCGAGTGGCGAACCCAGTGCCGGGTGGACTCCGTGACGCCGGAGGTGCTTCCAAGGCTTCACCAACTGGGGCTACGGATGCTGGATGTGGGGCTGGAGTCGGCTTCGCCGCGGATGCTCACGTTCATGAAGAAGACGGAGGGCTCAACGGAGCGCTACCTCCAGCGTGCGCAGTCCTTGATTGATCAGGCCGAAGCGTATGGTGTGGGCATCAAGCTGAACATCCTCCTCTACCCCGGAGAGACCCAGCAGAGTGCTGGCGAAACAGAGGCCTTCATCTTGCGCAACCGGTCCAAGCTTGCCGGCATTGCCGCCGCAGCCGCAATCGAGTTCCCGGGTTCGGACCTGAGCAAGCAGCTGGGCACGCTTGAGGTGCAGTTCGGCACTCGACGGCGCGAAGATCCACGTGTGTCGTCGGCGGGAATCTATCCGCTGGATCTGAGCCACGAGTTCACCATGGAGCGGGCGCGCGAGTGGTGTCTCAAGATGACGCGCTCCATAACGACTGCGGAATCCTATTACCGGCTCAAGCGCATCGGGTACTTCAGGCCCGACTTCTCCTTCTCGGAGTTCATGCGGGCGGTGAGCGACGCCGACCCTGCCAGCCTGCCGTTCACGCTGACACCAGCCGCGACTGCCTCCTCCGAGGCTCAGGGCCCTTGGGACATGGCTCAGTGGGATCAGCTGCGCTGACCCAGGGACGGCTCACTCACGTGTCCCACTCGAACGTGTCCGCGGCCTCCTCGACGATGCGCGGGGCCAGCACCTTGAGCAAATCCTCGGGCTTCGCTCCCGACGCCTGCACCTCCACGTCTCCCAGCAGCGCCTGGTCCGGGTAGCCGATGCACACCATCCGCACCAGCAGGCCTCCCGACTCCGTGGGGTGGATCTCCGCCTGCACCCGGAAGCCGTTGATGCCGTGCTTGCGCAACACCCCCTGCGCCGCCGTCTTGCTCTCCTTCGCCGGTGCCAGCTGCGCCCCCATCTGCGTCAGCTTCCGCTTCATCCGCGCCTCGGCGAACTTCACCACCTCCGGCCGCAGCTCGCCCGTCTTGTCCTTCACTCCCACGAAGTGCACGTAGACCCGCGGCGTCTGGCTCTTCAGCTCCTGCAGCGTCTGCATGGACGCCTTGATGGCCGCCTGCGCCGCCGCGTCCGTTTCGCCCTTCCGGGCCTTCAAGCACTCCAGCCCGGCCACCTCCTTCAGCTTCCCCAGCGCCTGGGCCGCCGCCGCACGCACCTGCTCGCTCGGGTCCTTCAGCCCCGCGCACAGCGGCTTCACCGCCTCCGGATCATCCGAGGACCCCAGCCCCTGCGCGGCCTGGGAGCGCGCACGCGGCTCCTGCCCCTGGCCGAGCTGTTTGCTCAGCGAGGCCGTCCGGGAATCCACCTGGGCCAGGACAGTCCCAGGAAGCGAGAGAAGAAACAGAACGAGGAGCAAGAGCGAGCGCCGCATGCGGGGAACCGAATCCTAGCGTCCGGTGCGTGCGAAACGCAGCGCACCCGGGGTGTGCGCCATTTCTACTTGAACGAGTCCGCGGCCTCTTGGATGGCCTGGGGCGCCAACGCCCAGAGCAGCTCGTAGGGCTCGCCCCCCGACGCCTCGA
The DNA here is from genome assembly GCA_035645295.1 of Archangium sp. Lineage (GTDB taxonomy): Bacteria > Myxococcota > Myxococcia > Myxococcales > Myxococcaceae > Archangium. The sequence goes on from DASQMW010000002.1 coordinate 10,296, forward strand.
TCTGCGCAGTCCCCAACAGCTGCTTGCCGGGGTAGCGCAGCCACATCACCGACAGCTTCAACCCCTCCGAGGGCCCGGGGCGGATCTCCGCCACCAGCCGGTAGCCCTGAAGCTTGTGCTTGCTCAGCACCGCCTTCGCCGCCGCCTCGCCCTCCTTCTCCGGGGCCAGCCACGCCCCCACCTGCGTCAGCTTGCGCCGCATCCGCGCCTCGGTGGCCTCCACCAGCTCCGGCGACAGCGTCCCCGTCGTGTCCTTCACCTCGGCGAGCATCACGTAGAACTTCGGCGGCCGGGCCTTCAGCGCGCGCAGGCTCTTCAGCGCCGACCCCTGGGCCGCCTTGGCCGCCTCGTCCGGCTCGTCCTTCCGGGCCTCCAGGCACTCCACCCCCCCCAGCTCCTCCAGCTTCTCCAGCGCCCCGGCCGCCGCCGCCCGCACTTCCCCACTCGGATCCTGGAGCGCCGCGCACAGGGGCGGGAGCGCCTCCGGATCCTCCGACTCCCCCAGGACCCGAGCCGCCTGGACACGGTGCCCGGGCTCGGCCCCCTCCTTCAGCCGCCGGGCGAGCGAGGCCGTCTGGGGGTCGGTTTGAGCCAGGACTGTTACCGGGCAGACGAGCAGCAGGAGGGTGGCAAGGTGGGATGGGGAGCGCATGTCAGGAGGTGGATCCTAGCTCGGTCCACAAGAAACGCAGCGCACCCACCACTTGTGGCATATACCCTCACCATGTCCTCTGTCCTATCCGCTTCCCAGATTCGAGAGGCGTTCCTCAAGTTCTTCGAAGAGCGCGGCCACCGCCGCGTCGCGTCGTCCTCGCTCGTGCCGCAGAACGACCCCACCCTGCTCTTCACCAACGCGGGCATGGTCCAGTTCAAGGACGTCTTCACGGGGCGTGAGAGGCGCGAGTACACCCGCGCCACCACCTCGCAGAAGTGCGTTCGCGCCGGCGGCAAGCACAACGACCTCGACAACGTGGGCTACACGGCCCGGCACCACACGTTCTTCGAGATGCTCGGCAACTTCTCCTTCGGCGACTACTTCAAGGCCGACGCCATCGCGTACGGCTGGGAGTTCGTGACGAAGACGCTCGGGCTGGACAAGGCGCGGCTGGCCGTCACCGTGTTCAACGGCGAGGGCGGCATCCCCTGGGACGAGGAGGCCTTCGAGCTGTGGGCCAAGCAGGGCGTGTCCCGCGACCGCATCCTCAAGCTCGGCCTCAAGGACAACTTCTGGGCCATGGGCGACACAGGCCCGTGCGGCCCCTGCTCGGAAATCCACTACCACCAGGGTGACGACATCCCCTGCTCCGAGGTGGCCGCGGGCCGCGAGTGCAAGGGCGTGGCGTGTGACTGCGACCGGTGGCTCGAAATCTGGAACCTCGTGTTCATGCAGTTCGAGCGCAAGGAGAAGGACGCGCCGCTCATTCCGCTGCCCAAGCCGTCCATCGACACGGGCGCGGGCCTGGAGCGCATCGCCTCCGTCGTGCAGGGCAAGCGCTCCAATTACGAGACGGACCTCTTCCAGGCCATCATCGCCCGGGTGAGCGAGCTGGTGGGCAAGCCCTATAGCCAGGAGGGCGGAGCCTCCATGCGCGTGGTGGCGGACCACAGCCGCGCGGCCGCGTTCCTCATCGCCGACGGCGTGCAGCCCTCCAACGAAGGCCGCGGCTACGTCCTGCGCCGCATCATGCGCCGCGCCATCCGCCACGGCTCGCTGATGGGGCTCGACGAGCTGTTCTTCTTCAAGATCGTGGACCGCGTCATCGAGCTCATGGGCGACGCCTACCCCGAGCTGCGCGACAGCCGCACCTTCCTCCTCGAGGTCTGCAAGCACGAGGAGGAGAGCTTCCGCCGCACGCTCAACCGCGGCATGAAGCTCATCGACGAGGAGGTGTCCCGGATGAAGCAGTCCGGGGGGAAGATCCTCTCGGGCGAGAAGGTCTGGGAGCTGCACGGCACCTACGGCTTCCCGTGGGATCTCACGGAGATCATCCTCAAGGAGCGCGGCTTCGAGGCCGACATCCAGGGCTACGAGAAGCTCAAGAAGGAGGAGGCCGAGAAGGGCACGGACGGGCCCATCGGCACGGGCACGAGCATCGCCGCGGTGCACCTCCAGCTGCTCGAGCGCCTGGGCCCCACCCAGTTCCTCGGCTACGAGGGCGTGGGCCACGAGGGCGAGGGCTCCGTGCGCGCCATCATCAACAAGGGCGGCGTCGAGCTGACCGAGGCCACCGTGGGTGACGAGGTGGAGCTGGTGCTGGACCGCACGCCCTTCTACGGCGAGTCCGGCGGCCAGATGGGCGACACCGGCCGCATCGTGGGCCACGGCGGCAAGGCCAAGGCGCAGGTGCTGGACGCGCAGCGCCCGGTGCAGGGGCTCATCGTCCACCAGGTGAAGGTCACCGAGGGCACCTTCAAGGTCGGTGACATGGTGCAGGCGGGCGTGGACGGCGAGCGGCGCTCGTCCATCCGCGCCAACCACTCGGCCACGCACCTGCTGCACAAGGCGCTCAAGATGGTGCTCGGCGAGCACGTCAAGCAGGCCGGCTCCGTGGTGGCGCCGGACTACCTGCGCTTCGACTTCTCGCACTTCTCGCCCATGACGCCCGAGCAGCAGGACCAGGTGGAAGACCTGGTCAACGGGTGGATCCGCGAGAACGCCGAGGCCCAGACGCGTGTGATGAACCTGGAGGACGCGAGGAAGTCCGGCGCTGTCGCCATGTTCGGCGAGAAGTACGGCGAGACGGTGCGCGTCGTCACCGTGCACCCCCAGTCCACCGAGCTGTGCGGCGGCACCCACGTGCGGCGCAGCGGTGACATCGGCCTCTTCAAGCTGGTGACCGAGAGTGGCGTGGCCTCGGGCGTGCGGCGCATCACCGCCGTCACCGGCATCGGCGCGCTCCAGTACGTGCGCGAGACCGAGCGCGAGATGAAGAAGGCGGCCGAGCTGCTGAAGACCTCGCCCAAGGAGCTCGTCAAGCGCGTGGAAGCCACGCAGAAGCGCGTGAAGGATCTGGAGCGCAAGGTCGAGGAGGTGGCCGTCAAGGCCCAGGCCGGCTCCAGCAAGGATCTGCTCGAGCAGGCGCGCGACATCAACGGCATGAAGGTGCTCGCCACGCGGATGGATCCGGCGGATCCGAACGTGTTCCGCGGGCTGGCCGACCAGCTGAGAGATCGCATGAAGTCCGGCGTGGTCGTCATCGGCGGCGAGAAGGACGGCAAGGTCGTCCTGCTGGTGGCGGCGACCAAGGACGTGGTGGCCAAGGGCATCCACGCGGGCAACCTGCTCAAGGAGATGGCCAAGGAGGTCAACGGCCGCGGCGGTGGCAAGCCGGACCTGGCCCAGGGCGGTGGCGAGGATCCCTCGCGCATCTCCAACGCCTTCGACAAGTTCTACGAGCTGGTGAAGGGAACGAACCTCTCATGAGCCCGGGCACCCGAGGACTCGCGGTGCTCCTCTGCGCGGCGGCCCTCCTCGGGGGCTGCAAGAAGGAGGAGCCCGCCACGGGCGAGGACCGCACCCTGGAGAAGCTGCGCCAGGAGGTGGACCGCGTGAACCAGGGCGGGGCGCCCTCCGCCTCGCCCGACGAGACGGATCCCAACGCACGGCTGGCGGGCCTCGCCGCTGGCCAGGCGAAGGAGCAGGCCAGGACGTACACCCTGCCCGCCAAGGAGACCGTGAAGGTGGACACGCTCGCGCTCCAGCCCACGGGCATGGAGGCGCAGCACTCCCTGCGCGGCTCCGGCAAGGTGTCCCTCACCACCGACGAGCTGTTCCTGCTCGTGAAGTTCGACGCCGTGAACGCCGGAGAGAAGCCCGTGCACGTGCCATTCTCGACGGCGCGGCTGGTGGACGCGGGGGGCAAGGAGTACCCCGTCGCCCATGACGCCCAGACCGTTGGAGGGACGCGCAAGCTGGACCGCACCTGGGAGCTCGAGCAGCGCGAAGCGATGACCCTCGTCTTCGAGGTGCCTCCGGCCGCCATCGCGCCGGGGCTGTCCCTCCTGATTCCCACCAGCAGCGGCGAGGACGCTCGCATCCCGCTGCAATGAGGCCCTTCGGGAGACGGTGACGCACGGTGACGGTCGAGCCCAAGCTGCTCCCGCTGCGCATCCGCCTCCCGTACGCGACGGAGGAGGACTTCGTCGAGAAGTACGGCTCGAACGTCGCGCGTGGGGGCCTCTTCATCGCCACGCGCTCGCCCAAGCCCGAGGGCACGGGGCTCGCCTTCGAGCTGGTGCTGGCCGATGGCGGGCGCCTGCTGCGCGGCGAGGGCGTGGTGGTGAAATCCCAGGCCGAGGGCTCTCGCGCCGGGATGACCGTGCGCTTCGTACGCCTCGATGCGTACAGCAAGGCGCTCATCGATCGCATCGTCGCCCGCCGCAATCACGGCTCCGAGGGCGCCGCCAAGGCCAGTGACACGGCGGCCGGTGTGCCCATGCTCGCGCTGGAGCAGGCTCCCGGACAGACGCCGGAGGCCAGTGCTGGAACACCCGTCGAAACACCCCGACCGAATGAGCCCGCGCAGGCCCCCGCGACGGGGAAGCGCGGGCGGCCGGTCATCTCCGCGGAGGCGCTTCGCAAGCAGGCCGCGACTCCGCTCGCCCCCACCACGCCTCCACCGGCGGCTCCCCGTGTCGCGGCACCCGAAGTCCCGGCCGCACACGAGCCAGCCCCGCCCGTGGTGCCACCCCCTCCGGCGCCCAGCGCACCGGCCACGCCGCCCGCCGCCCCGAAGCAGGCCATGCCGAAGCAGCAGGCCGCGCCCAAGCCAGCCGCGCCCAAGCCGGCCGCCACTGGCACACCGGCGGCGCCCACTCCACCCGGACCGGCTCCCGCTTCGCGCCCAGCGGCTCCGGCTCCGGTCCAAGCCAAACAGCCAGCCCCGGCCACGCCCAAGCCGGCACAACCCCGTGCGCCAGAGCCGCAGGTCCCGGCTCCCGCGCAGGCGGCGCC
>DASQMW010000003.1:0-48774 GCA_035645295.1 Archangium sp.
CTTCGGTCTTCACCTCCCATGAGGGAGAACTCCCGAAGTCAGGTGTTTCGTCCTACTTCCGCAGTCACCCAGTGCCTACATGCCCCTCTACTCCCTCGGCCGCTCCCGGGGCCGGTAGGCTCCTACCGAAACAGGTTCTAAAGGTGGCGCCGGACCCCAGTACCGGAGAGCCCAACCCGCCCATGCATGTTTTGCTCCGTTCGTCTCGGACATTCAACGGGTGCCACTTCCTCAACTACAACAGCGCATGGCCGAACGGGCCGTCGAAGGTGCAGCTCGGCTACGGGTTTGCCCCAGGGTGCGAGAGCAACCCGCCGAGCCTAGTCTTCAACTACAAGCTACCCTGCCCGCCGCCGCTCTCAGCATCGATCTCCTGCAGGTACCTTTATCCAGGCGTCAGCCACATCTCCTGCGAAGCCTCGGTGTTTGGCGGAGTGGAGCCAGAGGATTACCGGTGGCGTTTTAACTACGGTGGCTGGCTCCGGGGTGATCTCACCGAGGACCACTTTCGCTGCTCTAGCTATAGTCGCTGTACTATCTCCTTCCGAGTTGAGGACATGGCGGGGCAGGTTGCCGAAAGCAGCCCAGTCACCTGCGCGAACGGCACATGCTGGTAGCGCCCATAAACCTCCACGTGTTGGCGTATAGGCGGGATGGGGGCAGTGTGGAGGGAGAGGGCAGGAGCCGAGGGGACGAGGAGGGCTGCTGACAGGTGCCACGAGGGGTGTGAGCCGGGCCGGTGGAGAGGCGGTGCAGCCCCATTGGGCACACGCTGGCCCAGGTGGCCCCCCAGGGGGAGGCAGCAGGGGCGTGGGCGTCTGGGGCACCGTGACTGCTCGAGGCTCAACACCACGCGTGCTGGGGTGGCCCCTGCGCTGCAGCTAGTGGAGTGTCCGGCAAATCCTTGGACATAGTCGTAGGGCCGGTGCCGTTTCCCGAGCCAGCAGTCCGGGCGTCGGGCCCCCGGCGACTATGTCCAAAAACTTCGCGGACACTCCACTAAGCCATACGAAGTAAATCCGTTCAGGGGTGCTCTTGCAGCAACGCGGAGGGCACCTTCTGGCCGAGCGCCGTGCCGACTGGTCCGACCATCGGACCAGTTGCTCCCCTTCGCGGCCGGAACCTACCCCCTGAACGGAATTACTTTGCTTGGCTTAGGAGCGGCCAAGGCCAGATCGGGGACGGCCATCGCCCACGGGAGACGGTTGGGACCCGGCTCCGCGCAGGGAGCGATCCTGGCCATGGCCTTGCACAGCGTCTCATCGCGCTCGCCTGCTCCTCTGGAAACTTTGGCGGGGTGAGGTAGAACGGCACAGCCATGGCCGGAACCCAGCTCTCCGCATTTGTCTCCGAGACCACCAAGGAACTCGTCGAGCGCTATGTAGAGGCCCATGGAGTGAAGAAGGGCCACTTCATCGAGCAGGCACTGCTGCACCACCTTCAGGCGCTGCGTGAGTTGCCCGCCGACCTGCTCACCCCTCCTCGCATCGTGGTGAGCCAGGAAACATTCGAGCGCGTGGCGGACCTGACCAGGCATCCTCGCAAGCCGACGAAGGCACTCCGCGAACTGATGGGCGGAAAGAAGGCGCGGTAGCTTTTCTGAGAAGAGGGTCCAGCGCGGCACGCTCCGCCGACTCGGCTCTTTTCCCCCGTGGCCGAAGTGTCTACCTTCCGTCACGCCATGGACCGCCCCATCCCCGCCCTGCGCGCGAGCCTGGACGACTTCCTCGCCGAGCTGGCCACCCTCCAGTACCGCCACGCCGCTGGCTTCGCCCAGGACCTCCCCCTGCGCGCGCTCTACGAGGACTCGCCCGAGATCGCCTCCCCCGAGGCCTTCGCCGCCGTCACCGAGTCCATCCCCAAGGCCCAGGCCAAGGGCGACCTGCTCGGCGTGCGCCGCCTGCGGCTGCTGCGCGACTTCATCGCCACCCAGGTAGAGGAGGCCCTCGCCGCCCCCGCCGCCGAGGCCGTCGCCCAGCTCGAGGCCCGTTCCCGCCTCCACATCGACGACCAGACCCTCTCCTTCGGCGAGGCGCTCGGCCAGCTCCCCCAGGAGCCGGAGCGCGGCCGGCGCGCCCTGCTCGAGGGCGCCACGGGCGGCTTCCTCTGGGACAACCGGGGCCGCTACGGCGAGCGCCGCGAGGCCTCCTTCCGCGTCACCGAGAAACTCCGCGCCCCCAGCTACACCGCCCTGCGCGAGGACGTCTCCGGCATCGCGCTCCAGCCCCTGGCCGAGGCCGCCGCGCAGACGCTGCGCCTCACCGAGGACGCCTACCGCGACGTGCTCGCCTACGTCCTCCGGAAGGTGGAGCCCCACCTGCGTCCCCTCCCCTCGGGCCACGCGCGCAGGCATGACCTGCAGGCCGCCACCCAGGTGCCCTGGCTCAGCGGCTTCTTCCGCCGCGAGGACACCCTGCCCGCCGTCGTCCGCTGGCTCGGCGAGTGGGGCTTCCACCCGTCCGCCGAGGGCCGCATCCGCCTGGATGACGAGGAGCGGCCCGGCAAGGCCTCCCGTCCCTTCACCACCGCGGTGCGCGTGCCCGGCGAAGTCCGCCTCGTCTTCCAGCGGCGCGCGGGGATGGACGCCCTCGGCAGCCTCCTGCACGAGTACGGCCACGCCCTGCACCACGCCCACGTGTCGGACCAGCTGCCGCTGGAGCTGCGCCGGTTGGAGGACGCCTCGGTGACGGAGGCCTACGCCACCCTCCTCGAGCGGCTCCTCACGGACGAGGAGTGGCTCAAGCGCTACCTGCGCCAGCCCTCGGCCACCGCGCGCGATGCCTCGCGCATGGCCGCCTTCCAGGCCCTCACCGTGCTGCGCCGGCACTGCGCCAAGCTGCCCTACGAGTTGTCCCTGTACGAGCACGGCCCCTCGCCCGAGCGGGCCGAGGAGTACGCGGATGCCCAGCGGCGTGCCCTCTTCGTCGAGGCGCACCCGGGCTTCTTCCTCTTCGACGTGGACCCCCAGCTCTACGTGACGCGCTACCTGCGCGCCTGGGCCCTGGAGACGCGCCTCACCGCGCACCTCACCGGCCGCTTCAACGAGGACTGGTGGCGCAACCCCACCGCCGGCCGATGGCTCCAGGGGCTCTTCTCCCGGGGCGGCACCGACGACGCCGAGGCGCTCGCCACGGAGATTTCGGCAAAAGGACTGACGCTCCCCGAGGCGGGGGCCCGCCTCGTGGCTCTGCTCGACCGATGAGCGCCCTCCCCTGGACTTGCCGGGGGACTACTTCTTCTTGCGCAGCGCGCGGACGATCTTGTCCTTCGTCGCGTTGGTGCCGGTGGCCGCCGCCTTCGGCTTGCTCGCCGAGCGCGTCTGGCCCGTGCGCTCGCGCATGGCCTTCATCAGCTGCATCTCGATGAGCAGCAGCTCGTCACCCAGCTGCTCGTTGTTGCCCGCGGCTCGCGGGAGCGGCGCGCTCTTGCTGGGCGCACCGGCTCCGTGCCGCAGCCGCAGCACCTTCTCCTCCTCGGACGTCAGGGTCTGCGTCTTCTCCAACGCGGCCTTGACCTCCTTGGACGTCACCGTCGTGCTGCTACCGACCTTGCGCTCCATCTCCGCTCCCTTGCAGTGGGTACCTGAACATCCGCTCATGTCGGATGCGTCCGGTCCGCAACCGTAGAGGATTCTAGAGATCGCAAGTAGAGGGTCAAATTTTCTTCCAACAGGCCGGTGCCTCCCTGTAGCGGCCTGACTCCCTTGCAACACCTGCCAGGTTCAGTTGCCCTCTTCGTCCGCGGGCTCGTCGGCGGGCTGCGGGGCCCCCGGCGGGGTGGCGCCCTCGGGCTTGTTGCGGGGGATGCCGAAGCGGTCCAGCGCGTCGGCGATGCCCTGCGGCTTGTCCGCGTCCGGCAGGAAGTTCTCCGGCGGCTTGAGCTGGGGGTCCTGGCCGATTTCACTCAGCGCGGATTCGAGCACCATGCGCAGCTCGGCGGCGCCCCCGGCCTCATTGGCGGGGACGACGATGCGCCCGTCCAGGCGCGTCTTGAGGACGACGGACGTCTCCTGGTCCACCAGCACCTCGCCGCTGAGCGACTTGGGGGTGCGGTTCTCGAAGAAGGCCAGGCGGCGCTTGGTGGTGTCATCCCGGCCGCCCTTGGGCTCGGCGAGCGCGGGCAGCACGGCCGGCGCGGTGCCGGTATCGCCCTCCGGGCCGAGCGACACGTTGTAGCGCCAGGCCGTCCGCCCCTCGTGGGTGACGGTGCCCTGGGGGGACAGCAACAGCCGGCCCCGGAAGAGCGCGTCCAGGTCGCGGATGGCGCCGGTGAGCTCGGTGCGGGTGCGCTCGGCCATGCCGCGGTCGCGCAGACGCTGGCGGAAGGTGCCGTAGCGGTTGCGGGCGTACACCTGGCCCCCCACCCGTATCACCTCCAGGCCCTGGTCCCGGCTGTTCTCCAGCACACCATGGAAATCTCCGCTCACACCACCCCGGCCAGCGCGGAAGGTGCGCGTCTCGGTGAGCTTGGTGGGCACGGTGCCCTGGGCGCCCGTCCACTCGTAGCTGACGGTGGCCTTGAAAGCGTGGGGTCCCAGACGCTCGGTCACCTCGGCGGCGTCCATGGAGAGGATGCGGCGGGCCACCCGGGGGTTGTCCGCCACGTCCTCGGGCGGAAGCTTCTCGGCGGCCGAGGCCACCACCTTGGGCGGGTCCTCGGGCGAGAAGATGCGAGCCTTGGCCGCCTTGTCGACGGGGTCCTGGCAGGCCACGGTGGCCAGGGCCAGGGTGGCGGCGAGGGCGAACTTGGGGAAACGGGTCACGACTCCTCCGGCTCCATGCGGGGTTGCCCAAATTACGGGGTGGGTGATGGAGCGGCAAGGGACGGCTTGCGCGCGCCAATGTACGGGATACAACGCCACCTATGCAGAACCTGCGTGACAAGCTCTTGAAGGCTGGCCTGGTCTCCGAGGACCAGGCCAAGAAGGCGGACAGCACCGCCCCGACTGCTCGCCGTCCCGCCCCGTCGCAGGAGGCCCGGCGCGAGGGCCCGCCTGCCCGTCAGGACAGTGAGCCCCGTGAACCCCGTGAGGCACGGGGGCGTGACGATCGTCCGCCCCGCCGTGACGACCGCGGCGGTGGACGTCCTCCGCAGAGCGGTGGCCGTCCGCAGGGCGCCGGTGGAGGACGCCCCCAGGGTGGACGCCCCCAGGGCCCCGGTGGAGGACGCCCGCAGGGCCCCGGTGGAGGACGCCCGCAGGGTGGACGTCCCCAGGGTGGGCGGCCGGGCGGTGAGCCTACGGGCGGCATCGTTCCCAAGCTGCCGCCGCTGCCGGGCTCGAAGGCCGCCCAGCGGATGGAGTCCAAGAAGCAGGTGGAGCTGGACCGCAAGCTGCGCGAGCTGGTGCTCAACGGCCAGGTGCCCGTGGACGTGGGCGCCACCGTCTTCTACTTCATGACGCGCAAGGGGAAGTTGCGGCGCCTGGAGCTGACGGAGACGCAGGCCAAGCAGCTCGAGGAAGGCGCGCTCGGCGTGGTGGAGCGCCCGGAGCCCGCTCAAATCGAGCACTCGCTGGTGCCCGCCGCGGTGGCCGAGCAGATGTACGCCATCTCGAAGAAGTCGGTGCGCTTCCTCAACCGCAAGGACTCGCCCGTCGGCTTCATGAGCGACGACCAGGTGAAGGAGCAGCAGGAGGCGGAGGCCCGCGGTGACGCGCCGGTGGACGAGGGCGGCGACGAGGAAGCCGCCGAGGGCGAGGAGTCCGCTCCCGCCGAGGCCGCCGCCGAGGGCACTCCGGCCCCCGAGGGTGGCGGCACCGAGCCCACGCAGTCCTGAGCTGCCTCCCGCCCTCCAGGTGGTGACTGTTGTCATCACCTGATGACGGCGGTCACCAGGCTCCCGGGCCTCCCGGTGGAGCCTGGTGACACCAGGAGAGACGGGCCCTCGGGCCCTTCCCGAGGAGTTCCGGGCAGTTACCGGGACCCAAGGTGCGTGGAGGTGGCTGGCACACCTCCTGCTCCAGGGTGAGCACGCCGCCCACAAGTGGGCGCCTCCCTCACCAACTCTCGGGGTCCAAGCCATGAGCATCTCCTCCATCAAGGGCAGTGCGGTCGGTTCCTTCTCCAACCTCTCCCGTTCGTCGCCGGTGGGCGGAGCCCCGCAGGCGGGCGCGGCGAAGCTGGACAGCCTCGTCTCGGACATCACCCAGAAGCTGACCTCGGGGGACCGCAAGGGCGCGGTGGAGGGCATCAAGAAGCTGTGTGACACCCTGGGCGTGGACTCCAAGAAGCTGCTCGGCGGGCTGGGCCTGGAAGGGGCCGGGGCCAAGGGTGGCGCCGAGGGCGGTGGCGCCGAGGGCGCGGGTGGGGCCGGTGGTGCCGAGGGCGGGGCTCCCGCGGCCGGTGGCGCCCAGGGCGCGAGCAGCCTGCTCGAGTTGCTGAAGAAGCTGCTGCAGCAGAACCCGGAACTGGCCAAGCAGCTGCTCCAGAACCCCGAGCTGCTCCAACAGCTCATGCAGAACCCCGAGCTGCTCCAGCAGCTCGCGCAGAATCCCCAGGCGCTGCAGTCGCTGCTCTCGGGCGCCCCGCCGGAGCTCGCCGGCATCAGCCAGTTCCAGGCCGCCGCGCCCCCCGCGCCCGTGGCCCTCTCCTGAGCATGCGGCACGAACACGAAGGCCCTGGCCCCAGGAGAGGACCAGGGCCCGTGGTGTTCTACTTCTCGCTGCTCGCGGGCCTGTTGGTGATGATGGCTTGCGGTCAGCGCCAGTCAGGACGAGCGGTTGCTGGAAGGAGGCGTCATGCGGGCGCTGGGCGGCAGCCGCCGACCGCTGCGGCTCGCGCAGGTCTCGGAGTTCGCGACCATTGGCCTACTGTCGGGCCTCACCGCGGCGTGCGCCGCCTCCGTGCTGGCCGGGGTCATCGCCACGCAGGTGTTCAATCTGCCTTGGCAGGCGGACTGGCGGCGGTGGGTGGCGGGCTGGGGGTGCTGGCGGCGGTGAGCGCGGGGATGTTCGCCACCCGGCGAGTGCTGGACGCGCCGCCCTCCGTGACGCTGCGGGAGTTGCAGGGCTGAGCCTGGATCAGATCTCAGAGGCCGAAGTTGCTAGTTGAGAGGGGCCTCGCAATGGCTTGCGGCTTTGACTTCCGGAGCGGTGTGCTCAGCTCCACACACAAAGCCGAAGTCCCGCACGAAGTCGCCCGGGAGCAGTAGCGGTAGTTCCACCTGGGTACCGTCCTCCAGCGAGGCCCGCCTACTCGGTCACCAGCGTCAGCGCACCCGCGCCTTGAAATAGGAAAAGGCGGCGTTGATCTCCTTCGTTTTCTCCTCCGCAAGCTGTTGAAGTTCCTCTCCCAGGTCCGAAACCCGGTCCGGGTGATACATCTTCATTCTGTCCTTGTACGCCTTCCTCAGTTCTTCCCTGGTGAAGACCTCAGCCAGTCCAAGGACCCGCCGGAAACGGACTTCCGGCTCCTCCTCCCGTCGCGGCTCCGGTGGGCGGCTGCGGGCTTTCTGCTGCTTTTCCCGAGGCTGCGCAGGCAGCGGCACAGCACGCACGGCAACCGCACGTCCGGAGTACCAAACATCGGTCCAGCGGCGGGTCCGGTAGTACGGATTGCCTCGCGGTCCATGTCCGGCCAGATAGCGGTCCTGCTGCTCTTCCCTGTGTCTGTCCCAGTAAAAGTTCAAGTAGGCATTCCCGCCAACCTGTGCGGCATGCCACTTGAGGTCATACTCGACATCTTCAATGCTCTTGTTTCGCTCGAACGTCTTTATTTCGACAATGGCTTCAACCATGTATCCGGGAAGACGGTCACGCTTGCTTCCTCCGGCCCAGTTCCTCAGGCAATCCTGAACACCGGCATGTTCTTTCTCAATCTGCCGCAATCCCTCCTTCGAGAGAAAGCGCGAGACGCTACAGTATCGGTGATACGGGTATAGGTTATCCCGCATAGGCGTGGATAGAAACTGGTCCACAACATTGTCCCTCTGGAGTATGACCTTCCCGGTCACCTCGCAGCGGCATATCTTCCTCTTCTCAAAACAATCCGCGCAGACGCAATCCACATTTTTGAACTCCGCATCGCCACCAGAAAATTCGGCGACGTTGCTTTTCAGTTCATCGAGTTTGTTGACGATGCTTCGCTCGCCGCACAGCGAGCATCCGGTTGTATAATTTTTGACCGCCTGTCCCAAGGCGGCCGTAATTCCGAAAAACATCACGAGTTCATCTTCATCGAACATGATTGCTCTGTTCTGCTGATCCCACCTATGGTGAAGCATAGCAGCCCCATGACGGATCCCAGTATTCAGTGCCGCGCGAATTTCTCGTACGTGCGCTGCACTCCCGGCTCGTAGCGGCACGCTCGCGTCACCCCGCTCTTGAGTATGTGACGCATGGACAGTCGCTCCGTGGCCATCGGCCCTCCTCGTGGAGGGCCGTCGACGAATGCCGTCCAGCGTGCTCGCTCGGCTCGCCCGCCCTCCAGCGTCCGGTTGCCACCAGCCGACGGGCCTCGTAGAGCGAACCACCTGACCTCCAGCGTAATCCTCGGGCCCATTGGCCCGCTGAGCACGATGGCCGATCTCGTTGATCACGATGCTCCGATCCTGATGATCACGATGGGCCGACGCGCGCATTCGGACCTTGGAAGTAATATTTCGCCCGCTCTGTCTCGTCTCTCCGGAGTTTGAAAGATTTCTGTTAGCCTCGGAGCCTGCCGTTGGAGGCGCCGATGACTTCCGCACTGCTGGTGCTGCTGCTGTTGTCCCAGGCAGGAGGGGCCGCTCCCCCCCCCGCTGAGGCGGTGACTCCGCCGCGCCCGGCATCCTCAACGGGAGGGTGGTGCTACTTGACCCGCCTGGAGGCTACCGGGCTGGCGCTGTTACCGGGCGGCGGTGTGGGCACAGTGGAGAGCTACGTCCAAGTTGACACCCATGCTGGTGTTGGCCAAGGGGGAGGCGTTCGGCCTCAACCTGGGCGCCCCGGTTCGGTTGCGGCTGGGCGGCGAGGTGGGCGCTGGGCTGGTGCGTCGGGAGGACTAGGACAGCCTCTCGGGCTGGGGCCAGTTGGTGCATGCCCTCAAGCTGGGCTCGGACACGGCCCCGGTGGGGCTGTGGGTGGGCTGGCACTGGGGCTGGGCCAGCCAGGGGCGCGCCACCTGTACTCGGGCCAGGTGCGCTGGCGCTTCGGCCACAAGCTGTACGCGCTGGCCGAGGGCGGCACGCTGCTTTTCCCGGAGGCGGATGGGGCATTGCGCCCAGGAGCCTTCGCCTCGCTGGGCCTGGGGGTGGACAATGCGCGCTGAGGCGTGGGCGCCCAGGTGGGCGGTGCTGCTGGGAGCCGTGCTGCTCTCCACCGGCTGCGTCACCCTGGCGCCGCAGCCGGGCGGCCCCCCCCCCGAGGGCCCCCGCGCGCTCTCCATGTTGCGAGAAGCGGGGGCCAGTACGCCCGCGCTCGAGACGCCCGCCCCTCTTGCTTCCATGGGGACGGGCGAGCACGCCCTCTCCGCCGAGCCGGGTGAGCAGGAGCGGCTGCACCGCCGCCGCAGCGCGCGCGGGCTGGGCCCGGACGCTGCTCTGGCCAGCGCGGGCGAGGCTCCCGCGTACGAGGTGGCCAGCGCGAGGCCTCCCCCGCAGGAGCCGCCCTCGTGCGGAGGGCAGGCCGTGCCCCCAGGCTGGCCCGACTTCTCCTCCAGCCGTGACGAGCTGCTGGCGCCCTTCCTCACCTGCACCTCGCCCGGAGAAGTCCTCGCCCTGCAGCAGCGCGTGGACATGCCCCGCCTGCTGGAGGCCCTGGACGACTGGAGTGCCGTGCGACTCGGCGCCCTGGGCCCACCGCGCGAGGACGTCGCCCGCCTGCTCAACGAAAAGCGCACCTCCCTTCTCAAGAAGGCCACCGGAGCCTATGGGCGCCTCAACGCTCTGGTCCTCTCCGTCTTCATCGTCGACTCGGCCTATGACGATGACCTGAGGGAGATTCTCTTGCTGTTGGCCCAGGACAAGCGGCTGGAGGAAGTCCTCAAGCTGCTGCCCGCATTCCAGGCCGCCCTGGAGAAGCGGGGACTGAAGCCCACGGCCCGTGTGGAGCGGGGGTCCAACCTTGAGCAAATGGCCCGAGGTCTTCGCCGGCTTGGCGAGGACACGCTCTCCAGCTCACCTGCGGCCCTGGATGGGCAGGAGTTCGCATTCTACCCCATACGCGGCCAACTGCCGCCGGAGTACCAGGAGGCCCTCAAGAAGGCCGAGAAGGAGTGGGTGCTCAACGCCTCGGCGGACGACATGGCGGT
The DNA here is from genome assembly GCA_035645295.1 of Archangium sp. Classification (GTDB taxonomy): domain Bacteria; phylum Myxococcota; class Myxococcia; order Myxococcales; family Myxococcaceae; genus Archangium. The sequence goes on from DASQMW010000003.1 coordinate 10,227, forward strand.
GAGTGCGTTTGACCACGTCACCTTTGGTGTTCCGCTGGGCAGCTACCACTTCATCGCCACCTCCGGTCATGGCGCGTGGTTGCTGTGGAACGGCGAGATTGAGGAGGGCACGCGTGAGGCGGCACCTGCGTTGGTGCTGGCCCTCATCGGGGGTTACAAGGGCGTGCGCTACCTCGCCAAAGGGGAAGGCGCCGCGGGCGTGCGCTCGCGCCTGCGCACGGGGGTGGAAGCTGCGCAAGCGCGGCTGCGGGCCCTGACCGAGACGGCGCGGCAGCTCCAAGGAGTGATGAACCTCCAGGGCCTGCGCGACCTGGCGGGGTACATCCGGGCCAGCCGTGAGGCAGGGCGCTTCGTGGTCGAGGGAGGGGCGGACGCCGCGCTGGCGCTGCACGAGGCAGGGGGGAATGCGGCCAAGGCCCGGCCGCTCATGTCAAAGGCCAGGCCTGGGGCCTCGGGCTCCCCGCTCGTGAAGACTGGCGCGGGGGCCGACGCCGGGAAAGCCACCGCCGCGGCGGACGATGCCGCACGTCCCTCCGCCACGAAAGCTGGTGCCGCGGAGCGACAGGGCACTCTGGCCTCGCTGGTGGATGAGGGGGTGGGACACACGCTCCCGGTGGTGGAGGCGAAGCTCGCGGCGGCGGAGCTCGAGGCCACGGGTCCGCGCCTGCCCAAGGACGTGAGGGTGCTGGAGCAGCACCGCCCCGTCCTTGAAGCCCCGCCGCCCGAGGCCCAGGGCAACCCGCGCTGGCGCGAGTACGTCGCCTACTACAACAAGCGCATCAAAGAGGTGGAGAGTGGCACGGCCGCCGAGGGCCCCCTCAAGTGGGCCCCCTACGAGCAGCTGCGTGGGTGGTTTGCCCGGGGCTTGGCCTTCGAGCGCGACATGGTGAGGCTGCTGCAAGAGGACGCGAAGAAGCCTCGGTCACAGCGCGGCTTGCTCGGGGACTTCGACAGGCCCCGCATAGAAATACAGGTGGGCGTGCGGAAGCCGGGCACCGGCCTGCGCTACGCGGACGTGCTCGTCATCGAGGAAGGCGGGCTCGGTGGAGGGCCACGGCGCTTGGAGACGTTCAGCTTCAAGAGCCGCGACCTCTCGGGGTTGAGGGAAAAAGCCCTGAAGGCTCAAATGATCGAGGACGCAAGCGAGGCCCTACAGAAATACGGTGAGACGCTGGATATCCGCCGAGGCTCCCTCCAGTCCCTTTTCCCAGGGAGCGGTGAGGTGCAGGTGTCGAGAGTTCGCCTCATTTACGAGGGGGGCAAACTCATGCCCAAGAATGTGAACCTGTTGAATAGCGCTGTGGACGCAGTCGAGAGCGCAGTTCCGGGAGTCGAGGTGGTGTTTCAATGAAGTGGCTGAGCGTGAACGATCTGAAACCGGAGGATCTCCTCCGACTCGAGTTCGACACTGTCTTCGACCAGCAGGCGGCGCTGGAGGGACAGATGGAGCCCTTTCTCCAGGCACTCGAGGAGTACGCCGGCGAGTGGATGCCGGACGTCGTTGAAGGCAAGCGGCGCCGCAAATACTCCCGCGCCGCCGTCTGGAGGTCCCTTGAAGAGGAGCGCGGTCAAAGAACATTGGGAATCGGACTTTATCGGACGGAGTGGCCCGCGTTGGACATGTCGCTCAGTCTCTGGTTTCCGCCGCTGCCTCCCAATCTAGGATTCTTCATCAACGTGAAGCCCCTCTCCTTCTTCGCGGAGGCGGAGCGCTGCCACCGCTTCGTGGAAATGGTGCGCGCATGGGCCTCCCATTATCCCGTCATGCATGCCGTGGCTCACAGCAGTGATGACATGATACTGGCGGACTCTCCGAGCTTCGGCCGCGACAAGAAGACTCGCCGCAGAGACGGGTTCGACAAAGTCTACGAGGTGTTCTGGCTCAACGTCTTCAGCCCCAAACTGGTGGAGACGGTCGGTCGCGAGCGAATGCTGTCCACCCCAGCCCACCGTGTGGAGGAACTGCCCAACGGCTCCGTCCTCCTCGTGACGTGGCCCACCGTAGCGGATTTCGCCAGCAAGGAGGCACGGCTCGCGCAGGCTCGCGCCCACGCCCACCTCCGGCCGGACCTCGACTTCGACACGGTGCTGCGCACCTTGCATGAGCGCAGTGCCATGCTCGCCCCTGTGGAACCCCGCTTCCACCCGGACCTGGCCCCGCTTCTCTCGCGGGTGGTGGACAGCGCCGCCAGTCACGAGCGCCAGCGCAGGATTGCCGAGTTCAATGCGTGGCACCCCCCCGAGCCCGAGGAGTGGCTCCCTGCTGACTCTGCCCTTCCTGCGGATGTAGAGAGTGTGGAACGTGCTCTCCAGCAGTACGGTCTCTACGCGGAGCACCTGGTGGGGTTGCTGCACTCGGAGGTGCCGTCCGTCTTCGAGGCCACGCCCGAATCACTCTCGGATGCCGACTTCTACTTCTGGCGCGAGGAGTTCCCCAAGAGCCGCCTGCGCGAAGCCATCGACGAGCACGCGGTGCCCGCCATAGGCGCGTACCTGGGGGCGGTGCTGGTGCGCAACCTGGGCGGCCGGTGGATTCCGCGCAAGAGGCTCGAGGAGACCCAGGTACTCGTAGGCAACCGCGTCTGGCTTCCCTTCGTCCGGGCCCGCAACTACATGCGCTCACAACAGTCGCTGCTGGACTGCTCCCTCACCTACCTCTACCGCGTGGCGGAGCGACGCCGGGACTGAAGGGGAGCTGAACCAGCGCGTTGCGCTCGTTCCAACTCCGCGTCTTCACAGTCCGGTCGCTGTTGACAGGAACGTCACGTTCTCCAGGGCGGTAGCGGCTGTCGATGTCCAAGAGCAGCAGGGGGCAGACGCTCTGGCCATGTTCCTCCGTCCTTGGTGACATGAGGGCACCGAAAACCACCTCTGCTTTGACTCCACCTCCCCGGTCAACACCCGTGACGCGACTTCTCGAACCAAGCGATTGGGCAGCCGCTTCCTTCTCTCAAGTCAGAGAGGCCGCCCAGTCTCTTTCTCCCTTTCTGCTCGGAGGCGGGGCCGCAGCCGAGCGCGAGCGCCTGCACCGCCTCCTCCGGTCAGCGGAAAACTGGGTGCCTACCGGTTGAAGTGGGAGGCGATGACGCTGGCCACGCAGCAGGTGAGCTTCTTGCCGGTGGGGATGTGGAGGAACTCGTTGGGCCCGTGCGCGTTGCTGTTGGGGCCGAGCACGCCGGTGATGAGGAACTGGGCCTCGGGGAAGCGCTTGCCGAGCATCTCCATGAACGGGATGGTGCCGCCCTCGCCCATGGCCATGAAGGGCTTGCCGAAGTAGGAGCGCGAGGCCTCGTGCGTGGCCTGCTCCAGCCACTTCTCGAGCGGCGGCGCGTCCCAGCCGGCGCTGGCCTTCTCCCCCTCGAAGCTCACCTTGGCGCCGTAGGGCGGATCCGCCTCCAGCGTCTGCTTGAGGGCCTGGATGGCCGCCTTCGGGTCCAGGCGCGGAGGAATCCGCATGGACAGCTTCACCGCGGTGAAGGGGCGCAGCACGTTGCCCGCGCTGCCCAGGGCCGGCATGCCCTCCACACCCGTGACGGAGAGCGCCGGGCGCCAGGTGCGGTTGAGGATCTGCTCGGCGCGGTCGGTCGTCATCGGACGGGAGCCGGGCACCCAGGGGAACTTCGAGTGCACCTCCTCGCCCAGCACCTCGGCCACGGCGGCGGCCTGCTCGCGGCGCGCCTGGGGGATGTGGACGTGGAGGCCGTCCACGCGGATGCGGCCCGTGTGCTCCTCCTCCACGCGCGAGAGGAGCTGCCGCAGAATCCGGAAGGACGAGGGCACGATGCCGCTCGCATCACCCGAGTGCACACCCTCGCTGAGGATGTCCACGCGCAGGTTGCCGGAGACGAGCCCGCGCAGCGAGGTGGTCATCCACAGTTGCTCGTAGTTGGCGCAGCCGGAGTCCAGACACACCACGAGCGACGCCTTGCCGATGCGCGGCGCCAGGTGCTCGATGTACGCGGGCAGATCATAGCTGCCGCTCTCCTCGCAGGCCTCGATGAGCACCACGCAGCGCGCGTGCGGAATGCCCTGCTCCTTGAGCAGCCGGATGGCGGCGAGCGAGCCGAAGGCCGAGTACCCGTCATCGGCGCCACCGCGGCCGTAGAGCTTGTCGCCCTCGCGCACCGGCTCCCAAGGGGAGAGGCCCGAGCGCCAGCCCGTCATCTCGGGCTGCTTGTCCAGGTGGCCGTAGAGCACCACGGTCTCATCCCCGGTGCCCGGGATGTCCATGTAGATGACGGGGGTGCGCTCCTCGCCCTTCTCGTTCTTGAGCGTCACCACCTCCACCTTCAGCCCGGGGATGTGCTTCGCCTGGGACTCGCACCAGCCGGCGATGAGCTTCACCGCCTTGTCCATGTGCCCCTTCTTCGCCCAGTCCGGCTCGAAGGCCGGGGACTTGTTGGGGATGCGGATGTACTCGTGCAGCCGGGGAAGGATCTCCTCCTCCCAGATGCGCTCGGACGAGGTGGCGGCGGTGGTGGTGTTCAGCCGGGGGCTGGTGCTCATGGACATGGCTCCGGGTCGAGACGGAAGGCTTTCTCCATCTACACCACCCCGGGCCACAATGTGCGGGCGCGGCCATGACGCGAAGCGCCATGGCAGGTAGGCCGCCCGCTGCCCAACCCGGGAAAGCTTCTTCCCACGCCAGGCCACGCCCGTACCCACTTCGTCACTCCAACCCCTCCACCGGACGCACCTCCCCGGGGCACACCGGGTGCACACGGCCCTCGCGTGGACAACCAGCCCCCGGGAGGCGGGATGAGACACAACGGGTCGTGGGGAAGACGGTGTGTGGGAGGGCTCGCGGCGGTGGCACTGCTCGCCCATTGCGGTGGCGGGCAGACGGAGGAGCGGTCCGCGGAGGAGGTGGGCCCCGAGTCTCCCGCGGTCCTGCGGCAGGCCGTGGCCACGACCCTGACCTTCACGGCAAGCGCCGATGCCCGCGTGGAGCGGGACAACCCCACGCGGAACTTCGGCGGCGAGAGCAGGCTGGTGGCGGACAACTCCCCGTGGGCGGACAGCTACCTGCGCTTCCACGTGAGCGGGGTGACGGGCCCGGTGACCCGCGCGGTGCTGCGGCTGTACGCGCTCGACGGCACCACGGACGGGCCGCAGCTCCAGCTCGCCGGCAGCGGATGGACGGAGGCGGGCCTCACCTGGAACAACCATCCCGGGCCGGTCAGCGGCATCCTGGACGACAAGGGGACCATCCCCCATGGCACCTGGGTGGAGTACGACGTCTCGAGCGTGGTGCACGGCAACGGCCAGGTCGACTTCCTCGTGAGGGGCACCTCGGGCAACGGGACGGACTTCGCCTCGCGCGAGCACAGCCGGACGGACCTGCGGCCCCAGCTCGTCCTCACCGCGGAGTCCGGGCCCGGCTGCCTGCCCCGGACGGAGACGATGACGATCGACATGCAGGCGACCTACGACGGGTATGCGTCCCAGAGCCAACCCACGCGCCGCACCGGGAGTGAGCCCGCGCTGCGGGTGGACGCGGCGCCCGAGCGGCTGGAAACCTTCCTCCAGTTCCGCTTCGGCCTTCCCGCGGAGTGGAACGTGCGTCAGGCGAAGCTGCGGCTCCACGCCACCGACGCCACCACGGACGGGCCAGTGCTCTACCGCGCCAGCGACGACTGGCCCACGCCCCCTGTCCTCGATTTCGACTGGAACACCCGCCCGGCCCTCATTGGCGGCCCGGTGGGCAACCTCGGCGCCATCGAGGCCGGGACCTGGGCGGAGTACGACGTGTCGTCCATCGTGACGGGTGACGGCATCTACAGCTTCGGCCTCCTGCCCGAGTCCACCAACGGGGTGGACTTCTATTCGGCGGACACGGACTGGAGCCTGTACCCGCTGCGCCCGCACCTGCTGCTCACCGTGGAGTCGACGCCCTACTGCACCTACCGCGGGACGGGGGGAGGCCTCACCGGGTGGACGCGGCACTACGGCGGCGCGGGCCCCGAACGGCTGCATGCCCTGGCCACCGATGCGCAGGGCCACTTCGTGGCGGCGGGCCTCTTCGGTGACGCGCCCTTCCCCAATGAAAAGGGCTTCGCCCTCGCGCGCTACACCGCGGACGGGACGCCCGTGTGGACCCGCCAGGTGACCACCGGTAACGCGCGGGTGCGCGCCCTCACCGTGACGCCCCAGGGCAACATCCTCGTGGTGGGCAACTACGGCGGTGCGCCGGACCTCGGCACCGGCCCCCTGCCCTACGTGCCCACGAGCTTCAATCCCGCGCTCTTCATCGCGAAGTTCTCCCCCACCGGGCAGACCCAGTGGGCCCACGGCTTCTCCGCCACCTACGTGCGTCCGCCCGAGGGCGAGCTCGAGCACTGGGCGGTGATTCCCATGTCGGTGGCCACCGATGCCAACGGCAGCCTCATCGTCGGCGGTGGCTACCACGGCCAGATGGACCTCGGAGGCGGACCGCTCTTCGCGGGCACCTCCAGCGTCTACCCGGAGGATCCCTTCCCGGGCGGTTTCGTCGCGAAGTTCTCCTGGAGCGGCCAGCACCTCTGGTCCAGATCCTTCGAGGCGGGCAACTCCGCGTTGCCGGGCTGGGTCCGGGCCGTGGCCACCGACGCCTCGGGCAACGTCCTCGTGGCCGGCCATGTGAACAGCAACGCCGACCTCGGGGATGGGCAGACCGGCACGCGCGCGCCCTTCATCGCGAAGTACGACGCCTCGGGCGCCTTCGTGTGGAAGCGGCTGTTCTCCGGCGCCTACGGCGAGGTCGTCGGGGTCCAGCCGCTGGGCACGAGCGGCGTGGCCTTCACCGCCAACCTCGGCGAGAGCTTCACCTTCGGCGGCACCACGCACATCGGAGGCAGTCCGAGCGACCCGGGCGGCCCGGACAACGTCAGTGGCTTCACCGGCACGCTGAGCGCCTCGGGGGCGGACGGGTGGATTCGTGGCTTCGGAGCCGCCGCCGCCCGGGGACTCGTCACGGACGCCAGTGGAACGATCACCGTCACCGGTTACGGCTACGACTACAACTTGGGCGGTGGCCCCCTTGGCGCTCCGAGCGGCTTCGGGCTCACGCCCTTCGTGGCGCGCTACTCCGCGTCGGGCGGCGCGCACCTCTGGTCCCGCTCCTTCGACCGGGACTTCCTGAGCGGGGACTACTACCCCACCCTCCACCTGGCGCCACAGCCGGGGGGTTCGGTGCTGGTGGGTGGTGACTTCGCGGCCCCCGTGCACCAGGACGGGCGCGACTACACGCCGCGCGGCTCCAGCGATCTGCTGTACTTCCAGCTCAAGCCGTAGGCCCGAGCACGGGGCGGGAGGAGGGCGCGTCATGCTCAAGGTGCTCACGCTGAACATCGCGCAGGGCGCGCCCACGCTTCCCATTCCCCTGCCCTTCCTGCTCCCGCGCCACCGGCTGCTGGGCCACCTGGACCGGATGGCCGGGCTGCTCGCGCGGGAGAACGCGGACGTGGTGGCGCTCCAGGAGGTGGACCGGGCCGGGCTGCTCAGCGGGAAGGTGGACCCGCTGGAGCGGCTGGCGGAACGCGCGGGCTACGCGCACCTGTTCCACGGCCCCCACCTGCACCTCCAGGGCTTCTGCAACCGGGGCACCGCGCTGCTCTCCCACCAGCCGCTGGTGGAGACGGAGTCGTGGCGCTTCGAGGGCGTCCGGCCCGTGGACAAGGGCTATGTGCTGGCCGCCGTGGACCTGGGCGGCGGCCGGCTCGTGGACGTGGTGTCGGCCCACCTGGACTTCTCCTCCGAGCCCCGGCGACAGCAGCAGGCGCTGCGCATCACCGAGGCCCTCCAGCGCCGCCCCCACCGGCCGCGCCTGGTGATGGGAGACATGAACTCGCGCCGGGGCAACCCGGGCGTGGGCCTCGAGCGGATGATGGAGACGCTGTCGCTGCACACCCACGCGCCGGGCGGCGGCGAGCCCACCTACAAGGCCCACGCGCCCAGGCTGCGGCTGGATTGGATCCTCGCCTCCCCCGAGCTGCGCTTCACGCGCCACCACACCCTCACGGACCGCGTCTCCGACCACCTCGCGGTGGAGGCGGCGCTGGAGTGGACCGGCTGAGCGCCTGGCACCCGCTCAGGACTCGGCGGGCAGGGTGAAGAAGAAGGTGCTGCCCACCCCCACCTGGGTCTCCACCCAGAGGGTGCCGCCGTGCGCCTCCACGATGCTCTTGACGATGCTCAGCCCGAGCCCGGTTCCGCGCTCATTCACGCCCGAGGCCCGCCAGAACCGCTCGAACAGATGCGGCACGTCCTCGGGCGAGATGCCCGGCCCGTTGTCCTTCACCGAGATGCGCACCATCCCATCCACCTTCCGGGCCCGCAGGGTGACGGTGCCGCTCGAGGGGGTGAACTTGATGGCGTTGCCCACCAGGTTGGAGAGCACCTGCAGCACGCGATCCCGGTCGGCGCGCACGCGCGGCAGTCCCGGGCACACCTCCATCACCAGATCCTGCGACTTGTTCAAGGCGAGCGGCCGGAGCACCTCCGCCGCCTGCCGGAAGAGCTCGTCCACCGCCCAGGGCTGGGGCGCCAGCGGCATGGGCATCCCCTGCATGCGCGCCCGGTCGAGGATGCCGCCGATGAGGTCGCGCATCTGCCCCGCCGCCAGCAGGATGTTCTCCAGGTGGCGGCGGCCCTGGCGCCGGCGCTCATCCCCGGGCGGCCGCGCGGCACTCAGGAGCATCTCCGCGTTCATCCGCACCACCAGCAGGGGCGTCTTGATGTCGTGGGAGACGACGGCGAGCAACTCCTCGCGCCAGCGCACCGCCTCCTGCGCCTGCTGGAAGAGCAGCGCCGAGTCCACCGCCGCCGCGATGCGCTGGGCGAGCGTCTCGAAGAGGCTGACGTCGGCGGGGCCATAGCGCTCCGGCTGGGCAGAGATGAGGCTCAGCGCCCCGAGCGTGCGGCCCCGCACGCGGATGAGCAGCCGGAGGTTGGAGGGAAAACCGGTCCACTCGGCCCGCTCCACTGGTGTCTGCGCCTCCGGCAGGTTCTCGGGGCTGGCCGGGAAGGCCACCCAGGGATGGGACGCGAACACCAGGGCCACGAAGGACCCGCTGCCGAGCGGGTGGCCCGCGGGCTCCACGGCCATCATCGCGATGCGCTCGGCCCCGTTGGCACCCAGCAGATCGATGGCGCAGCAGTCGGCCCACGCGGGGACCAGCAGGCGCGCGAGGTTGGGAAGCGAGGTGCGGTAGTCCAGCGAGCCCGCCAGCATGGCGCCCGCCTCGACCATGAAGGCCTGGCGTTGGTGGGCCTCCTCCGCCGCCTGGTGCGCCAGCCGCTCGCGCTGCAACAGGTCGCGCTGGACGCGCTCGAACAGCTCCGCGCGCTCGCGCAGGCGCACCTCGCGCCGCAGCGCGTAGTGCCGGTCCAGGGCCAGCGCGAGCTGGTTGGCCACCGCGTCGAGGAAGGCGAGCCCCTCCTCGGCCAACAACCCTTCCGGCTCCACCTGGAGCGTGCCGAAGGTGAGCCGCTTGGCCACCAGCGGCAGGGTGATGAAGGCCGACTCGGCCTGGAGGGGGGGCTCCGGGAGGACCCATGCGCCCGACCCCTCCAGCCCCTCGTCCATCTCGTGCTGGGGCTCCACCGCCGTCTCCCCCACCAGCCAGGCATACGTGGAAGCGGCCTTCTCGGCCGCCGCCGTGAGCCGCGCGGCCGAAACGTCCTCCGCGCGCCAGCCCATCAGGACCGGCCGTTCCGGCAGGGCATCGCCCCCTGCATCCAACCCCACGAGCAGCAGGGCCGTGCACAGGGGGTGCGCCCGGGAGGCGATCGCCATCACCTCCGCGAAGGTGCGCTCCACCCCCTCGAAGGCCGCCAGCCGCTTGCTGATCTCATAGAGGTGCTCGAGGTGACGCCAGGCCTGCTCGCGTCCCGGGAAGGACTGGGACGGGACTGCCTTCACATTCGCTGGGCTGCCTTCCTCCACGGTACGGCCTCCTGACAGTCGCCCGCTCGCCACCCCACCCTATTTGCGGCGCCCTCGCTTGGGACCCGGCCCCCGCTTGGGGCTGGAGCCGCGCTTCTTCTTCGCGTCCTTGGAAGATGGGGGTGCGGCCTCGGGCGTGCCACCCAGCCGCATTCCCCCCTCGCCAATGCGGATGCGATGGCTCGCCCAGTCGTGGGCGCTGCCGCGGGTCTTCACCACGGTCAGCATCGGGACGAGCCCGCCCTCCTCCTGGACGTAGCGGAACATGAGGATGTTGTCCGCCAGCGGTGACAACCCGCGCTCGCTGATGATGTCGGACATGAAGAGCGAGCGCGCCTCCAGGGTGAAGAAGCTCGTCACGCCCAGGGTGCGCAGGCGGATGACCAGGCCGTAGAGCAGCATCCGCAGCTCCTCGGACACCAGTCCCAACACCTCGATGTCGCTGGCGCTATCCAGCACCACCCGGGCGGGCCGCAAGCGGGAGATCTTGTCCTCCACCACGCTGAGGAAGCGCGCCGCGTGCAGGTGCTCGCGAGGCAGGAAGAGGACCTCCACCCCTCCGGACTCGACCGCCTCGCGCAGCGGCAGCCCCAGCGAATCGGCCTCCTGCAGAAGCTGGCTGGGACCTTCCTCCAGGCTGATGTAGAGCGCACGCCCGCCGGTGCGCTCCGCCTCCAGCGCGAATTGCATGCCGAGGGTGCTCTTGCCCGTCCCGGGGCTTCCCGACACCAACGTCATGCTGCCATCGAGCAGCCCGCCGCCCAGCAGCGCATCCAACTGGGGCACACCGGAGGAAAGCCGCTGGCGGCCAGGCGCGAGCGGGACGGACTCCACCTCGGGCAGCACCTCGTCCACGCGCGGGAAGACACAGAGGCCCCCGTGACGAATGGCTATCGAGTGCCTGCCCCGGGCATGCCCGGTGTTGCGCAGCTTGTTCACCTCGAGATAGCGATGGCGCTCGAGGCCCTCCTGCTCCATCGAGAGCAGGATGAGCCCGTCCATCACCGTCTCCTCCACGCCGAAGCGGGTGTGCTGCTGCGAGCCGGCGGGGACGTCGTTGGCGAACAAGCCCACCGCCTCCTGATTCTGCACGATGTTGGCCAGCCAGAAGACCTTGTCACGCACGATGCGCTTGTCGTCGAGCTTGTGGAGGAAGACGGACATCGAGTCGAGCACCACGCGCCGGGCCCCGAAGGACTCGACGTGCCGTTGCATCTCCAGCAGGTGCCGGTCCACCAGGATGTCCGGCTGGGGGATGAAGACGATCCGCACCATTCCCCGGTCGATCTCCCGGTCCAGCTCCCAGCCCATCCCCCGGGCGGTGGAGCGCAGGCGCTCCTCGGTCTCCTCGAAGGAGAAGTAAATGCCCTTCTCGCCAAAGTCCCGGGCGCCCCGGTAGAGGAACTCCAGCCCCAGCAGCGTCTTGCCCGAGCCCGCAACGCCCGAGACGATGACGCTCGATCCATGGGGGATGCCCTCGCCCAGGAGCTCATCGAGCTTGGAGACGCCCGTCTTCAGACGGCCCACCTCCACCGGGCGCTGCCCGGTGAAGCGCTTGCGCCGCAGGGTGACACTGGGCGCGTAGACGTCGACACCGTCGGAGGTGACGATGAACGGGTGCTCATCGCGGCTGTGCGAGGTGCCGCGCATCTTGATGATCTGCAGCAGCCGCTGCTGCTCCCCGGACTGCTGGCGCTGCTTGAGGGTGATGATGCCGTCGATGGCGGAGTAGGCCGGGTGCTCGAACTGATCGGGGTTGTACTCCCCGAGCAGGAAGGTGGTGCACTCCCAGGCCATCAGCCGGACGGTGAGCTCGTAGGTGAACTTGCGCAGTTCCTCGAACGATTTGGCCAGGTCATCGAAGACCTTGTAGCTGTCGATGACCACCATCGACGGCTTGAACTGCTTGAGATGCTCCATCACCAGGTTGGCCGTCAGCTCCAGGCCCTTGGTCCGGAGGATGACGCCCAGGTCGACGAAGCGGATGTGCTCCTCGAGCAGCTTCGGGTCGAAGAAGGCGAAGGGCCGCAGGTAGAGCAGCGTCTTCGCGGTCGGCTCGGAGAGGGTGTTGAAGTAGAGGACCCGGCCGCCCTTGGCCGCGTGGTGGAAACACATCTGCTGGGTGAGGGTGGTCTTCCCCGAGCCCGGAGGGCCCGCGATGACCGACACACTCCCCTTGGGGAGGCCCCCGTGGAAGATGGCATCCAGGCTGGGAATGCCCGTCTCCAGCCGGGGGATGGCGGGATAGTCACCTGGGCCGCTCATACCTTGCCCCCTTCGTCATCCATCGGATGGACGCGCACCTTGCTCAACTCCGCGTGGAGGCCCGGCGTGAGGATCTCTCCGGTGAGAGTCCCGAACACCCGCAGCAGTTCGACGACCAAGAAGGCGAGCGACTCATCCAGGAGCGCCGGGGCGAGGCCTTGCACGGCCAGGCGAAACGCCCCGAATTGCACCCCACTCGTCTCGACCTTGAGCGCCGCGAGGTGGGGGAACTTCCCGGTCCCGTCGTGGAGCACCCTATCCACGATGGCCATCAGCGTGATCTCCCCCAGGCAGGTGTGAGCCCGGCGCCAGAGCGCATCCAGCGCACGCTCGTAGAGGTTGACCAGCGCTTCCGGGGAGGTGCGCCCCCCGCAGCCGTCTCGCCAGGCCTTCACGATCTCGCTGTGGGTTTGACTCACGGGCATCTGGGGTCACAGGCCAGGGAGAAAAGAGCGGGCTCCCCCCCGGCGAGCACCTCTAATCACGGTGACCGCATAAGTCCACGATGTAAGAGGGCGGCCTGCCGGGTACCCACCAGAATAGGCTTCATCGGCCCCACACCGAGGGCCTTCCACTCCTCTCCCTTCGGCCCCACCAGCACCGCTCCCGCGGGCGTCCAGGGCAAGGCTCTGGCCTTGGGCTTTGTCGAGAACAGGCAGGTGACGAGGCGGCCACGAGGGGGACGGCAGGCAGGGCCTTCGCTGCTCGGCTATCCTTCCACGGAAGCGTTCATGGGAATGATGGCGACGCTGGAGGCGCGCACATGACGACTCCGTCGAAGAAGCGCACGGGTCCGAAGTCCCCGGGACGGCCCGGCAAGAGCCCGCCTCTCCCCATTTCCGGCGAGTCCTTCAAGCTCGTCCCCCAGGGCGCGGCGCTGGCCGTCGTCAAGCTCGCGCCCGGTGAGCGCCAGGAGTGCTCAGCCGACGTCCTCACCCGGGCCCAGCTCGAGCAGGTGCTGTGGAACCACTCCATCCCGACGGTGCCGGGCCCGGCCCTCTCGGGCTATCTCTCCAGCCTGCATTCGCTGCCCGCCTTCGAGCGGCATGCCCCGGGCCCCTTCTCCCTGCAGCCGGGCCCCACCGCGCTCTCCCGGAGTGACTGGCGCGGCACCCTCGGCGAGCTCTCGGCCCGGCACGGAGGAATGCTTCCCCAGCAGGACCTCAATACCGTGCGCTACAACCATCCCATCTTCGATCTGCGCGACCCCCGGGGCCGCCTCAATTCGGTGAAGACGAGCGTGCGCTCGGTGGACAGCCGGGGAGACCCGTTCGAGACGTACCTGAGCGGGCTGCGGGACATCGTGGGCCTGCGTCCTGGTGCCTGAGAGAGGGCGCGAGCGGCCCTGTACCCGCAGCTCCCGGCGGCCGAGGGCCGGGCGCTGATGCTGCGCAACGGATACCTGCTGGTGAACGAGGACCATGTGGAAGCGTTCCGGGCCGTGTTGCGCGACCCCGGCACCTACCGCAAGCCGTCCTACCGGGAAGTGGCGGACAAGCTGCTGGAACTGGAGCCGGTGCGCATCGGTGGGACGGTGTACCGTGCATACCAGAACCTGGAGAACACCCGCCGAGGCACGGCGACTCCGGACGAGATGCGTCGGCAGGCGGATGCCGCGCTCACTTCCTTGAGGGAGAAGATCGCTAGCCGCGTCCAGGGCAACGGCATCACCACCCCGCATCTCGTCCAACTGGAGCGGTTCCGGCAACAGGTGGCCTCCGCCAACCCCCATATGACGCCCGCGCAGGTCAACCGCTGGGTCTTCCCGGAGCTCCTCCTGGTGGCGCGGCATGGAGGAGGGGTGCGCGGAAACGCCATCGCTTCAGGCGTTACGGGTGGGCGCGGCGCGGCGGGTGGCGCATTGGTTTCCATGCTTTGTGAAGCCGGTTACCTATCCTATGAGTTCAGCAGCCAACCGCATAGGCCGCATGCAGATGCATTACCGCGTCTGTTGAGGGCAGGAGTCGCGGGAGGCACGTCAGGTCTGGTGGGGGGAGCGACCCAGAGTCTCATCACGGCCAACGCGGGCAGCGGCCTGTCGCGCAGGTTGATGATCCAGGGAACGAATATCCGGCTGGCAGCGGGAACGGGCCGGGCAGTCGGTGCATTCGCGGGAGGCACGCTGGCCGCACCGGTCTTCACAATGACTTCCCTTGCGCTTGATGACGAGGAGCACAACCGCACCGACTACGTCGCGACGGGAACGCGAGCCTTTGTCGCTGGCGGTCTCAGCTCGGCTGTCGCAGCGGGGGTCGTGGGGGCCATCTGGGGCTCGGAGGTTCCCTTGCTGGGAAATGCCGTGGGGTTCATCATCGGCTTTGGCGGGTATTTTATCGTGGACGCGCTGACCGGCGAGCAGGTGGAGCAGGGCGTGCGCCGCAACCTGGACGGCCCGTGAGTGGGTGGGCGCTGTGAGGAGGGTAGCCGTGTGAGGAAGACCGCCATGAAGAAACCCATTCCGCTGTGGTTGATCGGGTTGGGGAGTTGGATCGTAGCCTTCGTGGCCATCTCGTGTTTTTGGCTCTACCACGGCAGCCGTAACGGACTTCTACATCGAATCGACTGGTCGGCCCTGGTCGTCATGGCGGTCGCTCCAGCGGGGTTGGTGGTGATGATCGTGCAGCGCATCCGGGCAGAGCCGACGCCCGAGCAGCGGGCGGCGTTCTGGGCCATCTTCCATGCGGAACCCGGGACCATCGGCGCGGTGGTGGTGACGCGCAATGGCGTGCCCGAGGTGATTGCCACCGTGCGCAGCACGGAGGAATACGTGAAGCTAGCGGGCTCGGGACAACTGCCTCCGGACCATGTCGTCTTCCTGCCCGACGACATCATCTGAGCGCCATACGCCTCGGTGCGTGTCGAGGTGGAACGTTGTTGGCTACGGGAACGTCACTCCGTCGAAGAACTCGCCCCCGCTGCCTGCCTCCTGGTTCCACAGCTTCAGGGTGAAGGTTCCGCGCGCCTCCTCCTCCGTCACCTCCACCTCCATCATGACGCGGAGTTCCTTGCCCGGGGCAATAGGCTCCAGCGGCCCCACGCCGAGGGCCTTCCACTCCTCGCCCTTGGGCCCCAGCAGCACCGCGCCCGCGGGCGTCCAGGGTGTGCTCCCGTGGTTTCGTAAGTGCTGCTCCACGGCCAGCCGTACCACCTTGTGCCCGCCCTCCGTGCGCGTGGTGTCCGCGCGGTAGCCGCGGGCCTTCATGGATTGGAGCGTGTTGCCCGGGCGTGAGGTGACGCTCAGGTTGAGGTTCTTGCTGGGGATACCGTCCGCCCCCAGCAACCCCTGGGCGCGCAGGCCGAGCAATCCCCGCTGCCCGCTGCACTCCGCCTCCAGGCGTGCCTTCTCCTCCCCGCACCGCCGCGCTTCCGCCCGCGCCTGCTGCTCGCCTTCCCGGTAGGAATCGAGCGTGCGCGGCCGGCGTGTCACCCGCACCAGCCCCGCCGCCTCGGAGGGGTGCACCACCAGGGTGAAGGTGACGCCCGCCGGGTCCGTGCCCTCCTGGAAGGAGAACGTCACCCGCACGCGCTCCCCCTTCTCCACGGCCTGGGTTGGGACGAGGGCGAGCCCCGTGTCGCCCTGGGTCACCAGGAAGCGCTCCCGCCCGGGCAGTTCCACGTGCGCCAGCTTCGCGTCGAAGAAGAAGTGGGTGGACAGCCCCGGGTGGATGCATACCGCGAGCGCCTCGCGGGGCTTGTCCGCCGTCAGTTCCAGGTGGTGCGTGCCCGCCTCACAGGCTGGCGGCGCGGAGGACACGGAGGCATCCACGGGAGCGGTGAGCAGCACGAGCCGCAACAGGACAGCGGAGGACAGCAAGGGCATGGGGCAGGCACCTCACAGGACCGGGGAAGTGGGGCTCTACCACACCTCCTGCCCGGTCGTGTCCGTCCCACCTCTGGGACGCCCCCCTACTTGAAGCGGTCCACCACCCGCACCTCCACGACGGGTTCCACCATCATCTTCCCCGGTGCGCTACCGGGCAGGAGTGCGAGGCCGACGTTGCCATCTGTATCCATCACATCCAGACACACCGGGTACGTCACCCCGAGGGGCGTGCGCGCCTCGGTGAAGCGGCCGTACACCCGCCCCTCCTTGACGTAGAGCTTCCCGAAGAGGCGGGTCTGGTCTGGCAGCGCGACCTTGTCGCCCCTGCCCCACACATCCCTATTCGTCTCCCAATCGCCGCCCACGCGGAGGGGCGAGTCCTCCTGCACGTGCACGGCCCTGCCCCGCACGTCGCTCCAGTCCGCGCTCTTCACTTCCCCGATGCGCAGGCCGAGCATGTCCGTCATGGTCTCCACGGCCCCGGCGGGACACGCCTGGGGAGGCGGAGCGGGGCGCTCGGGGGGCACCTGCTGCGGGGCGCTCATGCACGCCTGGAGGGCGGCGCCGCTGAGGCCCAGGCACGCGGTGCGCACGGCGGCCTTCCGGCGCTTGGCGGCGGTTTCGGGCTCGGGGGCAGAGGTCTGTTGCTGCGTTGGCTTCACGGGGGCACTGTCCTTTCGGGGCGCCTCGTCACGAGGCGCGGCCACGGCCCGCACAGGTTCCGGCGCGCCCCCTCCTGGCGCTACTTCCTGGCCAGGAGTGAGCCACCAGGCCCCCAGCGCCACGGCCAACCCCACGCCTACCGCCGCCAGCACCCCGGCCTTCTTCGACCACGGCTTCACCGCGGGCCGCCGCTCCGGGTGCAGCGGCACCGTCCAGGACGCGTCCGCTCCGGCCTTCAGCTCCTCCAGTGCCTTGTGGAGCGCCACGGCGCCCGGGTAGCGCGCCTCGGGCGTCTTGGCCAGCAGCCGCAGACACACCGCCTCCACCGCCAGGGGCACGCGCGGGTTGACGAGGTGCGGCGGCAGCGGCTCGCGGTGCAGCACCGCCTCCACGTCCTCGCCCCCGTGCTCGGCGGGCCGGAAGGGAAAGCGGTCCGTGAGCAGCCGGTAGAAGACGACGCCCAGCGCGTACAGGTCATCCCCCACTCCGGCCCGGTAGTGCGCGCCCGGCTCTCCCGCGTGCGCGCGGCCATAGGCCCACGCCTCCGGAGCGCGGTAGGGCGGCGTGCCCGGGGGAAACATGCCCTTCGTCAGCGTGGGGTAGGCCGGGTGGTAGCCCACCCCGAAGTCCACCAGCACCGCCTGCCCGGTGCTCTCGCGCACCAGGATGTTGGCTTCCTTCACGTCCCGGTGCAGGACGCCGGCCTCGTGCGACACCGCCAGCGCGCGCGCCACCTCCAGCACCCGCTCCACCACTTCCCCCAAGGTGCGCCCCGGCGCCCACTCGTCCAGGGTGGAGCCCTCTATCAACTCCAGCTTCAGCCACACGAAGCGCGGCTTGTCCACAGGCCATTGCCCCGCGCCGAGCTGGCGCGCGAGGTTGGGGTGGCGCAGGCGCGTGCCCAGCGACAGCTCGCGCCAGGCGCGCGCGGCCCGCTCGGGGCCTTGGTCCAGCGGCAACAGCTTGAGGGCGGACACGTAGCCCTCGGGGCCGCGCACCCGGTACACCGTGGCGAAGCCGCCGCTGCCCAGCACCCCCTCCACCACGTCCCCGCCAATCCGGGTGCCGACAGGCAGCGGGGACTCGTCGGGCGGATGCGGGGTGCCCTCGCCGTGAAGGGGGACGGGGTGCTCGGGCCTGGGGGACGGCGGATGTGCGGACACGCGGGCCTACCTCGGAGGACCTCAACGTAGCAGGTCACGCGTGCCGGCAGGGCCGAGGAAGGTGCGCCGGCCCCCTCCTTCAGTCGTAGTCGACTACGAGTGATGTGGCACAAACACACACACCACTCGTAGTCGACTACGAGTGGTGGAGGACTGCCCAGGCTCACGGACGTCTGGCAATCCCTCTCAGCCGAAGGCGTCATGGCCGGTATGTCATGTCTCTGCACGCCCACCGATCTGCGGGAATCGCTCGTAGGCCTGTTTGAGCGCCTCGAGGTGGGCGGGCTTGTCCAGGTCGAGCGGCGCCTCGGTGAGGCTCACCACCCACCCTCCCGACGCCGTCCGCCGGGCCCGCGCCAGCAGCTCGGCATCGCGGGAGGGCTCCGGAAAGCCAATAGCCTCCGCGGCGGCCGCGGACCAGTAGTTGATCCACCCAAGGTACCTGGGAACCGTGGGCGAGCGGATGTTCCACGGGAGCTTGAGCATCGGCAGCCCGTGAGGAGGACGTTCCGGCCCCCCCGACTTCGGGCCCGTCTGCGCCGCGATGACCAACCTCACGGGGCCGGGCGCCACGACGCCCCACCGGGCGCGCACGCCTTCCGCGACATTCTCCAGCATGTCCACTGCCGCAGCGGCAATGCGCTCGTCCTGCGGGAATTTCGCGTGGACGATAAGCAGCGGCTCGCCCCCCGGACTCGCGATCGCGTTCTCTCGCCGCCCATCCATCGTCACCGGGTAGCTCTCGTCCCCATTGCACAGCAAGCCAAACTCGCCGTCCGCTACCGACTCCGCCAGCCACGCCTCACGCTCGGTAAGCGCGATGGGCCGCCCCGCCTCCGAGACCCGCCACGCCAATCGCAACCCGGGGAGCGCGCGCTCCATCCCTTCAACAGCCGCGAGCGGGCGCCCGTCGTCGCCGGTGAGCGCTGGTGCGAAGACGTGCAGATGGAGGCTGGCTCGAGTCGTCATCATTTGCATCCCGTGACGACAAGTCGAAAGTGTCGTCCACGTCTAGAAGCGCGGCCTTGTGGGCCTCGCTGATCACCATAGGATGCGGGACGGCCAACCCTACAGGGGTGGCGGTCGCGCACAGGCCCGGAGTCTCAGCCACCTCTACTGTCGACGTAACCGGGGCAAGCCCACTCGGACGTCTGGCAAACCCTCTCACCCGAAGGCGTCATGGCCGGTGATGGCCTTGCCGAGCACCAGCGTGTGCACCTCGTGCGTGCCCTCGTAGGTGTAGACACTCTCCAGGTTGAGCATGTGCCGGATGGGCGGGTAGGCGTCGGTGATGCCGTTGGCGCCGTAGATGCTCCGCGCCACCCGGGCGATCTCCAGCGCGGCCTTCACGTTGTTGCGCTTGGCGAGGCTCACCATGACGGGCGTGGCCTTGCCCTCGTCCTTGAGGCGCGCCAGCCGCAGCGAGAGCAGCTGCGCCTTCACGATCTCTTGCAGCATGTCCGCCAGCTTCTCCTGGGTGAGCTGGTAGGCGGCGATGGGCTTGTCGAACTGGCCACGGGAGAGCGAGTACTCGCGAGCGCCCTCGACGCAGGCGATGGCGGCGCCGGTGACGGCGAAGGCGATCGTCAGGCGCGCGGTGTTGAGACAGGACAGGGGGCCGCGCAGGCCGGTGACGCCGGGGAGCACGTTGGCGTCCGGCACGCGCACGTCCTGGAAGGACAGCTCGCTGGTGGTGGAGGCGCGCATGGAGAACTTGCCGGGAATCTCGCGGGCGGAGAAGCCGGGCATGCCCTTCTCCACGAGGAAGCCGCGGATGGACTCGGGGCCGCCCTCGTCCGTCTTGGCCCAGACGACGGCCACGTTGGCGATGGTGCCATTCGTAATCCACGTCTTGGAGCCGTTGAGCACCCAGGAGTCGCCGTCGCGGCGGGCGCGGGTGCGCATGCCGCCGGGGTTGGAGCCGAAGTCGGCCTCGGTGAGACCGAAACAGCCGATGAGCTCGCCGCGGGCCATGGCGGGGAGGAAGCGCTGCTTCTGCGCCTCGCTGCCGTAGGCGTGGATGGGGAACATGCAGAGCGAGCCCTGCACGGAGGCGAAGGAGCGCAGCCCCGAGTCCCCTCGCTCGAGCTCCTGGAGGATGAGGCCGTAGCTGACGGTGTTCATCCCGGCGCAGCCGTAGCCCTGGAGGTTGGCGCCGAATACGCCCATCTCCCCGAGGCGGGGCACGAGGTGGGAGGGGAAGGTGCCCTCGCGGAAGTGCGTGCCGATGATGGGGAGCACCTCGGAGTCGACGAAGCGGGCGACGGTGTCGCGGGCGGCCTTCTCCTCGGGGGAGAGGAGGTCGTCGATGCGGAAGAGGTCGGTGATGTCCGCGCGAGACATGGGAGGGGCCTCCAGGGATGGGACGGGGCTGGGGGCTTGTATCACCGGGGGGGCGAGGGGAACGAGGTCCGGGTATGGTCCGGGACCATGACGACGACCCAGAAGACGGCGGTAGTGACGGGCGCGAGCCGGGGAATCGGCAAGGCGCTGGTGCAGGCGTACGTGAAGGAGGGCTACCAGGTGTGGGCGCTGGCGAGGGCGGCGGACGCGCTGGAGGAGCTGGCGCGCGAGTCGGGAGGGGCGGTGCGCCCGCTGGCGGTGGACGTGGCGGACGAGGCGGCGGTGCTGGCGGCGAGCAAGAGGATATTGGAGGCGGGGACGCCTCGGGTGCTGGTGAACAACGCGGGGATATCGGTGTCGGCGCCGCTGAACAAGACGACGACGCAGGACTTCCAGCGGGTGATGGCGGTGAACGTGACGGCGCCGTTCCTGTTCAGCCGGGAGCTGATTCCGGCGATGGCGGCGGCGGGAGGGGGCCGGGTGATCAACATCGGGAGCATCGCGGCGACGAGGGGGGTGAAGTACACGTCGGCGTATTGCGCGTCGAAGCACGCGCTGCTGGGGCTGACGAAGTCGCTGGCGGTGGAGTGGGCGCGCAAGAGCGTGACGGTGAACATCGTGAATCCGGGCTGGGTGGAGACGGACATGCTCACGAACGCGAAGGCGGCGATCTCGAAGAGCACGGGCCGCACGGAGCAGGAGGCGCACGCGGCGCTGGCGAACATGAACGCGATGGGGCGGGTCATCCAGCCGGAGGAGGTGGCGGCGCTGTGCCTGTTCCTAAGCTCGGACGCGGCGGCCACCATCACCGGAGCGGCCTACAACATCGACGGTGGCGAGGCGGGGTGAAATCTCCCCAACCTCCCCTCTCCCCAACCTCCCCTCTCCCTTCGGGAGAGGGACGGGGTGAGGGTGCCACGGTCCCAGGTTCCCCACTGTGAATGCCCCCTCTCCCTCTGGGAGAGGGCTGGGGTGAGGGTGTAGATGAGCAGAAATTGTGTCAACTCACGCCCGAAGGGCACGCGGCGGCCCTTGCGAGTGGGTGCATTGGCATTGGCGGCGTTGATGCTGAAGACCCAGATCAAGAAGCTTCCAACGGAAGAGCTGGTCGAACGAATCAGGACCCTTTCCGCTGAGCGGTGGCCCGCCATCTACGCGGGCAAGCCGAAAGAGGCAAACCGCATGTATGATCTTCTCGTTGCCATTCGCCGGGAACTCGAAGCGAGAGGTATCGAAGCAGAGCGCCAGCAGTTGAAGCTGCTCGATGATCCAGACCCGGGAACCCGTTGCTGGGCTGCGGGCTCGGTGTTGAAGTTCGCACCAGACGAAGGGGTGCGAGTGCTCACGGACATCGCCGAGCACGTGGACGGGCTGGTGGGATTCTCCGCGGTGAGAACGCTGGAGCAATGGAAGGCAGGCACCTTCAACCCCCCGTAGCCTACGTCCGCGCCGAGATCACCATCTGCCGCATGTGGTAGTCGACGAACACGGCGGGGTCCGGGTGGGCCGCCAGCTCCCGGAGTTCCGCCTCCAGCGAGTCGAGCTCCGCGGCGGAGTAGTGGGCCGAAACGAAGGCGTCATTCCTCCACGTCTGGATGTTCAGGTAGTGGAGCGAGGCCATGCGGTGGCCCGGCAAGGTCATCCGCGCCACCTGATCCCGAACGACAGCCACGCCCGCCTCACGCGCGAGCGCGGGGAGCACCCGGCCCACGTGCAGATCCTGCCCGTGCGCGCGCTGCATCGCCTCGACGATGGCGTAGTAGCGCTGCAGCGCCGGGACCGAGCCGACCATCGTGTCGAGTTCCTCCAGCGCCAACAGGCCGCCCGGGGCGAGCTGCGTCGTCCACTCCCGGAGCACCCGTGGCCGATCGGTGAGATGGGTGAACAGGAAACGAACGTAGATGAGCCCTGCGGGCGGGCACGGGAAGGGCGTGTGGGTGACGTCGTGGACGGCGAACCGGACGCTCGCGCCACCCACGGCCCGCGCGAGGTGCCGCTCCGAGGCTTCGAGGCCGATCGTCTCGGCCGCGCCGCTCACCTCGTGCACGAGCCGGGTCGTATAACCGGGGCCGCACCCGAGATCACACGCCAGGGCGGGAGCCCGTCCCAGCAGGGCGCGGACGTCCTCGAGGAACGCGCGGGAGCTGGGTGCGTAGAGTTCCGCGAGTTGCCGCAGGCGCTCGCTGGCGCGCTCGTTGTCACCGAAGGTGTACGTGTTGCTCATTATGGGGCCGCCGCTTCAACGCCGGGGGCTTCCACCGGTACCGGCACCGGGGCCGCGCCCGGCGGCGTGTCCCAGGAGCCGTTTTCGCACTGAAGCAAGCGGTCGAGGACGGCGAGCGCCTGGGGAGACGCCGAGGCGCGGAGCTTCTCCTGCATGCCGATGTTGATCAGCTCCATGTAGAGGCGCTCGACATAAGCCACGGCCTCCTCGGTGCGCGGCATCGTGGTCTTGAGGTTGTCGCACACGGACGCTCGGGAAGGAAGCCCAGCCGGGCCACGAGCGACTCCACGACATACCGCTGCTCCGGGCGCCCGCCGCGCAGCACCTCCAGGATGGGCGCCGGAAAGGTGTCAGACGATTCGTAGGACCTCCTAGGAAAGGTGTCTCCCGGAAAGATGTCAGACAATTCGTAGGACCTCCTAGGAAAGGTGTCTCCCGGAAAGGTGTCAGACAATTCGTAGCGGCTCGGCAACGCTGGGGAGATGTCAGAGGAGTCGTCCCGGTCAGGCGCCCCTGACGAGTCGTCTGGACACCGCGTTGGCGTCTCCGCCGACGTGTCATTGACGTGTCAGTTGACGTGTCAATTGACACGTCGGCGGATGCGTCCGGGGTTGGCCCCCTCTAAAGGTGTCAGACGATTCGTAGGGACCAACGAGTCCGACGCCGGGCCTCCGAGGTGTCCCATGAGGTGTCCCCATGAGGTGTCAGACGACTCGTCAGCTCCTGGACGGGTGGTACGATTTTTGATACTCGATTACTATCGTCCATCACACCGGGGCCGCGCGCGGCCCTTCGAGTGTCGGCACACGCCGAGACGTGGATTGCTCACGTCTGAGGTTGGACGCGCTGCACGAATTCGTCACTGAAAAGGGAGCTTGAGATGACAACAGCAATCACGTCGGGAGTCTGACCCAGCATAAGCACGTCGCCGCCGGGGCTCGGTGGAACGAACACTCAGCACATCCGGTGGGGCGTGCCCGCCGGCGGCGCCGGCCAGAGCGGCTACATCTTCGCGGGCCGCAGCGTCGAGGTGTCGCTCGATGGCAAGCCGTTCGTGCTCGGCACGTTCACGCACAAGAACTTTCCGATCTACGCTTTCAACCCCAATCAGTTCGACGTCGATCTGAAGGTCCATGTCACGTTCGACGGGGGCGTGCTCTCGAGGGACTTCAGCTTCCGCTTCCACCACAACGAGACGCCGAACAACGGGCCCTCGCCTGACGACGAGGTCGATCTGCCGAGTTTCCGCTCGCCCGAGACCATCGAGATTGGCGGCAATGAGTATGCGCTCGTCATCGAGGGCTTCATGCAGGGGGGCAAGATCGTCACAAAGTTCAAGAGCCCCGAGAACGGCTCAAACAGCGCCGACATCGTGGCCAAGCTCGTGCCGATCGTGAAGCCGATCCAGACGTACTACTTCAAGGTCCTCAACCCGGATGGCTCGGTGTACGGGGCTGGATGCTTCACCTACGAGGGTGAGGAGTTCCCCGTCGAGATCGCCCACATCATCGGCGGGCTGGGACGCGGGTCGAAGCTGACCAAGTTCTGGTATCACGACCCGATGGTCGGCTCGCTCGGCCTCAGCGAGTTGCTCTCCCTGAATTTCCAGCGAGGAGTCGAGGGTGAGCCGTCGCGGTTCGCCATCAACGCGTTCACGCTGCCCGGCAACGCGAGCGGCATCACCGCGGGGATTGCCACGCTCACCAAGCCGGGGCCGGTGTCCACGCACCGCTCCAAGGACGAGGAGCACGGCAATGAAGGGCGTACGTTGGTCTTCCCCGTGATCTGCCGGCCGGGCAAAAAGGAGGAAGTGAAGACCGAGATCCCGCTCGTCGATCTTGTCGTCGTGATGGACTCGAGCACGTCGATGAGGCCTCACGCGACGGGCCTCAGCAACGCCGTGAGCGCCGCGATCCAGGCGGCGAAGTCCTCGTGCCCGTCAGACCTCAAGGTCACCTATCTCGGGATCGAGGGCAAGTTCGCCGACTCGCTGTTCCGCACGACGATCCGCGAGCATCTCACCAAGCTTGGAGTCGCGGAGTCGGCGATGCGTGGCCGCAAGCGCGGCACCGTGGCGTCCGGCGGAGCCCAGGAGGACGGCGCTCGAGCAATCGAGGACGTCGTCAATCACAACGACTGGCGCCCGGGCGCGCGGCGCGCCGTATTCCTCCTCGGCGACGAGGCACTGGAGGGCGGAGACGGGTTCGACGCCGAGGATATCGCCGCGGCCAATAAGGCGATCGAGGTCGCCAAGGCTGGCGAAGTGCGGGTGCACACCTACTTCGCCAAGAGCGGGTCGGATGCCAAGACTCAAAAGGCCAACGAGGCCGAGTTCGCGCGCGTCGCAGCCCAGACCGGTGGTGTGTCGTTCACGTCGACCGACACGCTCGAGGGCGGCTTCCAGGCCATGCTCGAGAGCGTCATCTGCGCGAGCAAGGAGGTAACGCCGGCGGAGGACTGCAATTGCTGCAAGGAGTGCATGGAGCGCCGGGTCACCACCACCGTGCGTTCCGCCGGGGAGCAGATGTGGATGGAGAACCAGAGCAACGACCCCATCACCAGCACGCTGGTGCTCGAGCAGGGCAAGCCCTATCGCCTCACGATGCAGGGCACCTACAGCGTGTGGTCTGGCTTCACCGGCCAGGGCTATCTGGCGATGAAGCCGGAGCCCACGCCCATGTTCCCCAGCGCGAAGGGGGAGAACAAGCAGGTGGGCCTCGACCCCGAGTTCGTGTTCGCCTGGCCCAGTGGCGCCGCGTTCGATAAGAGCCCGGAGCCGGCGCCCCGGAAGAGCGTCCTCATCGAGGTGAGCCTGGACGGGGGGAAGACGTGGAAGCACCCGACCACCAAGGATGCCTTCAACCCCGAGCACAAATACACCTATGAGCTGACGGGCGAGGGCCAGGCGCTGCAGGTGCGCAACATCGACAAGCCCATCGGTGACAACTACGGGCGCATTCAGATCACCGTGCAATCCGGTACCTAGCGCATCAAGGAGAGGCGCTCGGCCCAGACCGGCGCCGGGTGGGGATTACGGGCCAGCGCCGCCTCGATCTCCTCCCGCGCCCGGTCCCGTAGCGCGCGCTGCTCCCGAGCGTCGGCGGTGTCCTCCGCGAGCGCCGACAACAGGCTCGCCCGCAGCACCCGGGCCTCGGGCCTCTCAGCCCGGGCGGTGAGCAGGGCCTCGGCCAGCTTGAGGCCCCGCTGGAGCAGCGGACGCGGCGCCCCCCGGTCCGCCGGGCATGGCGCACGGCCTCCTCGGCCTTGTCCAGCGCGGGCCCCGGGTCCTTCCCGTGCTCCAGGGCCCAGGTGGCCTGGGCGTGGTACACCTTGCCCAGGTTCACCCACGGCCGGGGGTGGCTCTTGTCCCGTTCGAGCGCCTGCTCCCTCAAGCAGGGGCGGAGCCGGGGCTGGAGGAAGAGCGCCCCGCCTCTGCCGCGACGGTGGAGGAGCCGAGGAAGGAGCGCACACCCCGTTTGGACCAGGCCGGGCTGCTGCGCAGGACGTCCGCCCTGGATGTGCTCGAAGGCAGGCACCTTCAACCCTCGTTAGAAGGCGGAGGTGTTGTTCATGGCTCACCGGCCACCGCTTCAAGGCCAGGAGCCGCGCCCGGCGGCGTGTCCCAGGAGCCGTTCTCGCACTGGAGCAGGCGGTCGAATCGTGGTCTTGAGGTTGTCGCGCATCGACGGTGGCGAGGCGGGCTGAAATCTCCCCTCTCCATCCCGGAGAGGGACGGGGTGAGCCTGCCCCCGGTCTTGAGCACCTATGAGCCTGGGAGCGGGCTGTCGAGGCCCCTTAACTGTTCCTCGGCCATTCGCCGGTATTGCGGCACGACCTCCACGGCCAGCACGTCACGCATCTGCTGGCGTGCACCTTCGATGTCTCCCGAGTCCCGGAGGCTCGTCATTCGGTACATCGAGCGCAAGAACCGGCTTTGGGCCTCCCGGAAGCGAGAGAGAATCATCCGCATGAGGGCCTCGGCGCCATCCGGGCTCTTGAGGGTCTCTTCCGTCTCGGCCTCGCTGATGGCTGCCGTGGGGGCGATCCGGCGTAGAAGGGCGCACAGGTCGTCGGTGAGGTCCAGTGCGTGCCCCTGCTCGATGCGTTGCGTGAGAACGGCGAGCTGCGGCCGGTCGGGCAAGTCCGGATTGAGCCGCCCGGTTGCGAGAACGTCTGCAAGCCCGGTCAGTTCGTCAAGCAGGATTTCGGCATGCTCCCGGTAGAGGGGGACAACCTCCACGGTGAGCAGGTCACGAATGACTTGCTGTGCTCCGTTCAGGTCCTCTTTCTCTTGAAGTTCCTCCACCCGGTTTTCAGCCTTACTGATTCGACGCGACCCATCCCGAATACGCTGGCGGATCTCCCTGAGCAGCATCGTTGCACTGGGCAGACTGCGCAGAGCATCTTCCGCGTCCTGAGCGCTGATGGCCACCTCTTGGGCGCTCTTGAGCAGCAGGGCTCGGGTATCATCCGAAAGCTCTAGTGGCTCGCTACGTTCCAGTACCCTCTGAGCCAAATCCCGAATGGGGCCCCAGTTGATTTCGTCGGACACGATTCCTCGACTCATTTCCGGGGTTTGCACATCTCTTCGGGCCATTCATGCTGCCCCTCGCACAAGCGCATGCAGTCATGGCAATTGCCCGTCCATCTACGATCCTGGCACCTGTTGTACTGGCGAATGCAATCCTGCTTCCACTCGGGCAGAGAATCGTTGTTGGAGTAGTCGTCATCGTCAGCATCGGCGCGCGTAGCCCTGAGCACCTGCTCAACCTCGGATGGCGTGGCTCCACAAGCGCCTACCGGGTCTTGAGGGTGCTTCTTGATGCAGCAGGTCATTGTTGAGTCACCGGGGCGGCAGTCCATCGTGGCCGCTTGCGCCAGGACTGTGGGGCGCTTCGACGTGCAGTGAGACCCACCGGAACAGGTGGAGTGCGCCCTGCTGGCCGAGCAACCAGACGCGAACAGCCCCCCAAGCAGGGCCAAACTCAAGAGCACAGAGGAACTCAAGTGTTGCATACGGCCGAGGCTAGACGTGGACGGGCTGGTAGGATTCTCCGCGACGAGAACGCTGGAACAATGGAAGACAGGCACTTTCAACCCTCGTTAGAAGGCGTAGGTATTGCTCATGGCTGACCGGCCGCCGCTTCAACGCCGGGGGCTGCCACCGGCACCGGGGCCGCGCCCGGCGGCGTATCCCAGGAGCCGTTCTCGCACTGGATCAGGCGATCGAGGACGGCGAGCGACTGGGGAGACGCCGAGGCCCGGAGCTTCTCCTGCATGCCGATGTTGATCAGCTCCATGTAGAGGCGCTCGACATAGGCCACGGCCTCCTCCGTCCGGGGCATCGTGGTCTTGAGGTTGTCGCGCACGGACAGCTCGGGAAGGAAGCCCAGCCTGGCCACGAGCGACTCCACGACATACCGCTGATCCGGACGCCCGCCGCGCAGCACCTCCAGGATGGGCGCGGAGAGGAAGCGGCGCCTGTCTCGCCGCGTGGCGCGCCGCTGCAACCAGGCCTCCGAGGTGGAGATGGGCAGGTCCGTGGTCTCTCCATCCACCTTGGCGAAGGCGTGGGCCTCCGCGTAGCTCACCCGGCCATCCCCATCATGGTCGGCCGAGGCCACCGCCTTCCCCGTCCGATCCCTCCCACTGAGGCCCGCGAAGAAGCTGGAGCTGTAATCCTTGTAGTCCGCCTCATCCACCTCCGGCGTGCAGCCGACGGAGGGGAGGAAGTCCGTGGTGGCGAAGAAGCCACAGCGGGGCTGTGCCACCACCGGCCGTTTGGGGTTGGCATCCTGGTAGATGAAGTTGGCGAACGAGCCGGCGTAGCACTGGGCCATCACCGTGACCACCGGCGTGGTGCTCGGGAGCCGGTTCAGGAAGAGGCCAAAGGCTCGCACCGTCAGCGTGTCCCCCTCCCAGAGCGCCAGGTGGTTGTTGTTGCGGTGCCGGCTGTTCAAGCCTCCGTGCCCCGTGAAGTAGATGAAGGCCGGTTGCTGGGGCGTGTCCCGCGCGCTCCGGTCCACCCACTCCAGGAAATGCTCCAGGGTCGCCGGGCCCTTCAGGTGGGGAATCTCCAGGGCCTTGAATTGCTCGCGCGCCCCTTCCCCGAGGTAGCGCACGGTGGCCTGTCCATCATTCCCATTGGCGAAATAGACGGTGGCGGAAGCGGGCGCGAGGCCCTGCGCCTCGAGCGTCCGCTGGAAGTAGCGGACATTCTTCTCCAGGGCGATCTCATTGCTGGAGGGCTCGCCGCCACCGCCCAGCACCAGGAGGTTGGAGGCGCGGGGAGGCCCCGGGAGCGGCGCGAGGGGCGCCACGGGCTCGGAGGACTCGATCTTCTTCTCGTCCTCGGGGGCGGGCTCGGGCCAGTCGGCGAGCGCGTCCACGTCCGGGTCCTGGACAATGGGAACCCGGGCACACCCCTGTGCCCCCATCCACAACAGCACCACCGCGCCACTCCTGGCCCAGAATCGCCGTGTCATGCCGGAGAGTCTACCGCAGGGGATTCAACGCTTCCGCCCCGTGCCGCCGAAACCGTTCTCCGCGAAGCATGGGGCGCGTTAGAACCCCGGCCCCATGAAGGTCTACGAGATTCGTGACGGATTCGGGCTGGACAAGCTGGTGGCCGCCGAGCGGCCGGACCCCGTGCCGGGACCCCAGCAGGTGCGGGTACGGGTGAAGGCCACGAGCCTCAACTACCGCGACCTGATGATGGTGGAGGGGCGCTACAACCCGCGGCAGAAGCTGCCGCTGGTGCCCAACTCGGATGGAGCGGGCGTGGTGGACGCGGTGGGACCGGGCGTCACCCGCGTGAAGCCCGGGGACCGGGTGATGAGCCTCTTCGCGCAGGCGTGGCTCGCCGGAGAGCCCTCGCGCGCCGTGCAGGGCAGCACGCTGGGCGGGCCCCTCGACGGAGCGCTCGCGGACACGATGGTGCTGCACGAGGACGGCGTGGTCCCCACCCCCGCGCACCTGACGGACGAGGAGGCCTCCACGCTGCCGTGCGCGGCCGTCACCGCGTGGAGCGCACTCGTCACGCACGGCGGGCTCCAGGCGGGTGACACCGTGCTGCTGCAGGGCACCGGAGGTGTCTCCATCTTCGCGCTGCAGATCGCCCGGATGATGGGGGCTCGCGTTCTCATCACCTCCAGCCGGAACGACAAGCTGGAGCGGGCCCGCGCGCTGGGCGCCCACGAGGGCATCAACTACGTGACGACGCCGGACTGGGACAAGGCGGCGCGCACCCTCACCGGAGGCACGGGCGTGGACCATGTCGTGGAGGTGGGCGGCGCCGGGACCTTCGAGAAGTCCCTGCGCGCCGTGCGTGTGGGGGGCACGGTGTCCGTCATCGGCGTGCTCAGCGGTGGCGCGGGAGCCATGCCCCTGACGCCCATCCTCATGGGGAACCTGCGCGTGCAGGGCATCCTGGTGGGCCACCGCCAGTCCTTCGAGGCCCTCAACCGCGCGCTGACCCTGCACGCGGTGCGCCCGGTGGTGGACCGCGTCTTCCCGTTCGCCGAGACGCGCGCCGCCTTCGAGCACCTCAAGAGCGGGGCGCACTTCGGCAAGGTCGTCATCCGGACCGCATGACACGCGAGGAATTCGAAGCCCTCGCCCATCAGTTCGGGGTGGGGCTGGAGACTCCAGGCTGACCGCGCCTCATGTGTCTTCCAGCACCGTTTCACCCGTGGAACCGCCCGCCCCGCCCTGCCCCAGCCCTTCGCGGACCCACCGGGCCAGCTCCGGCGGCCCGGCCTCGGCGCGAGCGCGGCGCGGCGGGGAGAGCATCCGGCGCAACGCCTCGGCCGAGCCCGGCCTGTCCTCCGGCCGCCGCGCCAGACAGGCCCGAAGCACCGGGCGGAGATCCTCCTCCACGTCCGCGAGCGGCCCCACGTCCGCCTCACGGATGCGCTCCATCGTCTCGAAGGGCGTCTCCCCGTCGAAGGGCCGGCGCCCGGTGAGCAGCTCGTGCAGGGTGGTGCCCAGGGAGAAGAGATCGCTCGCCGGGCCCAGCGCGCCGCCCCGCACCTGCTCCGGGGACATGTACGCGTACGTTCCCTTGCGCACCCCGGAGCGCGTCTGCTCCCGCAGCAGCGTGGCCTTGGCGATGCCGAAGTCGGCCAGCTTCACCTCGCCCAGCCGCGACACCAGCACGTTGGACGGCGTGACGTCCCGGTGCACCAGCCCAAGCGGCCGGCCCGCCTCGTCCTCCAGCCCGTGCACCGCGGCGAGCGCCAGCGCGAGCTCGTCCGCCACGAAAAGCGCCAGCGCCGATCCGGGCCGCCCGCGCGCCAGGAGGCTCGCCAGGTCCGCGCCCTCCACGTAGTCCAGCCGCACGTAGTAGGCCCCGTCCGAGTACCCCAGGTCGTGCACCCCCACGAGGTTGCGGTGGCTCAGCCGCGCCCCCAGCCGGCCCTCCTCGAGGAACATGCGCTCGTAGGTGGGATTGCCCACGTGCTCGGGACGCAACACCTTGAGCACCACGCGCTTCTCGAAGCCACTGGCGCCGAAGGCCAGCGCGAGGAACACCTCGGCCATGCCCCCCGCGCCCAGCCGGCGCACGAGGCGATAGGGGCCCAGCTGTCGCGGCAACTCCCTCACCCGCCCTAGACTAGCCCAGCCACCGTGTCCAAGACCGCCCTCTCCACCCAGAATGAGTCCTCCGGCAGCACCACCGCCCGGCGCTGTCAGCTCGTCGTCATCGATGGGCCCGACGCGGGGCGCGCGGTGGCGCTCGGGAAGTCCCCCGTGCGGGTGGGCACGCGCGAGGGGTGCACGCTGCGGCTGAGCGACCCACGCGTCTCGGGCGAGCACCTGGAGGTCCACGCGGAGGGAGAGGACTTCGTGGTGAAGGACCTCGGCAGCCGCAACGGCACGCTGTACGAGGGCTCGCGGATTGGCGAGGCACGGGTGCGCGTGGGAGCCACGCTCAAGGTAGGGCGGAGTTTCCTGCGCATCCAGGCCGAGGGCCAGCCGTGGGAGGTGGCGCCGAGCCAGGCGCGGCGCTTCGGGGAACTGGTGGGTGAGAGCCTGGCCATGCGCGAGTTGTTCGCGGTGCTGGAGCACGTGGCGCCCACGGACACGACGGTGCTCATCCAGGGCGAGACGGGGACGGGCAAGGAGGTGGTGGCGCGCGCGCTCCACGAGGCGAGTGCCCGGCGCAAGGGGCCCTTCGTGGCGGTGGACTGCGGCGCGCTGCCGGAGGGGCTGGTGGAGAGCGAGCTCTTCGGCCACGTGCGCGGGGCCTTCACGGGGGCACTGGCGGCGCGCTCGGGCGCCTTCGTGCGAGCCCATGCAGGCACGCTCTTCCTCGACGAGCTGGCGGGCATTCCGCCGTCGGTGCAGGCGCGGCTCCTGCGCGTGCTGGAGGAGCGCCGGGTGCGCCCGGTGGGCGGAGACGCCGAGCAGGCCGTGGACGTGCGGGTGGTGGCGGCCTCGCGGGTGGACCTCTCGCTGGCGGTGGCCGAGGGCACCTTCCGGCCGGACCTCTACTACCGGCTGGCGGTGGTGACGCTGCCCCTGCCCCCGTTGCGGCAACGCCGGGAGGATCTGCCGTTGCTGGTGGCGGAGCTGCTGCGCCGCAGGGGCTTCGAGCCCGGACCCATCCGGGGCCCCGGGCTGGAGGTGCTCTCGGGACACGACTGGCCGGGCAACGTGCGCGAGCTGCGCAACGTGCTGGAGCGGGCGCTGGTGCTCTCGCGCGGGGCGCATGGCTTCGAGGAGCTGCGCCTGTCGCTCCAACCGCAAGGGACGGGGCCGGAGGTGCCGCTGCGCACGGACCTGCCCTTCGCGGAGGCGAAGCAGGCGCTGGTGGACGCCTTCGAGCGGCACTACCTGCGGGACGTGCTGGCGCGGGCGGGCGGCAACCTCTCGGAGGCGGCGCGGCAGGCAGGCGTGGATCGCAAACACCTGCGGACCCTGGCCCGGCGCCATGGCCTGCTCCCCGAGGAGCCCGACTGACTCCCCGCAGGTGAGGGCATCGGGTCCCCCGGGTCGCACCCGAGTCCCCTACTGCGCGCCCACGCCCACCACGATGGCCGTAATGTTGTCCCGGCCGCCCGCCGCATAGGCCTCTTGCACCAGGGCCTCGACCACCCCCGCGGCCCTGCCCTGCCCCAACCGGGAAGCCATCCGCTCCGGCCCGAGCGGCTCGTACAACCCATCCGAGCACAGCAGGTACACATCCCCCGCCCGCACCTCGAGCCGCCGCACGGTGGGCTCCGCGTTCCCCGTCCCCAGCGCGCGGGTGATGACGTGCCCGTAGGGACTCTCTCCGCGCCCGGGCGTCTCGACACCGGCCTCGCGCATCTCCTCGAGGACGGAGTGGTCACGGGTCAGCGCCTCCAGCCGCCCCTCGCGCAGCCGGTAGAGCCGGCTGTCCCCCACGTGCGCCACGGCCGCGCTCCGGGCCCCCAGGGCGAGCGCCACCACGGTGGAGCCCATCTCGCGCAGCTGTCCCACGCGGCGCGAGAGCACCGCACGCTGGGCGAGCACTGTGCAGTTGAGCAACAGCTCCTCCTCGCGGCAGTGGCCCGGCCGCGGATGGTGGGGCCAGGTGGACTCGGGATCCCTGGCCACGCGCTCGCAGAAGCCGGAGAAGGCCTCCACCACGCACCGGCTGGCCACCTCACCGCCCTCGTAGCCACCAATCCCATCGGCCACCACGAACAGGCCCAGCTCCGCCCGGGCCACCCAGGCATCCTCGTTGTGGGAGCGGCGTCCCACGTGCGTCCATCCCGCGCTATCGATTCGCATCGGCTCTTCCTCCCTGCCCCGGACAGGAGCAAGACGAGGGCCGACTCCAACCCCGTGAAAGGACTCGGGCGCCTGGGGTCTCGCGTCCCCACCTCCCCCGCCTGGCAGTCCATGCACCGGGGACTCCAGACCCCACCCCACGGTCTGGTCTAACGTCCCCAGCCCGGGGAGGGAGCACCCATGCAGGTCCCATCGCGCGAAGCACTGCTGTCGGAGCTGGACTCGTTGGGCTACGGCGCACGTATCGCGCGGGCCGCCAGGCTGGGACGCGATGGCCGGGACAGCCCCGCCCTGACGCAGCTCATGGACGGGCTCCTGTCCGGCGAGGCCTACGAGGCGAGCCTCGCACTCGCGCTGGCCCGTGGCGCGCGCGACGAGTCCCGCGTGCTGCGAGCCCTCACCCACCCCTCCGGCCTCGTGCGGGGCCAGGCCGCCGCCCTGGCCGGAAGCTTCATCCAGGACGACGCCGCCCTCGAGCAGGTGCTGCCGGAGCTGAGCCCCTTCATCCGCCGCCGCGTCCTCAAGGGCGTGGCCCTGGCCCGGAGGAGCGTACTCGCGGCCCGGCTCCTCCCACTCGTCCTCACCCGCCACGGCGCCGCGGAGGCGGCCCTGCTCCTCCCCGCGCTCGACGCGGACACCGTGCGCCGCCTGCTCCCCGAGCTCGAGCACCGGCTGCACGCCTGGCGCATGCTGGTGCGCCGCCACCCGGACGAGGTCCTGGCCTTCCTCCGCTCGCGCCTCACCCACGCCCCAGAGCGCGAGCGCGGTGCGCTCCTCACCACCTACCGGGTCGCGCTGATGGAGCTGACCCACTCCCATGGCGAGGCCGTGCTCGTCCTCGCGCGCGACTTCTCGCCTCCAGATGAACTCCCGCGCTTCGTGAGGGACACGCTCCCGCGGCTCGCGCGCAAACACCCCGAGCAGCTCTTCGCGCTCCTCCACCGTCCCGCCTACCGCGCCGCGCGGCTCGCCAGCGTCTCGGAGCTGACGGCCGGCCTGCTGCGCCAGCTCCGCTTCTTCTCCCACGACCAGCGCCTCGGCCTCGCACGGGCCCTGGCGAACCACCCCACCCACCTCGCCCGCTTCCTGGACGCCCTGCCCCCCTCCCAGCGCGCCGGGTTCTTCGCCCACGCCTTCGAAGGAGCACCGCCCCGCGAGCTGAGCGAGGACCTGCTCCGGGTCCTCCCCCACGAACTGCGGAATGCCGAGGCCGCGCGCCAGCTCGGCTTGCGCGAGGTGCAGGAGAACCGGGACCGGCAGCTCGCCCTCCAGGCGCTGCGCACCATCGAGCACGCGCGCGAGCCCCTCCAGAAGGCGGCCTTCGCGAGCAAGGCCGAGGACCGGGCCCGGGCGCTCTCGCGGCTGGTCTCCAGCACGGGCCTGTCCCGCCGGGGCCTGACGGAGACGCTCACGCACCTCTCCCGGCTGAAGAACGAGCAGGATCCGGTGCGCCAGGAGGCCCTGAGCGCGCTCGCGAAGGTGCCCCCGTCCGTCTTCGAGTCCGGGCACATTGCCTCCCTCGAGGCGCTGGTGACGTACGTCGTCGAGGCCCGGGACACCTCGCGCGGCACGCATCTGGCGCTGCAGGAGCTGGCCTTCCGGCTCATCCGCGCCCACGCCACCGCGCCCGAGAATCCCCTCTTCCGCTTCGCCCTCGACACGCTGAAGCGGCTGGCGGGCCAGTCCGGGACGCTCGCCCTGCCCCCGCTGGAGAGGGATCTGCCGCGCGGCACCGAGCACCACCTCTTCTCCGCCCTGATGCCGATGATCCGCTCCGCCGGGCAGCGCGAGAGCTATGACCTCATCCTCGCGCTCACCCAGGCGCTCGGCCGGCGCGCGTGGAACGTGGACATGCTCCAGGCGATGCTCGAGCCCATTACCGAGGCCACGCCCACGTGGCTCGCGCAGCAGGCCATCGGGCTCTGGCTCGCTCCGCCGCGCACGAAGGACGTCCGGGTGCGCAAGCTGCTCGACCGCGACGAGAGCACCGTCACCCTGGCCCCCGTCTTCGCGCACCTCCACCGGCGCCGGCAGGAGTGGTTGGACCCCTACCTCGAGGGGCGCGGCCTGAAGGGGCTTTTCAGCACGGGGAGGACGGGCTGGGTGCCCTCGGTCCAACGCGGGTTCCACCGCTGGCTGCCGCGCCAACAGCTCCGCTACCGGGACCTGCTCCTGCGCATGGCCCAGGACACCGAGCGCAGCGCCTTCGAGCGGATGAGCGTGCTGCACATCCTCCCCCACTTGCAGGTGGTGGAGGTGGACACGCTCACGCCCTTCCTCGGCTCGCGGGACGTGCCCACGGTGGAGGCCGCGCTCGGGGCACTCGTGTGGCTGGACAGGCCGGAGCCGGCACTGCCCCTGCTGTTGGAGTACCTCGACGGAGACCGCGCCCGGGTGGCCATGTACGCGGTGCCCCGCCTGGCGAAGCTCGTCTCTCCCGGGACGCTCGCCACCACGCTTGGCGCGCTGCTCTCGCGCGAGAAGCTCAAGGTGACGGTGCACAAGGAGGCCCTGCGGCTGCTCGGCGCCTTCCGCTCCACGCGCAGCCTGGCGCTGCTCCGCCAGCAGTGGGACAGGCCCCAGCTCCACCGGGACGTGCGTATCGCCGTGGGCCACGCCGCGCGCCAGTTGCTCGACGATCCGGCCGCCTGGGAGCTGCTGGAGAGCATCGCCCGGAGCCCGGACGAGTACGTGGCCGCGAGCCTCCTCGACGCGGCCCCCGGGCAGCTGCCCCTGGAGGACCGCCCACGCTACACGGCGCTCGTCCTCCAGGTATCCCGCCACCTGGAGCTCACCGTGCGCCGGAGGGCCTTCACGGTGCTCCCAGGCTGGTCCGCCGGAATGGAGGAGCAGGTGGCGCGGGAGGCGGCCGGGCGCGTACTGGAGCTCTCCGGTGGCGCCGAGTGGCGCGAAGCCGCCCAGGCGTTGGTGGAGGCCACGCGCGAGGGGAAGGCCTTCGACGAGGTGGTGGCCTGCGCCTCACGGCTCGTCTCCGCGCCCCCGGCCCCCGACGCCACGCCCGAGCGGGACGTCCCCGCGCGCCAGCGCCTCCTGGGACTGCACCAGGTGCTGCTCGAGTTGCCCCGGCCGGTCCGCGTGCAACTGCGGACGCGCCTCGACGAGGTGGCGCGGGTGCTCGCCCGGGACGCCTCGCTGTGGCCCGAGAGCGCCGCGCTCCGATTGGCCAGCTTGGAGTGGCGCGAGGCCCGAGCCGTCTCGGAGGTCCTGCGGGGACTGGCGGCGGAGACGCGGGAGGAGCCCCTCTTCGCCCAATCTCTCGCGGACGTGGTGGCCACGGAGTTGGAAGACACCCGTGCCGGGTGGACGCCAGAGACCCTGCTGGAGCTCGCGGACCTGGTGGGCCCCGAGCTGCCGCTGACCGCGGTGGAGCTCATCTCGGTGGCGGGGCAGCGCCTGCACTGGCGCGAGGACGCGGCGAGCCGCCTGCGGGCCCTGCGCCAGCATCCAAGCGCCGCCGTCCGCGCGGCCGCCTACGCCACCGTCACCGCGAGCGAGTAACCGTGGATGTCCCCGCTCCCTCTGGGAAAGGGCCAACCTCCGCGTCCTGCGCCTGCTGGAGAGCCGTGGGCCATCCTCCACGCTGAGCGAGGCGTGCCTCAACCTCCGGAGATCAGCCTGGATCTGCCCACGGGCACCCACTGCGAGGACGTGAGAGGCCTGATCGTAGGCGCCACCTGTACGGGCCATGAGCCCCGACCGCGATTACGGTGATGCCGTCTACAGGAGCACGGTGGTCATCCCCGGCCCAATCATCGTGGATCTGATGACGGGCGCCACCACTCCGGACCTGTCCGAACTGCGCCTGCCTGCGGGCACCTACAAGCGCATCGACTTCCGCCTGGAGGAGGCGCGCAGGGAGGACGCTGGAGTTCAAGCCCATGTGCAGCGAGCACGTGGACTTCGAGTCCGCCACTGGCATCATTGTGGGCGACAACGACGCCCTGCTCGCGCTCCTCTCGCCCCAGACCTGGCTCGAGGGTCTGCCCGTGGGCAGTTGCCTGCAGAAGGGCGACCTGGAGTTCTCCAGCAACGTACTGCGCATCGACGATCGCGCCAAGGGCGACTGCGGCGGCGCCGAGTCGCTCGTGCGTACCAACATCAAGAACAGCGGCCGGCTGCGCAAGGCCGAGAACGAGTCCAGCGGATTGCCGTGCAGCCGAGCCTCGGGCCCGGGGGCCACCAGGGCGCGGCAGCGGCAGCCGAGCCTCGGGCCCGTGGAGCGCATCAACGGCACGGTGGATGCCACCAGGGCGCGGCAGCCGAAGCTCGGGCCGGTGGAGGGCACCAGAAGCACGGCGGGCCCCTCGGGGGGCAGGGGGCCAGAGGACGGCAGCCGAGGCTCTGGCGCTGTGGAGGGCTCCATCGTGGGCACACTTCGCCCCTCCCGCTCAAGTCGGGTTGCCGTGCTAACCCCCGCAGTCGGGTGGGGCTTCCCCTCCGCTGGCCCCGCATGTTACCTGGGGTTCATCCATCCAGGTAAACAGAAGGTTTAGCCGCTCTCCCGCTGTCCTCACCCCGAGGTGTCCATGCCGAACGCCCCCCATGCGTGCCGGATAGGGGCCCGTGTTGCCCGCGCCCGGCCCCGTCCGCTCCCGTGCGCCTTGCTGGCCGTGCTGCTGCTGTGTCCCGTGGCCTGCGCCAGTGGCCAACACCCCGAGGTGTTCCGCGCCATGCGGGACGCGCTCGCGGAGCTGGACGACTTCGGCGCGCTGCTGCTGGAGGCCGGACTCCCGGCGGACACGCTGCCCACCGGCCCGGAGTTGACGCCCGAGGAGGCCACCCGGCTGCGGGTCTCCTTCGGCCTGTACCCGTCCACCTCGCGCACCTTCGGCCCGAGGCTCGTTGCCGAGGTGCTGCTGCGGGAAGTCATCGCGGGCGGCGCTCCCGTCATGCGCTCCGCCCTGGACGCTCGCCTGCTGCACTACCAACACCTGCGGGTGATGGGGCCGGATGGTTTCCTCTCCGCCGCCCTCACCGGCCCCCCCGCGCAGTGCGTCGGCCCGGTGGAGGTGAGAAACGGCGTCCTGCGCGCGGGCGAATTCGAGGTGGGTGGCTTCTACTCGCCCGATGGAAACGGCGGCTGGGTACACGTCGTCTTTCGTCCCGCTGGCGAGCGCACCCCGTAACCCGTACTCGAAGACTTCCCAAAGACAGGAGTTTCCCATGCCCTCAACGCCAAGAGAAACGCCCCGGCGCGACAGTCCCCGCCGCTACGCCGTCAAATCGGAAGACTACCGTTTCACCTTCGAGGCGGTCGAATACCGTTACGAGGTGACGGAGCCGCTTGTACTCCATCCCTACTATGACTCGCTTTTCATCGCATGGCGTCGGCTCCTCTCGGGCGGGCCGCGTCACATGGTCGA
>DASQMW010000004.1:0-3947 GCA_035645295.1 Archangium sp.
CCGCCACCGAGAAGGGTTTCTATGGCACCGGCCGCCGCAAGGAGGCCACCGCGCGCGTGTGGATCCGCCCGGGCACTGGTGTTGTGATTGTCAACGGCCGCGACATCAACGTGTACTTCGGCCGCGAGACGTCCAAGATGATCCTGAACCAGCCGCTGGACGTGCTGGAGCAGAAGGGCAAGATCGACATCGAGGTCAACGTGCGCGGCGGCGGTCTGAGCGGCCAGGCCGGCGCCATCCGCCACGGTCTGTCCCGTGCGCTGTGCAACTACAACCCCGAGTTCCGTCCCGCGCTGAAGAAGGCCGGCTTCCTCACGCGTGATGCTCGCGCGGTGGAGCGCAAGAAGTACGGCCAGCCGGGCGCGCGTCGCCGGTTCCAGTTCTCCAAGCGCTAATCCGTTCGCACACGGTCTCGCTGGAGTACACGCACGGCGGGGGTTCCTTCGGGAGCCTCCGCCGTTGTGCTTTGCGGGCCAGGGCAGGCGAGCGCGCTGCATCCAGGCCCCCCTCGTCGGCACGTTTTGACGTGCTACCATCGGCGCATCCATGGAACTCAACGAGATCCTCCAGATTGCGCTCCGCGGCGGTGCGTCCGACATCCACCTCAAGGCGGGCCTGCCGCCCATGTTCCGTGTCGACGGTTCGCTCGTCCCGCTGAAGGACGCCAAGCGGCTGCCTCCCGAGGAGGTGGCGCGCATGGTCTTCGGCATCATGAACGAGTTCCAGAAGGAGAA
Source organism: Archangium sp. (assembly GCA_035645295.1). Lineage (GTDB taxonomy): Bacteria > Myxococcota > Myxococcia > Myxococcales > Myxococcaceae > Archangium. Next base: position 735 of record DASQMW010000004.1, read on the forward strand.
GTTCAAGCAGAGCAACGAGGTGGACCTGGCCTACGGCGTCCCCGGGCTCGGCCGCTTCCGCGTCAACGTCTTCCAGCAGCGCGGCACCATCGGCGCGGTGATGCGCGTCATCCCCACCAAGGTGATGGCCATCAAGGAGCTGATGCTCCCGCCCATCCTGGAGAAGATCTGCCTGGACGAGCGCGGCCTCATCCTCGTCACCGGCACCACCGGTTCGGGTAAGTCCACCACGCTCGCGGCGATGATCGATCACATCAACGCCACCGAGACGAACCACATCATGACGATCGAGGATCCGATCGAGTTCCTCATCCGCGACAAGCGCTCCATCGTGAACCAGCGCGAGGTGGGCGTGGACACGATGTCGTTCGCCCAGGCGCTCAAGAGCGCGCTGCGGCAGGATCCGGACGTCATCCTCGTGGGCGAAATGCGAGACCACGAGACCATCGAGACGGCGCTCGCGGCGGCGGAGACGGGCCACCTGGTGATGTCCACGCTGCACACGCTGGACGCCACGGAGACCATCAACCGCATCGTCTCGGCCTTCCCGCCGTACCAGCAGAAGCAGGTGCGCATCCAGCTCGCGAGCGTGCTCAAGGCAGTGGTGAGCCAGCGGCTGATTCCGCGCGCGGATGGCAAGGGCCGCGTGGCCGCGGTGGAAGTGCTGCGCTGCACCGCGCGCGTGAAGGAGCTCATCGAGGACAAGGACCGCACGAAGGAGATCGCGGACGCCATCTCGCAGGGCTTCGACACCTACGGGATGCAGACCTTCGACCAGTCGCTGATGTCGCTGGTGAAGCAGGGGCTCGTCACCTACGAGGAGGCCCACCGGCAGGCCACCAACCCGGACGACTTCGCGCTGCGCTTCTCCGGCATCAGTGCCACCTCGGACTCGAAGTGGGACAACTTCGACGGCAGCGCCGCCAAGCCGGTGCCGGGCACGTCCAGCTTCGGCCAGAACCAGCAGCCCGCGCCGGCCGCGACGCCGGCCCGTGCCGCGCCCGCTCCCACCGCGCCCCGTCCGGGTGCTCCGGCCTCGGTGCCCCGTCCGGGCGTGCCCGCGGCTCCCGCCCCTGCCTCTCGCGCGGGAGTTCCCGCGGTTGGTGCGGCCCGTCCCGCGGCTCCGGCGCCCGCTCCCGCGGCTCCGAAGGCTCCCGCGGCCGACGACGACTTCCAGATCGAGCGCTTCTGACGGGAAGGGCAGGGGGAATCCACCGTCCCCTCTGCCCCATTCTCACGCGCCCACTCCCGGGGGCCCACTCCCGGGGGCCCACTCCCTCTCCCCTCGGGAGAGGGTCAGGGTGAGGGTATTTGTCCCCGTGTTCCAATCCGTGAGACGCGGGCACGATGGGACCCAACCCGAGTCCACCCGATACCCTCACCCCGTCCCTCTCCCGAGGGGAGAGGGGAAATCGACGAGGGGAAATTCACGGGGTTGCTCTACGAGGGAAGCTCTTCGTCTTCGCCTTCCTCGTCCCCAAGCTGCGCCCGCAGGCGCGAGAGCCGCTGGGTGCCGATGAGTCCCTCCTTGGCCAGCACCTGCAGGAAGTCCACGCTGGCGCGCAGCCCGGCCTCCATCTCGGCCTCGGGCTTGCCGGCGATCTCGGACTCGTAGAGCGCCTCCATGTGCTCGGGGTTGATGGGGGTGGGCCCCTCGCCCCAGGCGATGTTCACCAGGGCCCGGGAGATGAGCGCGCGGACAGTCCGCTCCGCGTCGTCCTTGGCGCCCTTTTCGAAACCGAGGATGAGCGCATCCACCTGCTCGCGGGTGAGGGCGGCCAGGGAGGGCACCTCGCCGAGCGCCTCCTGGACGAACGAGCTGTCGAACGTCTCCACCTCCTCCTCGTAGCCGAAGGCCTCCTCCAGGAGGATGGCGGCGATGAAGGCCTCCGTCTCGTCGTCGGTGGCGCCCTCGGCCTTGAGGGACTCCCGGGCCTTGAGGGTGGCGTCCTTGAGGGCGGGGTCCTCGGCGATGGCGCGCGTGGCGGCGTAGGCGGCGAGGAAGACGACGGCCGCCTCGGCATCCGAGGACAGGTGGCGCTTGCCCTTGCCACCCACCAGCTCGTTGCGCTTGTCGGGGTGGGCGGCGGCGGTCTGGGCGAAGAGCCGCTCCTCGGGCCCGAGCGGCTCTCCGTTCTTCTCCTTCTCGAGAGTCTCGCGGGCGGCTTCGGGGCTGAGGTAGCGGGCGATGAGGGGGTGCATGCCGCGCCTGTTACCACATGCTAGAGAGCAGGCGATGGACTCCGAGGACACCCCCCCCGAGGAAGTCAAACGCGCGACGGACGCGTGCTTGCGACTGTTGGCCGTGCGCGCCCGCAGCCGGCACGAATTGCTCACGGCGCTCGAGCGCAAGGGCTTTTCCGAGCCGGTGCGCACCATGGCGCTGGAGCAGGTGACGGGCTGGGGCTACCTCGATGACGAGCGCTTCGCCCGGGACCGCGCGGCGGCGTTGCTGCAGAAGGGCAGGTACGGCCCCCAGGCGGTGGAGCAGCGGCTCCAGGCACACGGGCTGAGCCGCGAGGCGGCGAGCGAGGCGGTGGCCCAGGCGCGTGACTCGATGGAGTTCGACGCGGAGACGGCCGCGCGCCAGGTGCTGGAGCAGCGGGGCCTGTCCGGCCGGAAACTGGAGCCCAAGGAGCATGCCCGGGCTGGCCGTCTCCTGTTCAGCCGGGGTTTCTCCGAGGACGTCATCCAGCGGGTACTCGGTGACGCGACGCTGGAACCTTCGGGCCCGGAAGATTAGCTTGCTTCCCTACCCATGCGTCTTCTTCGAGCTGTCTGCCTGACTGCCCTTCTGAGCACCGCCGCCGGCTGCGCGGCCCTGTCCGCTGGCCAGACCGCGGAGCCTGACTTCGCCGCGGATGCCGCCGCCAACCTCCAACTGGGTGACGAGGCCCTGGAGCGCAAGGACTTCCTCCAGGCGGAGCGGTACTACGAGCACGTCCGGACCAAGTACCCCTACCTCGAGGTGGCCAACGAGGCCGAGCTGAAGCTGGCGGACCTCGCCTACGCCCAGGAGACGTACCCGGAGGCGCGCGAGAAGTACCAGTCCTTCATCAAGCTCCACCCCACGCACCCCAAGGTGGACTACGCCGCGTACCGCTCGGCCCTCTCCCACTTCGCGGACATCCCCGACGACCTCTTCATCCTGCCTCCCTCGACGGAGAAGGATCAGACCGAGGTGCGGGCCGCCCTGGTCTCTCTCAACGACTT
>DASQMW010000005.1:0-32949 GCA_035645295.1 Archangium sp.
TGGCAGGGCTGGGCGGCCACCTCAAACACAACGGACGCCCCGGGTGGCAGACGCTCGCGCGCGGCCAGGACCGGCTTTCCACCGCGCTGGAGGGCTGGCTGGCTGCTCGGGCCGCCCTGAGTTCTGTTGAATCCTAAGGAATGTTCGTTCCACGCAGGGAGCACCCGGACCTGTGGAGTTTCTTCCCGGGTTTGGAATGAGTCCCGGGAGGGAGACCCACGTCCGCCAGTTGCGACCTCCCGGCCTCGGGCCACAGGGCGCCGGGCGCTGGTCCATCCGCTGCACTGGGCAGGGCGTTTCCTTCCGGAGCGCGCCCTATGTCCCGAATCGACCCTGCCGGCAGTTCCCCCGTTCCCATCGATACCCCTCCCACGGAGACAGGCTCGACGTCGGCCCCGCCCCGGGCAAAGGGCCCACAGTCCCCCGCGCCCACGGTACGCAACGAGGTCCGTGCCTATGACGGTCCTCCGGCTCGCTCCTCCGGGAGGCTCGACTCCGGGGCCACGCCCATGTCCTCCGCCCCGTCATTCTCCGCGGGCGAGCTGGCCGCGACGGGCGGCCGGCTGCGGCAGTCGTCCTCGTCCGAAGTGCCCGCCGAGGTGTACTCGGACATCCGTTCCAACCTGACGCGGAGCCTCCTGGACTGGGCTGTCACCGGTAGCGAGGTGAAGGCGGTGCACACGGCGCTCGGCACGTTGCAGCCGGGGGCCTACCGCGTCGCGGTGGAGCGGATGGAGCGCGACGGCCTGCTGGGTGAGTACGTGAAGGCGCAGGACCCGGACACGCGCCGGGCCTTCCTGGAGCAGGCCGAGTCCAAGGGCATGCTCCAGCGGCAGAAGGGGCAGACTCCGGCGGGTGCCCTGGGCTACCCGGCGGAGCCAGACTTCTTCCGCAACGACGCGAAGCTGCCAGAGTCGATGCGCAACGCGGTGAACGCGCACGCCATCGACGCGGGTGTCGCCTTCTACAAGGCCTACTCCAAGTACCTCGACCGCTACGCCGACGCGGTCAACGGGGCGAAGAGCCTCCAGGAGCTGAAGGACCTCGGTCCGCCCCGCGAGGCGTATCTCGCGGAGTGGCGGCAGGGCATCGGTCAGCCGGAGTCGCGCAACCAAGCCTTCCAGACCGTCAACGCCAGGTTTCGGGCGCTGACCGGTGAGCGAACCGGCGGCAGCATCCGGGGCCACGCCAAGGCGGAATTCACGCACCTGGGCCTCAAGGTGAGCAAGGAGGCGCATGTCGACACCCGTGGCAACGTGGGCCTCAAGGCAGAGGCGGGCGTCGCCGTGAAGGGCGGACCCGTGGAAATCGAGGCGATGCTCGACACGGCGGGCAAGGCGAAGGTGGAGACAACAGTCGACTTCGGGTTCTTCGAGCTCAGCCAAGCCTCCGACGGCGAGGTGAAGGTGGCCATCGGCGCGGGCAAGTACGCCAAGGCCTACGTCTCGCTCAACCGACAGCAGGCGGAGTTCGGAGGCGGCGTCTCCGCTGAGTTCGGGAGCGAGGAGCGCAGGGGGAAGGTCGAGACCGGCTACAGCATGAAGGGCCTGTCGCCCGCGCGGGTGCGTGAGTCCTTCGACAAGAACCACCGTGGCATCTTCGACTCCCCGGCCGAACCGGCGGCAGGGACGGCCGCAGAAGCGCTCAAGAAGCCGCGTTGATTCGCATGCGCCTTCGAGGTCCCCCTGCCCGTAAGCCTCAGCGAAGGTTCGCGGGCAGCAGTTTCTCCACGATGACGATGTCGCGCCACACCCCGTCCAGCGAGGCGTGCTTCTCATGGAGCCCCACCTCGCGGAAGCCGAGGCTCGCGAGCATGGCGCGGCTACGCGTGTTGGTGGCGAAGACGCGCGAGGTGAGCTTGTGGAAGCCGGCGGCTTCGGCGGCGTCCAGCAGTGCTTGAATCGCGAGCCTTCCGGCCCCCCGCCCCCGGGCCTCCGGAGCGACGTAGATGCTGAAGTCGGCCACGCCCGCGTAGCACTCGCGCGGGCTGTACGCGCTGCTGGAGGCGAAGGCGACGACGTGGCCCGCGTCCTCCACCACCATGACGGGGTGACGTCCTCCCAGCCAGGCGCAGATGTCCTCGGGTGTGCGCGGCCGGGTCTCGAAGGTGGCGACGCGCTCGGCGATGCCGGCGTTGTAGATGGCGGCGATGGCCGCGCCATCCTCTTGCGTGGCGGCACGAGGGGTGAGGCGGGGGTGGCTCATGAGGGGGCTCCGGGTGACTTCGACGCGGCGGGGTCCTCGGGCTCTGACTTCGGGCGCATCAGGTACGCAGCCACCAGGGGCAGGTACCAGGGGATGAACAGCAGGAAGAGCCGCCCCGCGGAGGACGGGGCCGAGGACTTCATCAGGGCGACGAGCAGCCAGACCAGACCCTGCAGCGCCATTCCGAGGGCGCCCAGTGACTGCAGCCTCCGGGACTCCAGGAGCCCTCCGAAGAGGGCCAACAGGGGTGGGAGGACCACCAGCCCCATGGGCAGCAGCATGAGCGCATCGCTCGATGCGTGGGACTGGCGCGGGCTCACGAACAGCGCCAGCATGCCGAGCTGGACCGCCCCAGCCATGAGGGTGATGACCCCCTCGGTGCCCGAGACGCCCTGGGGCGGCGCGCCCTTCTTCCGGCGAACGGCCTCGAGCCGCACCGCCTGCAGCACGTCCGGGTGTACCTCCAGCGCGTATGGGTAGCCCAGCTCCAGCAGGGCCTCCACCGCGGCGGCGCGCACCGTGCGCCCATCGCTGCCCGTCCTGTCGCGTGCCTCCTCCGGCAGCTCCACCAGGGACTGGAGGAAGTCCGCCCGGGCCCGGGGCGTCTCGTCGTCGGCGGGCGGTCGGACAATCGCCGCGAGGAGGGCATCCACCTCGGCCTGGACCACCCCGGGCGAGCTCATCGCCTCCTTCAGCTCCCTCAAGGACTGCGAGGGAGCCCAGGGAGCCAGCGAGGCCTCCTCGGAGGCGGCGGCAGGCGGCTGGAGACGGAGACGAGACGCGGACATGGGGGGCGGGGCGGAAGGGGGCCAGTCTACCGCCAGGGCCCACGGCCGTGCCCGTCACCGTCGCCCGGGGGGCAGGGGAGCAGGCTCGCGGAGGAGCAACGCATACCCCCCATGTGCACCCTACCCCCGTGTCACCCCATTCAGGACGAGCGAGGAAGCGCATGGCGACGGAGCGAGCGCAGCGGTTCGTGGACGCACTGTTGAAGCTGGAGGAGCACGGCGACCTGGAAGGTCTCGTGTCCCTTTTCAGCGACGACGCACAGGTGAGCAACGCGGCTTCACCCCGGGTCTTCTCCGGACAGGACGGCGCGCGCCACTTCTGGAAGGAGTACAAGGGCACCCTCGGCCAGGTGAAGTCCACCTTCCGCAACATGATTGAAGCCGGGGACCGCGTAGCCCTCGAGTGGGAGACGCAGGGCACCGCGCACAATGGCTCGGCCATTGCCTACGAGGGTGTCTCCATCCTCGAATGGGACGGGGACCGCATCCGCCGGTTCTACGCGTACTTCGACCCGCACGCGCTCGGCAAGGACCTGGCCCACAACACCGGGAGCCGCTCGGAAGCCCCCAGCACCGCGCCGGCGTGAGCCGTGCTCACCGCGCCGCTCGCTCCCGAGCGGCGCCGGAAGCCTCGGCTTGAGGCGGGGGAGCGGCAGCTTCACCGTGACGGTGGAGGTCCACGCCGGAGGTGTTCTCCAGGTGGACGCCCCCGCCGTGGGTCTCCACTCCCTGCCGGGAGAACCACTGCCCCAGGCTGAAGCCGCCCGGGTGGCGCAGGGGCACCGTCGGTGTACACGGCGCGGACGAGGGGCTCCACCTCCGGGACTCCTCCGCGAGCAGGAGGGTACCCGCCTGCCACACGGGAAGCGCCGGTGTGCACCGCCTCAGTCATGGGGATGCGCGCCGTCAGCGGCACATGCGCGAAGGCGGCCTTCGCGGTAGAGCCGGATTTCAGGCCCCGGACGCAATGGCTCTCCTGGGGGCAGTCCCTCGTGGCCCGTGAATCACCCGGAAGGATTGCACGGAGGGACAGGCCCGCTGACCGACAGACCACCGTGACATTCACGTTCCTGTCGTCTGGCGTGCCGGGGCGCTACCGTCGTTTGCCGCCGTCCCGGAGCAGGCGCGCCGGGGCACTCCAGGCAGGAGCCCATGCGCCTGTCCCCCAGGGCGGCTCGACACGCGGTGATGTCCATGGCTGTAATCATCCGACATCGCCCTGGCCTTGGGGGGCAGGGTAGTCTGTGAGCCATCTCCGGGACGCTGGAGACGCGGAGGACGTGATGTGCCTGGGACCCCCCACCTGCCTGCCGGAACGCGGCTGCACGCCTCGCGCTTACACGGAAACAATTGATGACCCGCCTCATCGCCTACGCCGTCATCCTGTCGCTGCTGTCCACGTCCACTGCCTGGGCCCAGAAGCGCACCGAGCCCACAAGACGAAGTCAAATCATCAAGAAGAAGGCCGCCAAGAAGAAGCGCCCCCGGCCCGCGCCCCGGCCCGCGCCCGCGCCTCCCGTGGACGAGAGGCAGGCCGAGCCCACCACCCCGGCCGAGCTCGCCACCCCGGCCGAGCCCGCCCCCCCGGCCGAGCCCGCTACCCCGGCCGAGCTCGCCACCCCGGCCGAGCCCGTGACGCCCACCCGGCGCCTGGAGGATGCCCCCCGCCAGGAGAAGCGGCCCGTGCAGGACGCGGACTCGCTGGACTTCGACCTGCTGGCGCCCGCGGAGACGACCGCGGCCGCGAAGGTGGACCCGGCCCTGGAGAGGCGCATCAACCGGCGCCGCACCATGCTCAAGCTGCACCAGGGCCTGGGCTTCGCCCTGGTGGGAAGTCTGGCGGCCACCACGGTGGTGGGGCAGCTCCAGTTCAACGACTCGTTCCGAGGTGGCGGGGATGACCGCAGCCTGCTGGGGCTGCACCGGGGGCTCGCCGTCGGCACCTCGGCGATTTTCGCCACCGTGGGGATTCTGGGCCTGCTGGCCCCGGAGCCCTTCGAGAAGGATTTCCAATGGGACACCGTCACGTTCCACAAAATCCTGATGTCCATCGCCACGGTGGGCATGCTGGCGCAGGTGGTCCTCGGCATCATGTCCACCAACCGGTATGGCCAGCTGGCCGAGCGCGACTACGCCATCGCGCATCAGGTGGTCGGCTATACGACGATGGGGGCGCTGTCGGCGGGTGTGCTCACCCTGTTCTTCTGAATCTTTTCGCGCTGTCGCCGTTCGGCTGTGAGAGGTCCTGACGGAGTCCCCTGGAGGTTCACGTGATTGCTCGACAACTCGCCCTGTTCGTCACCTTGTCGCTCGCCCTGCCCGCCGCCGCCCAGGACCCGGGGCGCACCTATTCCGTGAAGAAGGCCTCCAGCTCACTCACCTACAAGTTGCACCACCCGCTGCATGAGGTGGTGGGCAAGGCCCCGCCCAGCGACGGCAAGGCCAAGCTGCTGCCGGACGGCACGCTGCAGGTGGCCGTGCGCGCCAACGTGAAGGACTTCGACTCGGGCAACTCCAACCGCGACGCGCACATGCAGGAGGTGACGGAGGCGGCGAAGTTCCCCCTCATCGACTTCAAGGGCGTGGCCACCGGCGTGAAGATGCCGGCCACCTTCCCGGCGACGGTGGCCGTCAACCTCAAGGGCCAGGTCACCTTCCACGGCGTGAAGCAGAGCGTAGACGTGCCCATGACGGTGCAGTTCACCTCCGCGAAGGAGGCCACCGCCACGGGGACCTTCAACGTCAGCCTGGAAGCGCACAAGGTGGAGCGGCCGTCGCTGATGTTGAAGAAGGTGGACGACAAGCTGGTGCTGGAGCCGAAGCTGGTGTTCGAGGTGGAGGGGGCGTGAGCACGTCACGTCGAGGGTTCCTCAAGGGAGTGCTGGGCACGGGGGCCGCGGGTGCGGCGGCCTCCTCGCTGACGGGGTGTGCGCCGGACATCAACCCCGCGCCGGTGACGGACGTGACGGCGAGCTCCACCGGGGTGGTGGACCTGCTGGTGTCGCGCTACCCGGACCTGGAGCCGGTGGGCGGCGCGATGACCCTGCGCGTGCCGGGCGAGGCGGTGCCCCTGCTGGTGGTGCACACCAAGGATGCGGGCGCACGGGACGACTTCTCCACCGTGTCCTCCATCTGCACGCACGTGGCCTGCCCGCTGGGCTTTGACGGCAAGGACGTGGTGTGCCCGTGCCACCTGTCGCGCTTCAGCCCGGCGGACGGCGCGGTGCTGCAGCGGCCGGCCACGGTGGGCCTGCGCACGTTCCAGACGAGCTACAACCCGGGCACCCGCGTGGTCAGCATCAACCTGCGCGCGGGCGATGCCACCTTCCCCGCCGCGGTGAACGGGCAGGTGACGCTGCCCTTCAGCCAGTTCCCGCAGCTGCGTGGCAACGGTGGCTCGGTGTCAGGCGTGCCTGAAGGCTACGGCCAGCTCATCTTCATCTTCCGGCTGGAGGACGGGACGCTGTCGGCGGTGGATTCCCTCTGCACCCACATGCAGTGCACAGTGGAGTTCCGCACCCAGCAGCGGGACCTCTACTGCCCTTGCCACTCCTCCACCTTCACCCGCAAGGGCGAGGTGACGGCCGCGCCGGCCACGCTGCCTCTCAAGAAGTTCACCGTGTCCGAGACGGCCGACGCCGTCGTCGTCACCGGCGTGCGGTGAGTCCCGCGCGGGACGGGGAGGGGCCTTGGGGCGCCTCCCCGTCATGTGTCTCCTAGCCGAGCCGGCTCCAGAAGGAGCGCTTGGACGAGACGCGGTCCAGCGCCTCCTGGAGCTCCTCGTCGTAGTCGGCGCGGTTGGCGATGTCTCCCATGGAGATGATGCCGACGACGCGGTCATCCCGCTCCACCACGGGGATTCGGCGAATCTGCCTGCGGCCCATCAGCGCGATGACGTCGTGGATGTTGTCGTCGGGCGTGACGGCCTCCACGTCATCCGTCATCACGTCGGAGACGCGCAGCTGGTCGGGCGTCTTGCCACCGGTGAAGCCGCGCACCACCAGGTCGCGGTCGGTGACGATGCCCACCAGGCTGCCCCGCTCGTCGATGACGGGGACGACGCCGCAGTCCTCGTCCTTCATGATTTGAGCCACGTCGCGCACGGGGCTGTCGAGCCGCGCGGTGCGCACGTTGCGCGTCATCACCTCGCGCGCGGTGAGCGGCTCGCGCTGCCAGCGGCGGCGCCCGGTGCCAGCTTCCGTGCCCGTGCCGGGGCGGCCGCGGGTGCCGGCGGTGTAGAGCTGGTCGCGGTCCTCGCGCAGGCGCTCGTCCATGCGCTGGCGGTCCCCGCCCCGCTGCGCGCCCGCCTGGAACCGCGAGCGCTCATCCCGATATGGCTCCGAGCGAGGGCCCTGCGTCTCGCGGGACTCCTCGCCGCCGTAGCCGGAGCGGTCCCACGGGCGGTAGTCCGCGCGCTGCGGGGGCAGCTCGTTCTCCTGCATGCCCATGTCGCGGCGGTCTCCACTGCCGGTGGCGCTGCGGCCATCCCGGTTGTCGCGGCCGTAGGGGCCGGTGCCGTACTCGGCGCCCTCCCAGCCGGAGTCGCGGTCATCCATGTCCATCATGCCGGTGCGCTGGGTGCCAAAGCCGGCGCGGTCATCCACGTTGGTGCGGGGCTGGGCCATGCGCAGGGCCGCGGCGCGGTGGAAGCGGCCCTGGCGCGCGGAGGCCTCCTCGTCACGGGCGGGATTCCAGCCGGTGAGGTCGGACTCGCCGCGCTCCCGCGAGCCGGGAGGCGCCACGTCGGCGCTCCGGTGCGTGCCGGGCTCCGGCGGAGGGTTGCGCTGCGCGGTGCGGGTATCATCCCTGCCGTTGTCCTGGGTTCTCTGGGCCATGCGGGTGCCTCCGGCGACCTCGGGTTGGGGCAGGAAGGGTGGCGATGACCGGGCAGGTCTCCAAGGGTTACCGGCCGGGGCCTCGTGGGGACTGTCCTCTCCCAGGCGAGTGAGCAGGCGGGCCGCCCGCGAGCGGACACCGTGGCTGCCACGTGGCCGACAATGACGGCGCGGGCCTCGGGACGCCCGCGGACACCGGGCCGCGCGTCCCGTTCACCGGCTCGACGGCCCAGCGCCGAGCTGGCTTCCGCGCCGGGGCAGGCGCACCGTGAAGGTGGTGCCCCCCGCCTGGGAGGACGTCACCTCCACCCGGCCTCCGTGCGCGCGCACCACCTCGGCGACGATGTAGAGGCCCAGGCCCACGCTGCGCCCCGTGCTGTCTGGCTGGGCGGTGGCGCGCTGCATGGGCTGGAACAGGCGCCCCAGGGCCTCCGGGGCAATGGGCACGCCCGAGTTGTGCACCTCCAGCTCCACCCGCTCCGAGTCCCCTCGCGAGCGCACCGTGATGGGCGTCCCGGGCGTGCTGTACTTCACCGCGTTGGAGGCGAGGTTCTGCACCACCTGGGCGAGCCGGTCCCCGTCCCAGCTCCCGCCCCCCTCGCCTTGCGCCTCCACGCGCAGCTCGCGCTCGGGGTGGCTGGCCTGCACCTCTTCCACGGTCTCCCGGATGAGCGTGTGCAGGTTCGTGGGCCTGGGGACGAGCGGGATACCGCCGCCCAGCCGCGCCTGGGTGAAGTCGAGCAGGTCCTTGACCATGCGGCTGGCCCGCTCGGCCGCGGACCGGATGCGTGCCACGGCCTTCGTGGTGTGCTCGTCCATCTCCTCGCGTCGCAGCAGGCTCGCCGTCCCCAGCAGAATGGCCTGCAGGGGATTGCGCAGGTCATGGCTCACGATGCCGATGAGCTGCTGCTCGAATTGACGCGCGCGCACCGCATGCGTCACCTCCTGGCAGAGCACGAGCACCGCGGTGTTGCCGTCCGCGCCGCGCACCGGGTGGCAGACGAAGTCGAAGAAGAGCGTCTCCCGCTCCCCACCTGAACGTCTCTGCACGATGGTGGGGGCACCCCGGCCGATGAAGGGCTCTCCCGTCTGCCGCACGTGGTTGAAGGTCTCTTCGAAGCCCTGGCCCTTCAGCTCCGGCAGGGCCTCGAGCAGGGGCTTGCCCAGGAGGTCGCGCTCTTTGCCCACCATCTCCCGGAAGAGCGGGTTGGCCATCTCGATGACCAGTTGGGGCCCCTGGTAGAGCGCGACCCCCAGCAATGGCTGGGCCCCCAGCGCCTCCAGGAAGGCCTCCCGCGCGAGCTCCGCGACCTTGCGCGCGGTGATGTCGACGCCGGTGCCGAGGAAGCGCGCCGGCTCGCCTGCCGGACCGGCGCTCACCTGTCCCCGCGCGTCCACCCAGCGCATCTGCCCGTTCGGGAGGCGGTGGGTGCGGTACTCCACCCGGTAGTGTCTCCCGCCTTTGTCCGAGAGGGCGTCGGAGAGGGCCTGCGCCACCCGCGGGCGGTCCTCGGGGTGGACGAGGGAGAGGCTCTGCTCGACGGTGAAGCAGTCGCCCGGGGCAAGGCCGTGCAATTCGCGGAAGCGCGCGTCCGCCGCCATCTGCTGTGTGGTCAGGTCCACCTCCCACGCGCCCACCTGCGTGACGTCCACCACCCGGCGCAGGTGTTCCTCACTCTGGCGCAGCTTCTCGGTGAGCGCCTCCAACTGCTGACGCGTATGGACCTGGTCCGTCACATCGAAGGCGAATTGCATCACCCCGTCCACCTGTCCGGCGGCATTGCGCTTCGGCGCGAACACGTAGTTGTAAAAGTCGGTCTCCACACGCCCTGCGCGCGCCACGGCGACAGGCTGCTCATTGCCGTAAACGGGCCTGCCCGTCGCCACCACCTGGTCCAGAAGGGCCTCATAGTTCTGGCCCCTGCCCTCCAGCTCTGGAAACGACTCGTGCAGGCGCTTGCCCACTATCTGCCTGTCACCCCCCGCGAGGGCGCGGTAGGCATCATTGGCGAAGGTACACCTGTGCCCCGGCCCCTCGCGGATGGCGATGGCCACCGGGGCCTGCTGGAAGAGGCCAATCGCATAGCGTCGCTCTGTGTCCAGTTCCTCCGGGTGCTCCCTGTCGGAAGCGGCGGTCGCCGCGGACAGACGGCCTGACAGGACACGGAGCTCGCCGAGGGAGGGGGTCAGGTGCGCCTCTTCCAGGGACTCGAGGATGCAGTCGCGCAGGAGGTCGTAGTCGCGCACCAGGGTGGGGAAGTCGTCACCGAGTTGCATCCGGTGACGGCCGTGTTCCCTGGCGGTGTCGCTCTTCGAGAAGATGCGTGCTGCGGGCGGGCCGCCCTCCCGCAGCACCTGCGCAAGCTCTTCCAGGCAGACAGGAAGGTGGTTGATGAAGGCGCTCGCCGTGATGCTGCCGGAAGTGAGCGGTGCCTGCCCCCGCGCCTTGAAGCGCTGGATAATGAAGTCGCGCTGCGCCTGGAGGAAGTCCGCCAGGATGCTCATCCCCGCCTCATGCCGTAGGGCTACCTGCTCACCGTCGAATGCATCCTCATCACCGGCAGGTCTTACAAGCTCCGCACGGAAGGGAGAACGCTCGCCGGGCTGGCCCCGGTTGAGTGGGACAGGCTCGGTGAGCGGCTCAGGCTCCGGCGTCTTCGACATCATCCCACCGCGAGCGCGTTTCCCAGTCGTACGAGCCCGCTGAATTCCTCGAGCTCCGCGCCCGCATCCGGGGCGGCGACGGCGATGGCCCCCGTGGGAAGTTGCTCGGACAGCCGCGCGAGCAGGGCGCGGTGGGACTCGGCGCGCGCGTCCTCCGTGGCTGCGAGGCGCGAGAGTGCGGCCACGCCATGCTCCGCGTGCGTGTCGTCGCCCACGTGCTCCAGCAGCGCCTCCGGGGACGCGAGCGCGTCGTCGCGTGCCCAGCTCCGGTTGAGCACGTAGCCCGCGAAGGGCAGGCCGCGCTCCCTCAGCGTGTCGCGGAAGAAGGCGGCCTCGTGCAGCGCGGCGGACTCGGGCGACGTCACCAGCAGGAAGGCGGCGTCGGGTGAGGCGAGCCGCGCGCGCAGTCGCTCCGTGTGCAGGCGGATGCCGGCGAACAGGCCCCCGAAGGCGCCGACGAAGCCACGCATCTCCCCCACGAAGCCCGCGCCGAACACGCCGTCCAGCACGCGGCCCACCAGTGCCTGTGCGCCCTTCCACAGCCGACCGCGGCGCGACGACTCCTCCGGGCCGAAGAGGGAGACGATGCGCTCGTCGAGGAAGCGCGACAGGCGCCCGGGGGCGTCGAGAAAGTCCAGCGCGTGCCGGCTGGGCGGTGTGTCCAGGACGATGAGCTCGTAGCGGTCGCGGGTGAGGTAGTCGTCCAGCGCCTCGGCCGCGGCGTATTCCTGCATGCCGGCCACCATCTCGGAGAGAGAGTCGTAGATGCGGTGCCCGATGATGGCCCGCGCCGCCTCGGGAGTGGGCGCGAGGCGATGAATCATCCGCTCGAAGACGATGCCCGGCTCCAGCATCCACACGTCCAGCTGTCCGGGACCGGGGGGGCCGTCCGCGAAGAGGCGCTCGGCGGGGACGGGGGTGGGCTCGGGGCCGTTCTCCGGAAGGCCCATGGCCTCCGCGAGGCGGCGCGCCGGGTCGATGGTGAGCACCAGGACGCGGCGTCCGGCACGCGCGGCGGCGACGCCCAGGGCGGCGGCCGTGGTCGTCTTGCCCACGCCTCCGGCACCGCACAGCACGAGCACGCGCTTGTCCAGGAGCAACGGGTGGAGGCTGCGGGCGCTCACAGGAGGGCCTCCCGCGCCGCGGTCCCCTGCAGCGGGGGGGCGAAGACATCCGCGAGCCGCTCCACCAGCTCGGGCCCGGTGGCGGACACTTCCGGCAGGGTGAGCAGCGGCGCGTGCAGCCCCGCGGCCAGTCGGGCCTGGGCGGCGCGGGCGCGCTCCAACTGCGCCATCGCGCGGGTGCCCCGGTGCGGCCCATGCGTGTCGAGCAGCCGCTGGAGCGCGGCGCGGGACTCGGGCGTGAAGGGGTCCTCGGGCATGCGGTTGAGGACGGCGGCGGCCAGTGGCAGCTCCAGCCGCGCCAGCTCCGAGGCCAGGGACAGGGCCTCGCTGACGGGCAGCGGCTCCGGAAGGCTCGTCAGGAGGACCGCGGTGCGGGCCGGGTCCTGGAGCAGGTCGAGCCCCTCGCGCACGATGCGGCCGATGGGCCCCCCGGGCATGACCGTCAGCACCGTGCGCGGCAGCGCGGCCATGGCCAGCGCATGGCCGGTGGCGGGCAAGTCGATGATGCACAGTGGGAACTCGAAGCGCCCATCCGGCCGGGTGCGCCGCACCAGGGCGAGCATCTGGTAGAGCAGCCCCATCTCCCGCAGCGCGGGGACGGCTTCCAGGAAGCGGTGCAGGGCCCGCGAGCGCAGCGCGGCCTCGGCCAGCCAACGCAGGGGCAGGCTGTCCTGGAGGAAGTGCCGGTGCCCCGCCGACGCGGCCAGCCGCACGAAGTGGAGCCCGGGGCGCACCTTCGTCACTTTCGGCCCCGCGTCCCGCGCGCCCACCAGCGCCCCCAGGGACGACGGGCCGCCCTCGTCCGGCGCCAGCTCCGCCAGCAGCACCGTCCGGCCGGAGCGCACGGCCGCCACCGCGAGCGCCGCCGACAGTGTCGTCTTCCCCACGCCCCCCTTGCCCGACACGAGCAGGGTTCGCTTGTCCCACAGTGCTGCCAGCACCAATCACCGTCCTGTCGCGCCCGGAAAGGCGCCGTCATCTCACAGTGAGGGAGGTGGCCCTTCGCGACAACCGCCGCCCTCGCGCGCCGTTCGCTGGCGCGCAGTCGCTCGGATGCCCCGACGGCCGCCGCGTTTCGCCCCTGGAGATGTTGGCGGGCCGGGCCGTCAGTGTACGGACCAGCGCTCGGCGATTTCCTCGCAGGCGAGCACCACGTCGCTCAGCCGACGGATGTGGGCCCGGGGCGCGGCGAAGATGGTGCCGGCGAAGACATCCACCACCTGGATGAGGCGGTGGTCACACGGGCCCAGCTGGCACAGATGCTGCTCCGCGAAGCGCTGGAGCAGGGTGCCGATGTACTGCCCCGAGCGCTCG
Organism: Archangium sp.; assembly: GCA_035645295.1. Taxonomy (GTDB): domain Bacteria; phylum Myxococcota; class Myxococcia; order Myxococcales; family Myxococcaceae; genus Archangium. Next base: position 12,931 of record DASQMW010000005.1, read on the forward strand.
TCCAGCGGGGTGTGCTTGGAGAAGTAGAGCTTCATCAGTCCCACCCGCGCGTTGCCATGCTTGTCGATGCGCTGGAGCACCACCTCCGGACGCACGCTGATGGTGACGCCCGCCATCTCCAGCACGGGCGGCTCGGCGCCCACGGCGCTGATGACCGTCTCATTCAAGTCCAACCACGGCACCAGGTCCGCGAAACGCTCGAGCGCCTCCGCGCACAGCTGCAGCCGCTGCGCCTCGAACTCCGTCTGGGGCACGCTGCACGCGAAGCGGCGCTGGTGGTCTCTCAGGACAGACAGGTCCAGCCCACGACAGAGGAAGTCGGTAATCGCATGCGACGCCTCCGGATAGCGCAGGTACTGCTGCTCCGGCGGGTGCTTCTGGTCGTAGATGATGCGCTTGCGGCGCGCGGGGGTCGCGGTGAGGTACTCCCCCAGCTTGTTCACTGAGACACGCGGCAGCTCACGGATTTCCGCCATGGAATTGCTCCCCTGGGTGCTGGCCCATGAGCACACAGTACACAGGGGGGCTGACATTCATGAGACAGCGTGAGTGCTTGAAATCAGGGGCGGACGGGCGCTCCAGCGCGGCCGCCCCTGGAGCTCAGCTTTCGTCGGGCCTCTGGCCCGGGTAGGCGGACCAGTAGACATCGGGGAGGGGATTGGTGCCGGCGTCGCTGCGCGGGCCGTCCCCGTCGGGTAACTCGTCGAGGATGGCGCCCGGTGTGCGCTCGGTCGGGTCGATGGTGTGCGCGTGTTTCTCCTGCTCCCGGTCCTCCCCCGGAGCGGGAGTCCGCGTCCCGGTCCGCTCGTGGCCCTCCTGCTCCTGCGCCTCATGCCGAGGACCCGCCGCGTTCCCGTAGTAGTCCTCTGGGGACTGGATGCCTGGCTGCTTGTTGTCGCGCTCGGCCATGGTGGAAACCTCCGTCCCACTACCTTCGTGACGGAGCATGCAGGCGGCAATGGGGGGACTGTCGCAATGCAGTGACGACAGGAGGGCAGGCGGGCAGGCGTGCCGAGGCCGGTGGGCAGGAGCTTCGGGGGGCGCTGGCCACGGGCCTGTGTGTCGCGAAGGTGCCGGGGCTTGGCTTCAATGAGAGGGATTGAGCCCCGGCCCGCGCGGAGATGTTCACGACGTGACTGCCGCGCTCGAGCCCCCCGGGGTGCTATCTGTCGGGGGAGGGGCACGGGTGGAGACTCACGGCCACGCGGTGCCTGCACGGGGGGAGCCCATGTCCGAGACGTACGAGCCGACGACTTCCGAGGTATCGGGGCCCCGGCTCCACCTGGGGTGCCCCTCGTGTGGCGCCCAGTTGGTGGTGGAGTCCGCGCTGCGCACCCTGCGCTGCCCGTACTGCGCCGCGCCCTCCGTGGTGGAGCGCCCACCCAGGCCCGGCATCCCCGAGCCTGTCTTCGCGCTGGGCTTCGCGCTCACCCACGTCGCCGCCCGGGAGCACGTGGCGCGCTGGCTGAAGACACGCAACCCTTTCACCCGCTCCGGCATCCGCTCCGCCGAGCCCGGCGAGGTGCGTGGCGTCTACGTCCCCGCGTACCTCTATAGCGTGCGGGCCCACACGCGCTTTCGCGCCTCCATCGGCGAGGACTACCAGGAGCAGGAGACGTACACGACGACGGAGAATGGGAAGACGGTGACGCGTACCCGCACCGTGACGCGCACCGAGTGGCGCTCGCTGGGCGGCGAGCTGACCGGCTACGTGGCGGACGTGCTCGTCACCGCCTCCACCGGCCTGCGCAACGAGGAACTGGAGGCGCTGGAGCCCTTCGATTTGCGCGGGCTGGCCCGGTACACGCCGGCCCTCATCTCCGGCTGGATGGCCGAGGAGCCCTCGCTCACCCCGGCGCAATGCCTCACGCAGGCTCGGAAGGAGGCGGAGGGACTCGTGGGAGAGCGCCTGAGGCGCTTCATGCCGGGCGACTCGCACCGGGAGCTCGAGCACGAGTCGCGGCTGGAGTGGGAGGCGCTCGACGTGTGCCTGCTGCCCGTCTGGGTGCTGGCCGTGCGCTACGCGCGGGACGCGCCGCCGCTGCGGGTCCTGGTCAACGGGCAGACGGGCGAGGTGTACGGCCAGGCGCCCCTGTCCGCGTGGAAGATAGGGGCCGCGGTGCTCGTCGTGCTGCTGCTGCTGGCCGTGGCATGGCTTCTGAGCCAGGGCGGTGGACGGTGAGCACGGCCGTGCCGACGGTGGCCCCCTGCCAGCGCTGTGCGAGCGCGCTGGAGGCGGATGACCTGCGCTGCCCCATCTGCGGGCTGACGACACCTCCCAAGGCCCCTGGGGCCGTGGAGCGCGAGCAGGCCCGGGTGGTGCGCTGTGAGAATTGCGGCGCGGCGATGGAGTACTCCGTCGAGGCGAAGGCCCCGAGGTGTGACTTCTGCGGCTCGGTGACGCGGGTGGAGACGACAGTGGACCCGGTGGAGCAGGCGCAGGCGTGGCTGCCCTTCCTCGTGGAGCCGGACGCCGCCCGCGCCGCGCTGATGGGCTTCCTGGGGAAGGGGGGCTTCTTCCGCCCGTCCGGGCTGGCCCGGGAGGCCGCGCTGGAGTCGATGAACCCGGTGTGGTGGCCCGCGTGGAGCTTCCGCGCGGGCGTGGACGTGAGCTGGACGGCGGACTCGGACGCGGGGGCGAACCGCTCGGACTGGGCGCCCCATGCGGGACGCACGCGCTTCGACTTCGACGACATTCCCGTGCCGGCCTCGCGCGGGCTGAAGGTGAAGGAGTGCGAGGCGCTCGCGCCCCATTATGAACGGGGCTCCGCGGAGGCCGCGCCGCGCGGGCCCGAGGGCGCGCATGTGGAGCGCTTCGAGGCCACGCGCTCCGGGGCCCGGCGCACCGTGCTGGAGGCTGTGGAGCGGCTGTCGCGCGAGCGCCTCCAGCAGGGCGTCATTCCGGGGCGTCGCTTCCGGAACGTCCATGTCGCCGTGGCCCTCTCCAGCCTGCACACCACGCGACTCGCGCTGCCCGCGTACGTGCTCGCCTACCGGTACAAGGGCAAGCCGTACCGCGTGGTGGTGCACGGGCAGGAGGCCGGCGTCGTCCTCGGCGAGGCCCCCATCTCCGGATGGCGTGTGGCGGCGGTGGTGGCAGGGGTGCTCGTCCTCGTGCTGGTCGTGCTGCTGGCGACAGGCGCGCTGGGGTGAGACGCCCGGGGGCTCAGGGCTCGGAGTCCTCGGAGCGCGCCTGGGGCTCTTTCGCTTCCGGAGCCCCTGCGGCGACCGCCTCGGGGTTGGGCGGCGCGAGGGACTCCGGCGCCAGCGCCGCCTCCTCCGTCGTCAGCTCCTCCGGGTGCAGGCCGCTTTCGAGCAGCTCCGCCTGGTTGCGCCGGTGCGTCGCGGCCACCGCCGCCTGTGCCAGCTCCTCCGCGGCCTCGTGCCGTCCGTAACCCGGGGCATGGGCCCGCAGCCACGCGCGCAGCGTGGACGCCAGCTCCTCGCCCGTCTGGAAGCGCTCCGCCGGCTCCTGCCGCAGGGCGCGCAGCACCAGCGCGACGAGCGGCTCCGGCAGGCCCGCCGCCAGCCGCACCACCTGCTCGGGCCCGATTCGCACCATCCGCGCCGCCACCTCGTCCACCGGCATCCACGTGGGGCCCTGGGCCTCCAGGGGCTGGGCCTCCGAGCCGTCCTCGGCCCGCAGCGGAGGCACCGGCACCGTGTCCTCCACCATCAGCGGGTGCCGGCCCGCGAGCAGCTCCAGCAGCACCAGCCCCAGTGAGAACAGGTCCGAGCGCGCGTCCACCGCCTTGCGCCGCAGCGCCTCCGGAGAGGCATAGGTGACGTCTCCCTTCACCAGGGGGCGGCTCGTCACCTCGCGCCCGAGGAGGGCGGACATCGCCACGGTGAAGTTCGTCAGCTTCACCTCGCCGTGGGTGCCCACCCGGATGTTCCTCGGGCTCACGTCGCGGTGGACGATGTGCAGGGGGCGGCCCAGGTCGTCCGTGAGGGTGTGCGCGTGGTGCAGCGCATCGGCCACCTCGGAGGCCACGTAGGCGGCGAACGCGGGAGACAGGGGCTGGCGCCGCATGGCGGCCAGGTTGAGCACCGTGTCCAGCGAGCGCCCCTCCACGTACTCCATCACCACGTGCGGTGCGCCCCGGTACAGCTTCAGGTGGTACACCTTGGCGATGCCCGGGTGGTTGAGCCGGAACGTCAGCTCCACCTCCTCGACCAGGCGCCGGCGCTCCACGAAGCTGGCGGGGCTGCTCAACCGCTTCACCACCACCGGGCCTCCCAGCCCTCCCCGGTAGCGCCGCCGCGCGAGCATCAGCAGCTCACCGGTGGAGCGGACCTCCAGCTTGCGCACGAACTCGAACGCCGTGCCGCCCACGGTGAACAGCACCCTCGGCTTTCGGGGGCCCTCCGGAACTTCTTCCTCCGTCGTCGTGTCGGGCGTCGTCATCTCCTGCCTCTGGACCTATGAAGTTGGGTGGGGATTGCTCAATCTCTGAGGTAACACAGGTGCGGCGCGGAAGGGAACCTCCAGAGTCAGTAGAGCAATGATGAACCCGGGAGGTTGAATACTTCCCGCCTGCTGCCGCCAGCCTCGGCCCCGCCTGTGCCGGGTGGGCTCAGCGTCCGCGCCGGGAGCGCAGCGCGGCCAGGCTCCGTCTCAGGAAGCGCAGCCGCCGCCCCAGCCATGCCTGCCACACGGAGGGCCTCGCGGCGTCCGCGTCCGGCCCGGGCTCGGTGGGCGGCGTGCGCCGCGGGGACGGCGCAGCGGAGTCCGTGTCCCAGGCGCCCCCGGGCCGCTCCGGGGCCCGCGCCCAGCGGCGCAGCTCCCGCGCGTCCTCGTCCCCGTCGAAGAACTCCTCGGCCTCCTCGGTGACGGCCTCCTGGGGCGGGCGTGGCGGGAAGAGGGGCTCGTCCCAGGACGCGTCCGCCGTCTCCAGCGCCGCGCTCAGCGCCCCGTACAGCTCCGAGCCCATGGGGTAGCGCTCCTCCGCGTACTTGCGCAGCAGGCGCAGGCAGATGGAGTCCAGCGCCACGGGCACGCGCGGGTTGAGGACGGACGGGGGCTTGAGCTCGGAGGACTCGATGCTGGCCAGCAGCGCGGATGGCGGCAGCTGGGCGGGATAGGGGAAGCCGCCGGTGAGGACCTCGTAGAGCACCAGCCCCAGTGAGTAGAGGTCGTCGGTGGGCTGGAACTGGTAGCGCGAGCCCGCCACGCGCGGCCCCATCCAGAAGCGCAGCGCCTCCGGGCTGCGGTAGCTGGGCGTGCCCGGGGGCAGGCTGCCCTCGGTGAGCACCGGCGTGCAGGCATGGTCCCCCGAGCCGAAGTCCACCAGCACCGGCTCCCCGTCCGAGGCGCGGATGAGGATGTTGCTGCCCTTGATGTCCCGGTGGCGCACGCCCTCGCGGTGGATGGCGTCCAGCGTGAGCGCCAGCTGCGAGAACACCTGCACCACGCGCCGGGGCGTGGGGTTCGAGCGCAGGGCCCACTCGGACAGCGTGGGGCCGTCCACGTAGCCCAGGATGAGGACCCAGTAGCCGTCGTGCGCGTCCGGCCAGCGACGGTGGCCGAGCAGCTCCACCACGTTGGGGTGCTCCAGGTGCATGAGGACACCGGCCTCCTTGCGCGTGCGCGCGTCCACGCGGGCCTCGTCCCCCGCGTTGGGGCCCTGGAGCGCGAACTTGAGCGCCACGGGTCGGTGCGTCTCCGATTCGGCGAGGAAGATGGCGCCATACCCGCCGGTGGCCAGCCTGCGGATGATGCGGAAGGTCCCCACCTCCTCCGAGTCTCGCAGCAGTAGCGGGTGTACTTCCGGAGGGGGGCTCATGGCGCGCACCTCCTGGGGGCCGTGCATGACGCGGCGCCTTTCCCCGCGCGCGGGGTGGGAGCCGGAGGATGTTGGAGGTCCTGCTTACGTCTGGGGGCGGGTTCTGTGGGCATGGTCCGTGACATGGAAATTCAACCTCTGAGGTCCATAGCATGCGAGACACCTCTTGGGGTAGTCTCCCGTCTTGAACGGTAGGGTTCCTGACATGGGACGTGACGGTTCGTGTCTGGGAGAGGCGCGAGGACGATGAACGAGGAACTGGCCATCACCGTGGGAGCGGCCGCGCGGGGCGCACGGGTCCGGCTCGGGTTGACCCAGGCGGACGTGGCCGAGCGCGTGGGCATCGCCATGGAGGTCTACAGCCGGATGGAGCGCGGCAAGGTGCTGCCCAGCGTCACCACGCTGCGGCGGCTGTGCCAGGTGCTGCGCATCGGCGCGGATACGCTCCTGGGCCTGGAGGCGGAGGTGCTGGACGCCCCGCTGGAGGAAGGCGTGGCCACCCCGCCGGAAGAGGACCCGCCCCGGCTTCGCCGGCTGGTGCGTGCGCTCCGGGCGCTGGACTCCGCGCAGCTCAAGGCCGTGTCCCAGGTGGTCCATGGCGCGCTCGGGCTGCTGCGCAGATGAAGGGCGCGCGTGGAGGCCCTCCCAGCAAGCCGAAGCCCGGCGCGGACGGCGGGACGCCGCGGACGGGAAACTTGCGTGGCCGGGGGGGCGTGCGACGCTCGGTCCGCATGCGTGAGCCCGTCGACCACAAGCTCGCGGTCCTCCTGGGAGGCGCCGCTCGTGAGGCTCGCCAGCGGCTGGGGCTCACCCAGGGCGACGTGGCCGACCGCATGGGCATGGCCATGGAGGTCTACAGCCGCATGGAGCGCGGGAAGATGCTGCCCCGCGCGCAGACGCTCCGGCGGCTGTGTGACGTGCTGCAGGTCTCCGCGGACACGTTGCTGGGCGTGGGCAGGTCTGGCGCCCCGGTGACGCTGACGCGGCGCAAGGCCGCCCCGGAGGACCCGGTGGAGCTGCGCCGCATGACGCGCAAGCTGCGGGAGCTGGAGCCCGCCCAGCTCCGCGCGGTGTCCCGCGTGGTGAACGCCGTCGTCACCGTCCTGCCGCGTCCCGGCTCGCCGGTCACCGCGCGCCCCGCCCGGAAGCGCCGGGTGGCGGGCTAGGCGCACACGGCGGTAGACGCGCCCAATGGCTGCCGCGCTGCTGATTGGCGCCTCCCCTCCAACGAGCCTCCGTGGAGGTGCCTCGCCAGCGGTGACACGGCCTGACGTGTCGCTGACCTGTCACTGACACGTCAGGCCCGCGCCCGCTTCGCGACGCGCCTGCCCCCGCGAGGTCCTTCCCCTCGGAGCAGGGGCCCTGAGCGGTGTGGCCGGGCGATTGCAATGCCTGGAGACGCCACGCTCTAGCGTGGAGCGGTCCCAACGCACCCAGTCTGCCTTCAAAGGATGAATCCCATGTTGCTGCTCAGCAAGTTCGCCGCGTCCAAGGTCGATGTTGGTGGTGGTGATGTGAACACGGGCATGCAGAACACGCAGAGCGCCTCCGCGATGCTGCAGCTCTACACCAACGTCATCCTCCAGACCCCGGACATCATACTGCCCAAGCAGGTCGACACCGACTCCAAGAGCAACGTCTGCGAGGATCTACCCAAGCACCAGAAGACGGCGCGCAACAACGCCACCAACTACCTCAACACCCTCAACCCACAGATGGTGCAGACGCTCAGCGACATCATCGGCTTCCACAACCTCTGGGCCGCCGAGTATGAGCATCTGCTGCAGCTCGCGAACCAGATCGACCAGGGCAACAACGCGGACACCTTCACCCAGGGCATCCAGAACCTCATCCGCAAGACGCAAAAGAACGCCGACGCGACGCAGCCCATCATCACCGCGCTCAACGACTTCCTGCCGAAGATCCAGGCGGATGCGCGCAATTTCGTGGCCGACCTCCAGAACGTGAACAAGGCCCTGTCGGGCGAGCAGGGGGAGATCTCCCAGCTCAAGAACACGCTGGGCGCCATCAACTCCGCCATGAGCAAGGACACGGCGATGATCGCCGGGGGCGCGGCGGGCGAGGTGGTGGGTGTGATGATGATCACCGTGGGCGCGCTCGCCGAGTTCGAGACGGGCGGCCTCTCCACCGGGCTCATCGTCGGAGGGCTCGCCGTCATGGGCGGCAGCAGCGCGGTGATTGGCATCGCCGCCAAGGACCTGGAAGCGAAGCGGGCAGAGTACAAGCAGCTCGCCGCGGAGCTGGTCACGGACGAGCAGATTCTCACGCTGACGACCCAGGCCTCCACCCACCTCACCGCCATGGTGGACGCGGTGAACAACGGCATCGCCGCGGTGCAGACGCTTCAGAAGGGCTGGCTCTCGCTGCAGGGCGACTTCAAGCAGGTCATCGACGCGCTCGGCACCGCCGACCCGGACCTGGGCTCCTGGCTGGTCGATACCCTCAACTCGGCCAACAAGGACTGGCAGGACACCTACCAGCTCGCCCTCCACCTGCAGCAGACGGGCGTGCTGCCCGTCAAGCAAGGCAACTTCCAGTCCGCGTTCGTGGCCCAGGCCGCCTGAGCCCCGTACGTCCCTCCGGGTGGCACCGGCTCCACGCCGGGGGCCGCCCGGGGGCATCCCCGCCGCGTCGTTCCCGTTCTCCCCTCCCATGAGTGTCGAGCCCGTCCCATGAGCCAATCCAACACCTTCTCCCCCTCGGATCTCTCGGCCTCCACCGAGAACCTCCATACGGAGCTGCTGCTGCTGACGCTGGATGCCAACACGCTGTCGCAGCAGCCGGACATCGCCGTCTCCGAGGTGCCCGGCCTGCCCGAGCACCAGCGCGCCGCGCGCCAGACGGCCGACTTCCTCCTCACCGACGTCTCGTCGGACGTCACCGGCATGAACAGCGCCATCATCGGCTTCGCCAATCAGTTCCTCGCCTTCTCCTCGGATCTGCTCGAGGAGGCCCGGGTCATCGACGATGCGACGGCCTCCGCGAGCAATCGCCAGGCGTGCGCGGACCGGTTCGCCGCGGGCCTGAGGGCTTTGTCGCGCGTCATCCAGCGTGGCCAGCCGCAGCGTGACACCACGGCGAGTGACCTGGACTCGCTGGGCCTGCGGCTCGCGCAGAACACCCCGGCGCTCGATGGGGACATGGACCTGGCGGAGAAGTACCTCGCCGAGGGCACCTTGAAGCAGCTGAGCGCCCAGCTCGCCGCCGTGCAGGACACCCTGGCGCAGGACAACGCCACCCTGGCCCAGGGCGCCGTCAAGGGGCTGGTGTCCGCGCTGAAGATCTCCGTGGGCATCGCCATGGCCTACGAGAGCGCCAACAAGGGCATCGAGCTCGCCATCACCGGCATCGAAGGCGCCGTTGCGGTGGGCGAGGAGCAGAAAGCGGCCCTGGCCGACGTCCAGACCCAGTTCGCGGCCTATCAGGATTTGATGGCCCGTGTGAGTGGGGCGCAGGTGGCCTGGGCCGGGGTGCAGAACGTCAGCCATGCCGTGGATTCGATGGCCACCCACCAGAACACGGCGAAGGCGGCCCTGACGGGTGTCACCCGCTCGTGGAAAGACCTGAGCAACCGGCTTGAGGAGCTGGCCCAGACACTGAGCAAAACCGTCCCCTCGAATCTGGGGCTCACCCAGCAGCTCGACGAGGCGGTGTCCGCGTGGAGCAACCTCAAGACCCAGATGGTGCGCTGGCAGGCGGACGGCGCCACCGTTGCCGCCTCGCGCCGGGTGCGTCTGGGCTGAGTCCACCACGTCCTGTCCGGAGAACGGCATGAGCACAACGAGCTCCCAGGAGACGTGGGCGCACGGCGCCACGGTGAGCGACGCCACCGAGGCCCTGTACCGGGCGGACGAGGCCGCGCGGCGCGAGGCCCAGCGGATGCTCCAACTGCCGGCCGTGGCGAACCCCAGCGAGTCCGTGACGCTCGAGACCGCCCGCGCCCGGGCCCGGGACTATCTCGAGCACGGAGCGCCCTGGGCCTCGCGCGCGGTGGCCGAGCTGCTGGGCTTCAGCAATCTGTGGCGCGCCACCGCCGGGCGCATGCGCCAGCTCGCCGCCACCCGGACGCCCCAGGAGCGCGAGACGCTCGCCCAGGGGGTCCGGCTCATCCAGAGCGCCGCGCGCACGCGGCTGGAGTTCCTCTCTTCCCTGTGCGGGACACTCGAGCGCCTGGCGCGGCCCGGCGCGCCGCTTCAGCGTCCCGACACACTCGCAGCGGCCCTCGTCGAGACCGTGGCGGCCGCCCGGTCCCTGCACCTCGCGTGGGAGTCGCTGACGCGCGCGCTCGAAGCGGCGGCGGCCCGGCTGGATTCCGCCGACGCGGAGGCCCGTGACTGGCTGGCCGAGCGTCTCGGGGGAGCGGAGTTCGGCTGGAACCGGGCCCACGCCACCGCCCAGCGGCTCCAGCGCGAGGCGCCTCACCTCGTCTGACGTGTCCCTCCTGTCCCTTTCTGTCGTGTCCCACCTGAGCGGCCCATTGGGGCCGTGGAGTCCCATCATGTCCGTGTCTGACTCTTCCTTCCGTCCTCCGCAGCAGCTCACCGCTTCCGTCCCGGCCACCATCTCTTCCATCGCCGTCATCGACAACGCGGTGGCCCATCTCGAGGCCCTGTCCATTCCCTCCAACTCGCAGGTGCCGGCGCTGGCGGCCCATATCCAGGCGGCCAAGGACCACGGACGCTTGTGGATGGCCATCACGCGCGGCGAGGTGGTGGGTGCCCTGAGCGGCATCGTCACCTGGAGCGTGTCATTCAAGAGCCAGCTCAGCGAGCTGGTCCGGCTGGCGCGCGCCATCGCCCAGGGGGACCAGGGCTCGGTGGCGTCCTTCAACGAGCGGCTCGGCCAGCTACAGCAGCAGACCCAGCAGCAACAGCAGCAAACCCAGTCCGTGCACCCCACCGTGCAGTCCTTCATCGACGCGGTGGACGCGGACGCGCGCAACTTCACCCAGGACGAGAACGCGTTGAAGAAGCTCCTCGACACCGAGCAGCAGTCGGTGAATCAACTGCGCCAGGAGGTGAACAGCCTCCAGCAGCAGCTGAGGGAAAAGCAGGACGAGGCGAACGCACTCGGCATCTTCGCGCCGCTGTACTGGGCGATCATGAAGCTCATCGATTCGCTCACCGGACAACTCCATAGCACCCAGCGGGAACTGTCCCAGGCCGAGGCGCAGCTGCAAGAGGCTCAGCAACAGCAGCAGCAGGCGGCCGCGACGAAGGCCGTGTTGGACCAGTACCAGCAGATGACCGGCTCGCTCTCCACGGGCATCACCGCCTTGTCCTCCGGGTGGGATACCCTGAATGCCAACCTCAAGGAACTTCGCGATGGCGAAGACATCCAGGACATCCAGGATCTGGGGTCCTTCGGACCGGACACGGTCAACGCGATTCTCCTGGACTGGAACAACCTGGCGCAGCAGGTGCAACAACTGCTCGCGGGTACGGGCAAGGCCTTCCGGATCATGCACCGCAAGACCGGGCAGTACATCACCATGGATCCCAGCGACGCCGGCAAGGCGTCCCTGAAATCCACCGATGACAGCAATCAATTGTTCATCCTGGAGAAGGCGGGCGAGAACGACTACCGCCTGCGCAATGTCAGGTACAATGTCTACCTCACCTATTTCGCCAACTGGAAATACCTGGGGGGCTACAGCTCCACGGGCTACCAGGACCAGCACTGGGGGATGAACGACGCCGGGGGAAACAACGGCATCCAGCTGTTCAACCGCTGGACGGGGTTCAGTGGCAACAACCATCTGTTCTTCAACGGCACCAATTTCGGGCTCTACTTCGGGGACTACGATGACCAGCAATGGCTGCTGCAGTACGAGACCTGGTCCTGACGGCACGAGAGGCGGGAATGTGGCACCGGGCTCGAGGGGCGGTTTGCATTCAGCGTGACCGCGGGCTTCAATCCGTACGCGTCAGTGCCTGCTCGACTCGGAGGTGAAGCGCTTCGAGCGTGTCGTCATTGAGGATGACGGCGTCGAACCGGGACCGGTCCGCTCCGGCCGCTTCTCGCTCGGTGGCATGAGCCACCATGCCGCCTGGTGCTCCAGCGCCGGGGCGATCCACGAGCCAGAGCGTCGCTCCCAGTGCCCGCGCCACCTTCCATTCACTGGCGGTGCGCAGGTCGGTGCAGACCCCTGTGCCTCCAGCTTCCAGGAGGGATTCCACGCGCAGCCGGAACGGTCGAAGCCACACTTTCGGGTCCACCTCACCCGTCAGCCCATCGCATGCTGAACCATCCCTCATTTTGACAAAGCCCGGTGATTCCAAGTGGTTACGATCCAGACGGGCCAAGGAAATCCCCAGCAGTTACGGGCGTTTGCGAAAATGAGGAGATGTTTCAGTTGGCAGCCCCAGGTGCATCCTTCTTTGTCGTAGCCTGGGTGTGCTCGCTCGCACGCGGAGCACGCGAAGCCCTTGCTTGGAGAGTGCCCATGAGACTGCATCGCGCCGTTGCGTTGTGGCTCTTGCCCCTGCTGAGCGGTTGCGCCACGGCGCGTGGGGTGCGCCTGGAGACGGACCGGGGTGAGGTTCTCACCTTCGCCTCCCGCACCGATGATGCCGAACCCGTTGAATTGGACGAGGACGAATTCAAAGAGGCCCTGTCCGAGCACGCGCGAACCCGGCGGCCTTCGGCTCATCCGCAGGAGGCCGCCCGGCGGCTATTCGAGATGGACGCGCGTGGGGGAACGTACCTCGTCGATGCGCGCACCCGCCGCTTTACGCCGCTTGGGCCGGACGAGCACCTGGAGGGGGAGCCCCTCGGAAGGGGACGTGGAACTGACGCGCGCCTATCTGCGTTGGTGCGAGCGTACCGGGAGGAAGGGAGATTGCCTGCGCTTGCTGACGGAGGGCCCCACGGTGAACGGGGATGGCCGTTACGCGCTGGCCATGGCGCTCGCCCACGGCGCGGTGAACGAAGAGATGCTGGAAGCGTTCAAGGACATGGCCGACCCGCACGCCATGCTGGCGGCAGCGTTGTGGACGGGCACGCTGTATCTCATCTTATGGACGGTACCCGAGCCGGCGAGCAAGGGCCTGGCCGCTATCATGACGGCCACGTTGGTTGCCTACTACTACAGCGGCACTTTAGCTTGAGGTGCTCTACGTCGGTAGTGACAGAGCTTGGCGACGGCCTGATGGCGGCGCCGCCAGCGGCTCCAGTGCAGGATGAACTCCACGGTGGGACGCACCGCCGAGAACAGATGCACCATCAAGCGTCGGAGCTCTTGTATCGAAAAACGAATGAGCCCAGGCCCTGGCGCCTTCGGAATCGGAGCATCGACTCCCGAGGGCGCGGCAGGGCCAATACTTTTGGGCGAAGCAATTGCTCCTGGGAGTGGGCGATAGCTCGCGCAGCCGCCAGGAACGCATGGGCCACCAAGCATAACGTCATATGCCGATACCATCCCTTGTAAGTGCGGACCTCATACTCATCCAGTCCGACCTCGCCCTTGGCTGACTCAAAGCACTCTTCCACGGGCCAGCGGCTACCGACGGCCGTCACCATCTCCTGCAACGACGTGGGGCCAGGCGCGTGAACTAGGTAATACGCCACGTCTGTCGCCTCCTTCAAGCTGCGGCGAACCAGCAGCCAGCGTTGCTGCGGGGCGCGGCCGGAATTGACTTCCATTCGCGTCCAGTCATACAGCCGCTGGCCCTTGCTTCCTTCGCCTGCCGACAGTGTCGTCCAGTCCTGCGCTTTCAACTCCTGGAGAACCTGGGCCACCGGCTGCTTCAAGCCGCCGCGTTCCACGTGGGTATTGGAGGCAATGGCCAAGACGTAGCGCAGCGCGTGCTCCTCCAAAAACCGCCTCAACGCTCCATTGTTTCCGTACACCTCATCGCCCACCACCCACGAGGGCCTCAGCCCTGCCGCAAGGGCTCGCTCAATCATGATTCGCGCCAGCTCCGGCTTGGTGCGGAAGACGACCTGCTCACCGATGCCAGCCTCTCGGCACCGCTCCCGGTCCTCCAGCCAGTGCTCAGGTAGGTACAACTCCCGGTCAATCAGCGTGTGCCCTCGCGCTGTCACGTACGCCAGGAATACCCCCACTTGGGCATTCTCGATACGCCCCGCCGTGCCCGTGTATTGGCGCGCCACGCCTGCTGACTTCTCCCCCTTCTTCAAGAAGCCTGTCTCGTCCACAGCCACCACCCCGCCCTCCCCCAGGTGCTGGCGGGCATCGCCCTGCACCTCATCGCGCACCGCGCCCTCATCCCACCGGGCTCGTCGCACCAGGTGCTGGAAGGCGTAGGGGGCCGCTTGCCCCGCCTCCTCGGACAGCCCCCAGGCGTTCTTTCGTTCCGCTCGCGACAACAGCGCCTTGACGTATCCACGGGCCGCCTCGTGGGCCTCGCGTCGGCTGAAGTGCGGTTCCAGCCGGGCCGTGACGCGCTCCAACTCCGCCGACAGTCTCTCGACGAGGTCCACCTCCTCGTGCTTGCTTGCTCCTTGCTCCATCATGGGAAGCCTCGGGACTCCCTCCTATGTTGGCTCAACACCGGACTACCCACGAGGTCTTCCCATCTACCGCTGTAGTACTACCTGGGAGTGGACACGTTCTGGGGCCTGATTACAGGCTTTCGGAGGTTGGTGGACGAGGCGGACCGGGCCCGCACGTTTGACGAACTGCGCCACGCGGGAGAGCGGTACGGCAAGGTGATGGGGCGCAACGCGGCGCGCGCATTCGCGATGCTCGCCACGGTGGCCATCGGGAACACGGCGGCGGGGTTCGCGGGCCAGGTGCTGACGCTGCCCGGTTCGGCTCAAGCATCTATGCAGGCCGGTTCCCAGGCGGGTCTCGCGCTGTCCGCCGTGGGCGAAGTGCAGATGGTTGCGGTGACGGGCGAAGCGGTCACCATGGCGCTTGCCTCTAGCGCGGTCTCCACGACGGCGTGGGGCATGGGAGGGACGGCTGTTGGCCCGGTGGACGCGAAGGGACACGAGCATCACATCGCGACGGACAAGTGGTGGGACTCCACTGACAACGACGGTCCGTGGTCACCTAAGTTTGAAGAAGTTTTCGACAGAGCGGGTATGTCGTTGAACGACCCGGCCAATATCGTTCGGGTGAAAAACCACAAGGGACCACATCCAATGGAGTACCATCAACGGATCCTTGATCGCCTGAATGGAGCAATGAATGGGTGCCGCACAATGCAGCAATGCCGAATTGCTCTGACAGCAGAACTCAAGAGGCTGGCGCGGCAAATCAGCACAGAGGGCACCGAACTGAATAAGTTGGTGACTCGGCACGAATGAACCAGGATTCCTCAATATGCCTAAGCGGTACTTCAGATTGACTGACGACGCTGGTGTGCCAGGGCGCTGGCACCTCCGCAGCCCCACTAATCTCCAAGGGGAGGAAGTGGATCCATGGGTCTTCACTAACGGAGGGCTGATCCCCGACCCGGGACGTTTGAGGATTCCGATTGCTCGCCCTGGTAAGGCGCTCGACTTCACGTTGACGGGGTTCGCCGTTCCCATCGTTCACGTTAGGGTCGCGTCACTCTTCATGGAACTCGCTCCTGATGGCGTGCAGCGCTTCCCGGTTGACATTCAAGGACAATCCGGTCAGTTCTGCGTCCTTGTTGCCACCAAGCTCATTCGGTGCATCGATGATGCTGCATGCAAAGAGGTGGAGATCTGGATGCCGGAAGATGAGAGACCTGAGAAGGTTGGGGAGTATCGCGACATTTCCGGGCTGCGGATCGACGCCGCAAAAGTAGGCGACGCCAAAGTATTCCGCCCTTGGGGATGGACGGTCGCCCTCATTGTGTCCGATGCAATCAAGGATGCCTTGGAGCGCAGCGGAACGTCCGGAACGACGTTTACAGAAGTCTAGTCTTTATTCCTCGGGCGGAGCTTGGAGCACAGCGGCAGCCAGAGCGGCGCGGGTGATGCTCGGCAGCGCAGTGCAGGTGAAGACGCGAGACGAGTGAAGATGCCGACGCGCTATTTCAAGCTGTCCCAAGACGTTTCCCCTGGATGCTGGAACCTCGGTAATCCGGCTGACAAGCAAGGCCATGAGGTCGAAGACCCATGGTCGTTCAGGGACGGCAATCGAATTGCCGACCCTGGCCACTTGCGGATTCCAGTCAATCATGTCGGAAGGGCACTCGACTTCACGCTCGCGGGCTTCAACATCCCCGTCGTCCACGCCAGGGTTGCCGAAGTTTTTTCGCAGATTGCCCCGGCGGATGTGCAGATTCTCCCGGTAGAGGTTCATGGCAAGTCCGACCCATTCTGCATCCTTGTCGCCACCAGGCTCATCCGGTGCATCGACGATGCGGCTTGCACGGAAGTGGAGATCTGGACTCCGGAGGATGGGCGTCCAGAAAAGGTCGGACAGTACCGGGATGTTTATGGAATGCGTATCGACACCGCGAAAGTGGGCGATGCCAAGGTCTTCCGTACTTGGGGGTGGTCAGTTGCCCTAATCGTTTGCGAGGAGATTAAGGGCGCGTTGGAGCGCATAAAGACTACCGGAGCGAAGTTCAAGGAAGTTTAGGCATGCTGGGGACGGGCAGCGCTATTGGGGCACGCTGCCGCATAACTTCGATCAGCATTACTGCGTCAGGGGGCGATGAGGGAGCGAGCAACCGAGGGCCTTGACAGGTACCTCCACCAAATCTTCCCAAGAATGGCGAGAGGCCTCGGCCGCCGTGCGCCTGTCAGAGCATGGGGGGCCGGGCGCGGGTGCTGGGCGGCATCGCGTTCGCCCCCATGGCATGGAGCCTTGCCCGGCTGCTGAGCCAGGCAGGGCAGCGCTGTGTGACTCGCCAACCTTCGGAGATGCACACCGCAGCCCTGTTTCATCGAGTGCCGCCAGGGTCATGCCGTACCCTCAAGGAACAACTCGTCATCCCGACTGCGTGACTGCTACTGTCAACGTCCGCTGGTTGACGTGCATCCCCGGGGGCGACAGCAAACATGGAAATCGTCACGACTTCGAACGCGGACTTGTCCGGCACGGTACGCGCTCCGACCGCTTCGCCGTGCCCTCCTCCCTGGAGCGGTGGTGCGCCGCTGCCAGAGCGGCTTCGGCGAGTCCTCGAGCGTCTCTCGGGCTACGACCTGAGCGACGTCCGCGTGTACCCGGGCTCCCCCTGGCCGGCGCGCATCGGGGCACGGGCCTTCGTCCTCGGCAGCGACATCCACCTGTCCCCCGGGGCCGAGGACGCGCTCGAGCACGAGGCGTGGCACGCGGTGCAGCAGAAGCAGGGGAGGGTGCACGCCACCCGTCTCGCGGGCTTCGCGCCGCACCCGTCCGAAGACATGGGGCTGAACGAAGAAGAGAACCTCGAGCGCGAGGCCGACACGATGGGGCGCGTGGCTCGGAGCCTGGTGCGGCGGGGCGAGGCGGTCCCCGTGACGGGGGCACTGCGCGTCGCGACCCTCCAGCGCCCCGTCGTCCAGCGGCAGGTGACCGTCAACAGCGTCGAGATCGACGACGTGGCCGTCTTCCAGAACGAAATCAAGAACCGGCTGTACCTCGTGAGCAGCGACGTCGTCGATTTCGCGAACATCATCAAGGACATTCTCAAGGAGAAGCTCGTCTTCAAGACCTGGACGGACGTGAGGCGGGAGCTTCGCGTCCGGGAGGTCGGCTATCAGGTCGAGGCCGTGATGCGGCAACTGGCGGTCGTGCATGGCCGGAAGCTCATCACGGCGGACAAGCGAATCGACGAGGAACTCAAGAAGGCCGATACCGCGGCTGCGGCCCAGGACAAGGAGGACGCCAAGAACTACAAGGGCCCCAAAGCCCGGAGCACCAAACCCAAGCGAGACAAGTCCAAGGCCATCAACAAGGATTTGATCGCCACCCTCTCGGACCGCATCTACGACGAGGATGGCGTCATCCGCTGGGATAACGCGTCGTATCTCAAGTACAAATGCAAGGACCAGCAGATGTTCCAGTGGCTGCGGGGGACGAGACAAAACGACCCCATCCGCATGAACTGCTGGGAGGCCGTCCTCTATGCACTCGTGAAGACGGGGCTCGTCGACAAGAGCTACATCACCTGGTGCGCCAAGAAGGACGGGAGCGGCAACTCGGGGATGGAGAACCTGTCCAAGCCCAGCAGTCTGGCCGTCGCCCTCCTCAAGAACATGGACTACTTCTTCTGGGCTCCATCCGTCGCTTGCGGCATCCGTCAACCGGACAAGCAGCGGCCGTCGGAGCTGGAGGGGCTGGGAAAAACCATCAAGCTTCCGAGTGACATGGTGATTCCGAAGGGGCGCGTCTTGATGTTCGGGCCCTGCGCCCACGTGGCGCTGTCCACGGGTACCCTGAATGGAGGCAGGCACGGCATCCTCGAGCTCGATGCGAGCACCGGTACGGTCAAGGAGGGCACCATCGAGGGGCTCTCGAACCTCTACCGCGTGTCCATGGTCGTCGCGCCCTTCCCCATCTGCCCCGCGGGCACGGCGCTCGTCGAGCAGGAGGACGAGGACAAGACCCGCACGAGGGAGAAGATCCGGGTCAAGTACTCGCAAGAGTGCACGCGGAAGAAGGGCAAGGTCGAGGAGCTGTCCCAGAAGAAGATCGCCGAGCTCGAGAAGCAGAAGGAAGTTCCCGGGAACCTTCAGTTCGAGAAGGAGATCAACGAGCTCATCCGGGGGGAGCAGGCCGCGTGTCGCCAGGAATGTGCTCGGCTCGAGGAGGAAGCCGACACGAAGTTCGAGGCGGAGTTCAACAAGTGGCTCAATGCTCGCGCGGCCCCGCAGCTCGACGTCATCAACCTCCCATACGAGGCAAGCGACCCCTACAACGGAGAGCTCGAGCTGCTCTAGCCGGAACGCCCGCTTCGAATCCCCCGGACCCTTTCTTGTAGGAACCCCATGTCCTTCGCCCACCTCCTCCAGCAGTTCGATGCCATCGGCCCAATGGGGCCTCGTGCCCCCATCAACGTCGACCAGGGCTTCACCGGCTCGGCCGAGCTTTCGAACATGTTCCTGTCCGTGCTGGGCACGGAATCCTTCACGCTCAACGCCGTCACCGAGAAGACCTCCCGCTCCGAGAACCACCTCGAGCTCGTGGGCACGGCGTCCCTCCTCGGCATGACGGAGGCCCAGGTGAGCTTCCTGGCCCGGGAACTGGAAGGAGAGCTCCTCGTCACGCTGGACGTCTTGCTTCCCGGTGACTTCTCTTTCTCCAGCCTCTACCCGGCGCTGCCCGACCAGGTGCGCGCGGAGGAGGACTCACTCACCGGAGACAAGCTCACGGAGCCTCATTTCCTGAACCGGCTCAGCCTGGGGACCGGCCGGCTGCTCTTCTCCAATCGCGCCTGCTTCGACGCGAAGTACTCCTTCGACCTGGTGCCCGGGCTCAACTTCGCGGGAGAGCTCTACTTCATGGGCATCCTCTTCCCCGCGAGGTTCCTGCTCCGCAAGGACGGCCCGATTCGGCTCCAGGGGCCCCTGGATGAATACCAGGCGGCGCCCGACCCCCTGGCGTTTCTCGGCATCCGACTCTCCGCGCCGCTCGACCTCGGGTTCGAGACCCTGGGTCCCCTCTCGGTCAAGGACGCTCGGCTCTTCTTGAAGTCCGGCTTCGACGCCTGGCACCGGGACCCCGTCATCAGTGCCACGCAGAACCCGGGAATCTACCTCCTCGTCAGTGGCGCGCTCGGGGGCCGCCCGGCCCAGCTCATCGGCTCGTACGATGTCTCCGATACCGAGACGACCGTCGACGTTCATGGGCGCCTCACGGACTTCGGCATCTCGGGGTTCGCGAGCCTCTCCCAGACCGTGGGGGTCGAGGGCTTCGCGGAGACGATGCCCGAGGAGTTTCCCCCGGACGCGGGGCTCTCCGTCACTGAGCTGGGAGTGTCCTTCGACTATGTCACCCGAGACATCTCCTCCCTGACCCTGGGGATTGGAGCCCAGGTGAGCTGGGAGCTCGTCCCAGGCGTCATGACGTTGAGGGAGGTGGGGGTCACCTTCACCGTCTCCGACCCCTTCCTCCGTAGCAGGAGGATCAAGACCACGCTCACGGGCCTCCTGGCGTTCAAGAAGTTCAGCCTCGCGGCGTTCGCGGAGCACCCCACCTATCGTTTCGGCGCGGGTCTGCCCGCCGGGGAGACCCTCCCGCTCGGTGACGTCATCGAGTCCTTCCTGCCGTACGAGACCGAGCTGCCGCCCTTCACCATCCAGCAGCTCTTCCTCGAGGCCTCGCCGAAGCAGAAGACGGCAT
>DASQMW010000006.1:0-49623 GCA_035645295.1 Archangium sp.
CCGGCAGCAGCACGCTCGCGAAGGAGGAACCGGTGCCGGCGGCCCGGAAGTCACTCTGGAGCGCCTCGTCGATGCCTGGGTGACGGACCTTCACGGCGGCCTCGGTGCCGTCGGGAAGCCGGGCGCGGTGGACCTGCCCGATGCTGGCCACGGAGACGGGCTGCCGCTCGAGCCCGGCGAGGAGCACGTCGGCGCGAGACCCGAGGGCGGCGCGGATCGTCGCCTCCACCTGGGGGAAGGGGCTGGCGGGGGAGGCCGTCTGGAGGACGGAGAGCAGCTCGCGAATCTCAGGAGGGAGCGTCGGGTCGATGTAGCCGAGCACCTGGCCAGCCTTCATGGCGAGGCCCTTGAGCTCCCCGAGCCGGGACACGAGCTGGGAGACGGCGCGCACATCGGCGGCGCCGAGCCCCTCGCCCTTGCCGCGCAGCCGGCCGCCGACGACGGAGAGCGCCAGCCCCGCGGCACCGCGCCCGGTCTTCCACAGCCGCTCGACGCCCGAGCGCACCACCGGCCGCTCCGTGCCGAGCAACTGCTCCCGAAGCAACTCCACCAGTTCCTTCTCGTGCATGACAGACCGTCCTCTCGCGGGTTTTCACCGGGCCCCCCGCTGTTCTGCCCGAGGGTGTGTCCCAAGGGGTAGCGTGGCCGGTGTTCTGACACGGTGCGCGGTAGTACTCGGGCACCTTGGGGCGCACCGATAACTGCCAGATGGCCGTCAGCCTGCACCTGGCTGGGGAGAAGGGCAGCGGCTGTATCGGCATGCAGCTGTACCTGCCCGAGGAGTGGGCCCGCGGCCGTAAGCGGCGCACCGCCGCGGGGCTGCCCAAGCAGGTGCGATTCCAGCGTAAGTGGGAGATTGCCCTGGCGCAGTTGGACGAAGCACTCCTCTCAGCCAATGAGCCCGTGAGGTGGAAATTGATGCGAAAATTCTGTGGGGCTCGGCCGGAACGCGCGCTGCCTCCTCTCTTCGTTATGGATAAACCAAACGGAATCAAATTGCCTACGCGCGATGACCGCTGACGCCCGCCTACTTGGGGCGTGGGCTGTGTAGAGGAAGGTCAGGTACCCCGGTCCGTGTGATGCGCCCGGCCTCGTGCTCAAGCCTGGCAGGCCGCCCCCCGGGCAGGGTTCTCCTGTCCCTCGGGGCCAGGTCACAAACGGCCCAGCGCACTCAGCCCGGATGTCTCACTGACGAGAGGAACAGCATGACCGGGAATGCCCATGAGCTGTGGACACCTGCCCATCGCGCCGACCCTCGGCCCGCCTACGCGCGCCTGCGCCAGGAGGCCCGCGTCGTCCGGTTGGTGGAGCCCACCCAGCAGATGCCGTTCTGGCTGATGACCCATTACCGGGACGTCATGTCGTTGCTGCGCGACGACCGCCTCACGAAAGATGCGTACAAGTTGAGCGAGCAGGCCCGCTCGTTCTTCCTCCGCTTCACCCACGATGGGCTCGCCAAGCACATGTTGTTCGCGGATCCTCCGGACCACACCCGGCTGCGCTCCCTGGTCTCCCAGGCCTTCACCCCTCGCCGCGTCGAGTCGTTGCGCTCGCGCGTCACCACCATCGCCACCGAGCTGCTCGAGGCGGCGATCGCCCGCGGACGCGTGGACTTCCTCGAGGCGTTCGCCTTCCCGCTGCCCATCATCGTCATCACCGAGCTGCTGGGCCTTCCTCCCGAGGATCGCGAGCCGTTCCGCGCCTGGACCCAGGCGCTGCTGATCCCTCCCCCCGATGGCAACCCCGAGCCCGTCATGGCGGCGGGCCAGAACTTCCTGCGCTACTTCACCACGCTCCTCGAGCGGCGCCGGGCCGAGCCGGGAGATGACCTCGTCAGCGCGATGCTGGCCGTCGAGACGCAGGGGGACCGGCTCCGTCCCGAGGAGCTCATTGGCATGCTCTTCCTGTTGCTGGTGGCGGGCCACGAGACGACGGTGAACCTGCTGGGCAGCGGGCTGCTGGCACTGCTCCAGCATCCCGAGCAGCACGAGCGCCTGAGAGCGGACCGGGGGCTGCTGGGCTCTGCGGTGGAGGAGATGCTGCGCTACTGCAGCCCGGTGGAGACGAGCACGGCCCGCTTCACGTTGGTGCCCACGGAGATTGGTGGCCAGGTGATTCCCGCCGAGGAGATGGTGGTCGCCGGGTTGATGTCGGCCAACCATGATCCCGAGGTGTTCGCCGAGCCGACGCGATTCGACGTGGGGCGCACACCCAACAAGCACATGGCCCTCGGCATGGGCATCCACTACTGCCTGGGAGCGCCGCTGGCACGGCTGGAGGCGGCAGTGGCCTTCGAGCTGCTGCTGGATCGGGCGCCCCGGGTCCGGCTGGCGGTGGCGCCCGAGCGGCTGGAGTGGCGCAAGTCGTCGCTCATCCGGGGCCTGGAGCAGCTCCCGGTGCGCTTCGACTGACGGCTTCGCACGCCCTTCGAATCCTCCCCTCAGCGCCCCTGGAAGAGGGGCGCCCTGCGCGCCGCCGCGGCCGCGAGCCCCTCGCCCAGGTCCTCGCTCCCGTAGCTCTCCGCCTGGAAGCGCGCCTCTTCCTCCAGGGCCCGCTGGAGGGCGGCCCGGTCCGGTGCCAGCCTGCGCTTGAGCGCGCGGGTGGCCAGCGGGGCATTCGCCGCCACCTGGGCCGCGAGATTCCGGGCACGCGCGAGCACCTCGGGCCCTGGCGCCGCCTCGAGCGCCAGCCCGAGCCGCACCGCCTCACGCCCATCGAAGCGGCGGCCTGTGAGGAGCAGCTCCGCGCCCCGCTGCGCGCCCGCCCTCCACGGCACGAAGTACGTCGCCCCCATGCCCGGGTGCAGGCCCAGCTGGACGAAGTTGAGCGCGAGCTTCGCGTCCTCGGAGACGACGCACAGGTCGCACGCGAGCGCCACGCACAGCCCGGCGCCAATCGCCGCTCCCTCCACCGCGGCCACCGTGGGCACCGGCAGCTCCAGCACGCTGAGGTAGCGCGCATAGAAGTCGAGCATGAAGGTGCGCGCCTCCTCCGAGGACACCCGGCGCAGCCGCTCGAGCATCTGGAGGTCTCCCCCCGCGGAGAACGCTCCGCCGGCCCCGGCGAGGACGACCGCCCTCACGTCGGGGCGTTTCTGGAGCTCGGCCACCCGGCCCCGTAGCGCCTCCCCGAGCTCGGGCGTCATGGCGTTGCGGCGGGCGGCATCATTCAACGTGAGGGTGGCGACGGCACCCTCCACCTCGAGCAGGACGGCTGTGGACGGAGTGGACATGTGGTCCCTTTTATCAGCCCCTCGCCCGCTGTAGAGATGCACGGTCGCTTACGGAGTATTGCCGTAGTTGCCGTGATGAAGTTGCCGTGATGAGCCTGTACAGGCTCATGTCGTCACGAAATCATCTCCTCCAGACGATTTCCTTGAAGAACCGGGTTTGCCTGTTGTGATAGGAACGATGGGTGTGCCCAAGGATTGGCCCCGGCACCGTAATTGGAGCACCCAAGCCCATGACGAACCCGGCATTACGAAGGTATCTCGCTACTCTCGGTTCCAGTCTCTCCCTATGGCTTGCAGTGGGTTGCGGATGGGCGGACGCGCAGCGGCCCGGCGTGCCCGTTTCCGCCGAGCAGGCGGTTTCCACCTTCGGCCCCATCACGGGGGTGGGTGGCAAGTGCATGGAGATTGCTGGTGGCAACACCGCCGATTTCACGCGCGTTCAAATCTGGGACTGTAACGGGACGAGCGGCCAGCAGTGGGCCTCCGCGGCCGTGGGCGTCCCGGGGCCGGTCAAGAATGTGTCGGGGAAGTGTCTCGACGCGGCATACGGCAGCTCGGCGGACGGTACCCTGGTTCAGCTCTACACCTGCACTGGCGGCGCCGCGCAGCAATGGACGCTGACCAGCGCTGGCGAGCTCAAGGGCCCGGGTGGCAAGTGCATTGACCTGCCTTACTCCGACACGACGAACGGTGCCCGTCAGCTCACCCTGTGGTCCTGCCACGGCGGCGCCAACCAACGCTGGAGCGTTGCGAGCGCCGGGGGACCCACTGAGCCGCCGCCTGGCTCCTGGACGCTGCCACCGCCCCAGGCGCTGCGAGTCATTCACGTGGCGGTGAATGGAAGCGATTCGAGCGGAGACGGCTCTCAGGCGAAACCCTTCGCGAGCCTCGTCCGGGCCTCCCAGGGCTCTCAGCCCGGCGACCGCATCGTCCTGCACCAGGGGACCTATCGGCCCTCGGCGAACATGTACGTCTCGGTTCAAGGGACCGCGGAGCGCCCCATCTGGATCGGGGGCGCGGATGGCGAAAAGGTCATCATCGATGGTTCGTCGGCTCAAGTGCCCCAGTGGCAGTCGCTCCTGACCATCGGCAACTCGAACCACGTAGTCGTTGACAACATCGAGCTCGCCAACTCGCCACAGGCGGGCCTGGGCGTCTGGGAGTCAACGAACGTCGTCATCCAGCGCAACATCGTTCATGACACGTATCTGGCGGGTATTCCCGTCTCCGGTGAGAACATCACGGTGGCGGCGAATCGCGTGTATCGCGCGGCCCTCTCCAACCTCAATGGCCGTCAGGAGCCCGGTGGCTGGCCGGCCGCCATCAACACCTACGGCTATTCGAAGGGGCTGTGCCGGAACATCCGCTTCGTCGGGAACGAGGTTCACGACATCTGGGGCGAGGGCATCATCGCGCTCAGCGCGGACGGCGTGTTGGTGGAAGACAACCGGGTGCGTGACACCTTCAGCATGCTCCTCTATGTCGACAACGCCCGGAACGTCCGGCTCAACCGCAATCACCTGATGGTGACGACTGACACCTACAACCGCCTGAACTGGCCGCGTCGCGCCCACGGCGTGGGACTCGGCGTCGAGTACTACGACGGTGCGCCCCAGGTGGCTCTCAACAACATCGTCATCTCGAACAACATCATGGCCGGCATCCACTCGGGCGTGGTGTTCTGGAGCGACGGGCGCAACACGACGCCGAACAACACCTATTCGAACATCCAGGTCCTCCACTCGGTGATGAAGGACCTGCGCGGCTCGGTGCTCGAGTTCCATCCGCTCGTGGCCGGAGCCACTCCGCCCGCTGGATGCGTCCTCGCGAACAGTGTGCTGTATGGACGGGCTGGAACGAGCGCGGATGGGATGCTGAACCTCGCCCATCCCGGGGCCTGGAGCTTCTCGCACAACAACTGGCCAGACGGCATTCCCACGCTGGCGAGGGAGTCGAACAGCTTCGCGTTGCCCGCGGGCTTCGTGGACGCCGCGAGCTCGGCGCCAGAAGGGTTCCGCCTCTCGAGCAGCTCCCCCTGCATTCGCAAAGGCCGGCCTCTTGCCGCGGTCACGGCCGACTTCTGGAACAAGGCGCGCAGCTCGACCGCTCCGAGCATCGGCGTGCACGAGTTCTGAGACAAGAGCACCTGAAGATGGTTTCCAAGCAGTAAACTACGCGCTGGACTTCCAGGCGACCGGCACCGGGTGCCGATGCCATCGGGTCTACACCGATGGCATCGGCACCCTCTTCGTCGCGGAATCATGAGAGGAATTTTATGAAACAAAAAATAAAACAAGCATTCAACAATGTCTCAAAGTACTGCCTGGCGGCAGCTGGCGATGTGAAACGAATTGGCGTTCGAGCAGGGCTCCTCCTGCCTCTGATGATGGTCGGGGCTTCTTGTACGGACATCGCGTTGCGAGACGCTGACGCCTATTCGACTGACGTTGCCAGCAGGCAGCAAAGCGTTTCGGTCAACACCACGTGGGTCAAGAACGATGCCGGTATGACCACGGTGGATAATGGCACCACCTACACCTTCACGGCCAGCTCGACCGGGGTCTTGAAGGTGTACAGCGGCGGCAGCGACATCCCCGTCACAGCCGGACAGACGAACAACATCACCATCACGACGAGACTCGTTGCAGCAACCGTCGGGGCCGGCACGATGACGTTCAACGCCTTCGACAGCGCAGGGGCCTATCTCGGAAGCGTTTCCATTCCGAATCAGACCCTGAATGCGCCGACGTCGGCTGGCGGTACGCAGACGTTCAGCGTTTCAGTTCCTTCTGGAAGCACCGCGTACCTGCAGTTGGTCGCGAATTGGGGCGGCTCGACCAGCACCGGCAAAGTCGAAATAGGGAAGGCGGTGACCTCGGAGGTTCCCAGCACCGGCACGACGTATACAACTTATTGGGCTCCGAACTCAGCCAACATGGTCAAGGTTGACAACGGTACCTCCGTGACGCTCTCCGCCGGGACCGGAGGTCTCAGCGCCTACAGCGGCAGCGACATGCCGGTGACAGCTGGACAGACGAATAGAATCACCATCTCGCTGCGAGTCGCGGGCGGCACGGCCCGGTCAGGCACGATGGCGTTCAACGCTTTCGATAGCGCGGGCAACTACCTCAGCGGCGTTTTCATCGCGAGCCAGCCAATGGCTGCGCCGACGCCGACCTTCGGGTCGCGGACCTTCGACGTGTCGGTTCCTTCCGGAAGCACCGCAAGGCTGCAACTGGTCCCAACCTGGGACAATGCGGTCAGTGGAGACGCAGTCGAGCTCAAAGAGGATGTCACGGTCGGAAGCGGAAGCGGAGGCGGAGGCGGAGGTGGCAGCACTCCCGGGTGGTCGCAAGTCCAGGTTCACGGCGGCGGGTGGATGACAGGCATGGTTACTGGGCCCAACGGCCAGGTTTATGGCCGTGCTGACGTGGGCGGAGCCTACCGTTGGAATGGCACCACCTCGAAATGGGAACAGCTGGTCACCGGCACCGGCGTTCCAAATCCCAGAGCGGCAGACTACGACATCGAAAGCCTTACGGTTGCACCCGGTGATGGCAACGTCCTGTACATGGCGGCGGGAGCCGACATCAATAATGCGACGGGGCGCATCCTGAGAAGCACGAACGCGGGTAGCACCTGGAGCGACCCGGGTACCAGGCGGTTCAAAATCGCAGGAAACGAGGAGTGGCGCTGGGGGGGCGAGCGCTTGTCCGTCGATCCGGCCAACACGAACATCGTGATGTTCGGCACACGCAGGGAAGGCCTCTGGCGCAGCACGGACGGCGGTGTCAACTGGGTGCAGCAGACGGGCGTGCCGCTCGGAGCCTCCCCCAAGGGAGTGAGCTTCACTGTTTTCAAGCCGGGCACGGCGGTAGGCGGCGTCTCGCAGCAGGCGTATGTGGGGGTCGCCGGAGATGCGAATGCAGGCGTCTATCGCACGACCAACGCAGGCGCGACCTGGACGAAGGTATCGGGAACTCTCATCGCCTCAGGAGCGACACCTCGCCACGCGCAGATGGTTTCTGTCGGCGGCGTGTGGAAGCTCTACGTTGCCGTGAATGGCTCGCCTTCCAAGGTCCTCGAGTTCACCGACGCTACGGTCAGAGACATCACCCCAGCGTTTTCGGGCCAGTTCTCGACTGTGGCGGTCAACCCATCGAACACGAGGCAAATCTTCGTTGGGGACGAGGGCGTGAGAAGTCAAAAGATGTGGCGCTCCACCGATGGTGGTATCACCTACCAGGCCTTGGACGTCTCCATCTGGGGCGATACCGCCAAGGACCCGTGGATAAACGCGTCGGACATCGCCGGTTGGATGTCCACGGGGGCCTTCGCATTCGATACCAACGGCACGCTGTGGTTCGCCGAAGGAATGGGGATGTGGCGCGCCAATAACCTCACGGTTGCGGCTCCAGGGCCATTTCAGTGGAATTTCACTTCAGATGGCATTGAAGAGCTCGTGGCGAACTTCGCCGTCAAGCTGGCGGGCAAGCCGCTTGTGACTACGTCGTGGGACCGCGGATTATGGCGCCACTCCTCCCCCTCCACCGGCGGCGCGGTTCAGTTGTTGCCCGCCGACCCGGCGAATGGAAAGAAGGGTTTCGGCTCAGGCTGGGACGTGACGGCGTCACCGACCGACCCGAACTTCCTCGTGGCCATACTTGACGACCACCAGAACAGGTACGACCTCGACCCTCGACGAGCCTCGGGCTACTCGAGCGACGGGGGTGCAACGTGGACTCGGTTCCCAGCGCTGGTAAACAAAGGCTGCAACACGGGGTGTACAGCTTACAACTACTTGCCGAATATGCGGTTTGGCAACATCGCCGTGTCCGCCAACAACAATAATAACATCGTCTGGGTGCCTTCGAATCTCATGACCGCCGAAATCTACTACTCGACGGACAGGGGCACGACGTGGCAAGCAGCGACGCTCAACAGCAGAGCGGCGAGTGACTTCCTGCACCCCAATCATTACCTGAAGCGCCAAATCCTGGTGGCCGACCCGTCGACCGCCGGTGTGTTCTACGCGCTCGGCGGCAACAACGACACCGGCAACGCCATTCTGTGGAAGTCTACGAACTCTGGTGCAACGTGGAACAAGGTTGCTACGACCGGTTTCCGGGCTGGCTACTGGGACTTCCGTTTCAACTCGAAGCTGGTAGCGGCCTCTGGACGTCTCTATGCACTTCCTGGCCGGACCGATGACGCCAGCAGGCCGTACTTCAGTTCAGGAGATGGCGGTGTGACCTGGACGATGCATGAGAGCCTTCTGGACACTCACGGTATCGCCGTCAGCGCTCCCACGACGAGCGGTGGCAACCGCACGTTCTACGCGTACGGCAAGACCTCCACCTCCACCCATGGGCTCTACCGTTCCACGGACCTGGGTGTGAACTGGATGCGCCTTGCTGACTACCCGAACAACTGGCACCAGGCCGTCACATCCGTTGCCGGCGACCCCGATGACTCCAAGAAGGTCTACCTTGGGTTCGTCGGCGGCGGATGGGTGACCTACACGGCTCCATAGCGCATGAGAGGGATGGGGGAACTGTTGCGCGCCCCGGGCGTTTTTCCGCGTCTTCGAGGGGCGCGGAAAGGCAACGGGGTCCGGCCCCTTCCATCAGGCACTGATCCGCCAGGTGCGCTCCGGTGGCCGCCCTCATCACATCTCAGGACACCATGCCGACCGACGACCAGAAGAGCACGGCGAAGGCGGGTTCCCCAGCGCGTACGCCTCAGACCGGCGGGCACCCTCTACTGGAAAGTCTTACCGGCTCCAGGGCCAGTGCTGCTCGCGGCCTCGCGATAACCCCTTGAAATGACACGTACCTGTCCCGGAGGACCTGCTGGCACGCGGGATGCTCTACCTCCTGCACGAGAAGTCAGCGGGGCAGGGCGGTTGGGGTGGTCGGGGTTGGGCGGGATGGTTGAGGGCGGCGGGTCGGTCGGGGTTGGACGGGGCTGAGTCAGTACAGGGGGCAGGGAAGTCTTCGGGGGCAGTGGGGGACGGGAAAGCATGTCGGGGAGGGGCTGCCTGGGGGGCGGCTCCTCCCCGATTCTTTTTGGGGCGAGCCGTCACCAGCCGCCGTAGGGAACGGTGATGGCCTCCATGTAATGACCCGAGGGATCCTGGAAGTAGACCCCGCGGCCCCCGTCGTGGGTGTTGAGCTCCCCGCGATTCTGGCCGCGCGGGTCGGCCCAGTGCTCGATGCCGCGGTCGCGGATGTTGCTGCCGGTCCCCGGCGAGGAGCCAAGACCTCCTGGAGGCGGAGCCTTCGCCCCAGACCGAAAAAAGCCCCGGCGCGCCAGAGGGCGCCCGGGGCCTTTGCTGCGTCACCGCGAGAGCGGGTCTCTAGTCGCGGAACCTATCCGCGCCGAAACTGGAGTCAGGGCTGTACAAAGACACGAGCCTGCCGGGAGAAGAGCTTGGGTACGCGGTCGAACTGCAGGCGTCTCTTGCTGTTGTCCGTAGCCGGTTCAAGACTGCTCGTACCTACTGACGTGACGCGGTCACGCAGTTCTTGAAGGCAGTGAGGCGGGCGCCTGTCAACACCCACTCAATGCCCTCGCGGTTGTTCTCGTTGCTGTTGAAGACATTGCCGAACATGAAGCGCGAGTCCGCGAACATGGCGTTGCAGGCATGCGTGATCGCGTAGGCGGTGAGGCCGTTGAACTCGCCGATGCCGAGGGGTTTGACGTAGCCCATCCGGTCGGCCCACGCACTCATCCGCTCGATCTTCACACCGGCATCCTCGCCGGGGTCGGTCATCGTGCCGCCATGGTAGGTGTCGGCGGCGAGCACCTCGACGGCCTGTCGCAGGCGCAGGGGCGCCCACGCATCGATCTGCGCGTCGGTGTAGCCCTGCGCCTGGGCACTCCACATGAAGCCGTTCAGGATGACGCCGACGATGACGTTGCTCAACGGCCGGGCGAGCGGCATGAGATGCACCTGCATCGCCACGAAGTCGGCCGGGGAACCGTCGCCAATCGGCTCGTGGTGGACGACGAGGACCGTCTTGCCAGGCAGGGCCTGCAGACGATTCGCGAGGTCGATGTAGAGCGCGTCGTACTTGCCGGCGGCGGCGCCCGCCCAGTCGTTGTTGGGGATCTTGACGGACAGGACTGGCAGACGGCCCGCGAGCAGCTCCTGCTTGGCCAGATTGACCTTGGCCTGGTCATTTCCGAGATCGGCGAACAGACGACGGCCGTCAACGCCTGGCGGAGAGACCTCGCCGTAGCGGAGATCCCATTGATCCACCGGGGCGGACATGCCGATGGTGGGCTGGCCAGGAGCGGCTTGAGCGGAGACCCTGATGGCGACGTCTTCCTCGCTCGCGGCCTCGGGACCGCCGCAGCCGGCCACGGCCACGGCCAGCGTCAACATCACCATGCGACATGAAGACGAATTGCCCATCAACCCTCCACGGTGGAATGAGGCACCATCTCCTCATGAAGGATCTCCAGAGTCAATGGTTATTCAGTAATTACATGGTATACATGTTTCGGGCTGCCATTGCCTTTGCGTATGAAAAGATGGAGGAGGCCCAAGAGGGATGGGGCCCTATGGGTAGGGGGCCCTCCTCCACCTCACTTCCCGCCTGCACCAGCCCACCACCCTCCACAGCGCCCCCATCCTTCTTATGCTCGCCAGCTAATAATCCATGTTTTCCAGGTAAATAAAGTAAAAAATAAATTTCTTCATTTTCTTGGGATCTCTGAAGAATGCTCCCCTCCTCATCGTGTGGGTTCCCAGCTCCCTCGGAGGTCGTTGAACATCATGAATTCATCCCAACGTTTCCCATGTGCGCTCCTCGTCGTTGGATGCGCACTGTTCCTCACGCTCGGGTGTGCTCCGCCCTCCCCATCGGCGGAAGGCCTCGAGGAGGTGCAGCAGGCGCTCGGTGAGTCCGTCTCCATCGACTCGGTGCCCCTGACGGTCTCGGCAGGTTCCACCTACAGCGGGACGATGACGTACACGGCGAGTGTGAGCGGATACCTGCAGCTGCGGCTCTTCAACGCGAGTGGCACGAAGCTGGTGGAGAACCAGGTGAGCGTCACGGCGGGGACGGCCACCCGGAGCATCAGCGTGACGGTGCCCGCCGGCACGCCCAATGGGAGCGGCTACTACTGGAACGCGATGCTGTTCAATTCCTCCTGGGCCACGGTGACGAGCGCGACCCGGACGGGCGTCACGGTCGGGAGCGTCTCGACCTCGCCCTCGGTCACCATCGACTCCGTGCCGCTGACGGTCTCGGCGGGTTCGACGTACAGCGGGACGATGACGTACACGGCGAGCGTGAGCGGTTACCTGCAGCTGCGGCTCTTCAGCGCGAGCGGCACGAAGGTGGTGGAGAACCATGTGAGCGTCACGGCGGGGACGGCCACCCGGAGCATCAGCGTGACGGTGCCCGCCGGCACGCCCAACGGCAGCGGCTACTACTGGGACGCGATGCTGTTCAATGCCTCGTGGGCCACGGTGGCGAGCGTGACCCGGACGGGTGTCACGGTCGGGAGCGTCTCCTCCGGTGGTCCCTTGGGAGTCCCGGGCAATTGGGGCCTCCTCTTCACGGACGAGTTCAACGGCTCGGCGCTCGACACCACCAAATGGAATCAGAAGGACCCCTGGCATTCGGCGAGCGGGTACCCCTGTGACGGTTGCGACGCCTGGTTCACCCTGCCCACCACCACGAATGAGCTCGAAATCGTGGGCGGCTTGTTGAAGCTCAAGGCCCGTCGCGCCGCCAACCCGGGGGGGAAGGCCTTCACCTCCGCGCAGCTCAATTCCTTCGAGAAGTTCTCCATCCCCGCCCAGGTGACGTCCTACACCGAGGCCCGTCTCAAGGCCCCCGTGGGCAAGGGCCTGTGGCCCGCCTTGTGGTTGCTGGGCAACGGCACGGGCGCCACCAACCAGGCCTGGCCCATCACGGGCGAGGTGGACATTCTCGAGTTCGCCAACAACGCCTCGGAATACGGCAAGCCCTACGTCTCGGTGTGGTACCCCAAGGACGTCTGGACCAATCCCCCGGGGAGTCAGTTCAACAGCACGCACGTCACGCACCCGGATTCCTGGGTGACCCGCACGGATTTGATTGGCTCGTTCCATACGTGGGGCCTCTACCGCAGCCCCAGCAAGATGGAGGTCTACATCGACGGCGTGAAGCTGCTGACCCTGCTGCCCAACGAGGTCTATTACGACTGGCAGGGGATCGCGCAGCCCGCGCTGCCTCCGATGCTCTTCACCAATGACATGCACCTGCGTTTGAGCCACGCCGTGGGCGGGTGGGGCGGCGACGGCTACACGCCATCCCAGTATGAGCCTGGTGATTACGAGGTCGACTACGTCAAGGTCTGGAAGTTGAACTGAGGATTGGGGTCCACCGGGCCGGCCAGGGAAATTCAAATGAAGACGCGCTTCACACAAAGGTGGTTCATCAACCCCGTGGCGGTACGAGGAACGGTTCTTGGCCTCGCTGCCTGGGTGCTGCCTTCCTGCGCCGGGATGCCGGAGGACGCCGCGGAAGAACAACTCCTGCTCAATACCCAGGCAGTGGCCGCGACCGTCAGCATCACGGACGACGCGACGGTGAGAGAGGACGCCCCTGGGACGAACTTCGGGGCGGAGACCGAGATCTCCTCCGACAATGGCACGGGTGTGGTGGCCGAGATGTTCATCAAGTTCTCGGTGTCGAACATCCCGGCGGGGGCCACCGTCAACAGCGCCCAGCTCAAGCTGACGTGCTTCAACGGCACGGACAACGGCCCTGGCGTCAGGCTCGCGTCGAACACGAGCCCCACCGCCTGGACGGAAGGGACGGTCACCTGGAACACGAGGCCGGCCTCGGTGAGCCCGGCCGACCTCGACAACGTCGGAACCGTCACCGCTTCCGCCACCAGCCCGGCCCTCGTCACCTGGAACCTCACCTCTGGCGTCACCGGAAACGGCGTCTACACCCTGCGCCTGGCCCAGAACAGCTCCGATGGGCTTGGCTGCGCCTCGAGGCAGCACCCGACGGCCGCCTACCGGCCTGTCGTCACGGTGGACTACACCACCGGGACGGATAACTCGGGGGAGCTGCGCTGGTTCTGGTACGGAGCGAGTGCCCAGGGCACCGGAGATGGTTCGAGCCATGCCAACCGGAAGGCCTACACCTCACTGTCCGCGGACATGAATGGCTCGGGCGTCCGGCCGGGCGACGCGTTCCTCCTCGCGGCGAGCGATACCTACCCCGCCATCACGTCCGTCATCAACATCACCCCCAACGCTGGAACCTCGGCCAACCGGGTGGTTCTGCGTGGTGCCAATCCGGACAGGAGCGCGGCCCATGTCACGCTCAAGTCCAACCGCTCGGACCCCTACGTGTCACCCCGCGACGGAGGGGCGCCGGGCACCCCCGTCCTCAATCTCGGAAGCGCGGCCAAGCCGGTGAACTCCTTCACCATCTCCCACATCAACTTCGAGGCCGTCGGCCGCGGAATGCAGGTGCTGGGCGGAGCGCAGAACCTGCTCGTCACCGACATCAAGTTCCGCAACATCCGGATCCTGCTCAGGGCGGAGAACAACGCCTACCTGAGGAACTCGACCATCCAACGCGTGGTGGGATATGGCTTCTCGAAGGAGTTGATCGACCTGGGAAGAAAGAGCTCGGGAAGCAACCACTCTGAATTCGTGACCATCGACAACGTCTTCGCGGATTCCCAATGGCAGGATGGTGATGAGATTCCGGCGGGTGTCGCGATTCACGGCGACAAGTGGGTGGACGATGCGAAGACGATCGCGGGGGCGGGGAACAGGAACATCACCATCAAGAATTCCACGTTCAAGAACGTGAAGTTCTCCCCCCTGGCGAGCGATAGCGATCAGTACTACCAGGGAGACGGCATCAGCACCGAGGAGCGGGACTACAACATCACCATCGACAACGTCACCGTCGATGGCGCGGGCGACGCCGGCATGGACATGAAGGCCTGCGCGAGCATCATCAAGAATTCGGCGGTCTCCAATGCCAAGCGGTCGGTGCGCAAGCACCCGGGCACCTGCCCGACGGGCATCTCGGACACCCTCACCGTGGAGAACATCAAGTCCCGCAACCCCCTGCAGCCCGGCGGCTCAGGGCGGGAAGCCCACATCTGGGCGACGCATGGCGCCAAGGTCGTGTACAACGCGAACGCCAACGGAGCCGGTGAGTTCTACACCACCCGAGCTCCGACCGGCTCCACCGCCGCCTGCTTCCTGACTGAGAACGACGGCATCGCCGGCACCGCCATCACCGTCAATGCTGGAGCCGTCACCAAGCCCACGGCGTTCAACCTCACCTATGGCGATGGCACGGAAACCATCGGTTCGGCGGTGACGGTCACGAACCTGTAATCGAAGTTCTCTCGCACGGGCTCCATCGCCGGGCCGGATGGCGATGGAGCCCCGGCGCAGCAACAGACCGCAGGCGATGATGTCGTGACGCGCGGTCGATGGGAACATCGAAGCAAAGGAGGCCCCAAGCAGGTGCGGAGGAGGCGAGCGTGGCGCTTTCCTACTCGATGGCGCGGTAGATGCCGCCGGTGGCCTTGGCCAGTTGCAGCATCAGCTCGCGCGACCTGGGCTTGTTGTCACTGTGGAAGCTGCCCATCAGGAAGGCGACGGTGTTCACCACCACCTTCCGCTGGGCATTCCAGGCGGCCACGTCCTCGAGGATCTCCGTGGGGGCCTTCTTCTTTCCGTCTGTCGGCATGCCGTCGGTGAGGAAGTAGACGGCGTCCACCTCGGAGTCGGCGAAGGCCTTCTCCAGAGCGCCGTGGATGTTGGTGCCACCCCCCTGCTGAAGTGCGCCCACGTACTGCACCGCCTCCCGCACCGACTGCGGCGTGGCCGCGACGAGGCGAGGCTTCCACGTCCGCACACGCGTGGAGAAGACGACGAGGTTGAACTTCGCGTCCGCCGCGAGTTGCTCCTTCAGCACGGACTGGAGCTCGCGCTGCACGAACTGGAGCCGGGTGAGCGACTCGCCCCGGTTGGTGGTGAAACGCGCCTCCATGCTGCCGGAGATGTCCACCACGAAGATGGCGCGCTTGCTGCGGATGGTGCCGTACACCGGGCTGCGCGGCTTGATGGTTTCCAGGATCTTGCGCGCCTCCTCCTTGTGGGCCCCGAAGGTGAACTCGTCGAGGATGATGAACTTGTTCTCCGCGTCGGTGATGGTGTCCTTGATCACGCGCAGCACCTTCAGCTTGTCATCGTTGAAGGAGTACGTTCCCAGCACCCCGCGCACCTCGCGCGACGTCATGCCGAGGATGTGAGCGTCCATCATCTTCACCGCCTGCACCATGTCGTCGCTGAAGGTGAGGCTCGGGACGAGCTGCTGGAGCTGCGCAGAGGTGAAGCCCTCGGGACGGCTGGAGATGGCGGCCTGGAGCACGTTCATCTTGCCGTCGGTGAAGTCCTCCTTCTGGAGCGCCGCGGCGAGCGTGCGGACGTCCGCGTCCGGCCAGGCGCCCACCTGGTTCACCAGCAGCGGCGTCATCTCGCCCGTGCTGCTGCCCCGGGTCGACGCGCTGACGCTGGTGGACGCGCTGTCGGTGGCCGCTGGCGCGGCGCTGGGGGCAGCGGGCGCGGCCTTCTGGATGTTGGCGAGGAGCGCCCTGGCCTTCTCCTTCTCGTCGTCGAAGTTGAAGAGGGTGACGAGCTTGCGCTTGTTCTCCGGATCCTCGATGCGATCCTTGAGCGCCGAGAGCGCCTCGAGCTTGTCATCGCCGAAGGAGAACTGCTCGACCAGGCGCGCCACCTGCGCACAGGTGAAGGTGTTGGTGGAGGCCGCGGTCTTCAGGAGGGTGAGCTTCGCGTCGGAGAGGTGCTCGTCGTCCACGCGAGCTTTGAGCTGCTGAAAGAGCGCCCCGTCCATCGCCCGAGCGGGCGCGGGCAGCAACACGGCGAGCGTGAGACAGAGGGCCAGACACCTGGAAAGGTTCATGTCTGGAAGGGTGAAGGAAGCCGGGAGGCGCGGCAATGCCCCCGGCCGTGCCCCTCGCTGATGCCGCCCGGGGCCGTGCGGCACCGAGCGGTCATCCAACGAAGGCAGGTGCTCGAGCTGGCTCAGGAGTCGTAGCCGTGGTGCCCGTCGAGCACGATGACCTTGCGGCTGGCCGGGTAGTCGAGGACGCCCCACTCCTTGAAGTCGTGGCACCGCCCGCGTAGGCATCAATCGTACGTGCAGCGCTGGACCTGGCGGTAGGTGCCGCAATGACCGAAGTCCGTCGTGCCCGCGGGCTGGGAGTGGTAGCAGGTGTAGACGGCGGGGTCGCAGTCCGGGCTGGGCCAGACGTCGTAGGCGTCGCCATCGGTGACCGCGAACTCCGTCACGCGCGCGACGAGGCGCGCTGTCTTCTGCATGGCCACGCCGTCATCGGCGCCCGCGCTGAAGGTGAGTGGCACGGTGTGCGGGTCGATGGCCTGGTGCAGCGCCGGGTACGACCAGTCGAGGCGGTAGTTGGGCCGGCCGTAGACCTGCGGGATGCCATCGGGCGCCGTGACGGAGAGCCAGTCCACGTACCCGGACACCGAGGCGTGGCCGCGATAGAGGAGGTTGCTGTTGCCCTGGACGACGTAGATGGGGTTCACCGCCTCGTCGATCCAGATGCCGCTGTCGCCGCGGAAGTCGAAGAACCGCGGGGCAATCACGATGCGCGCCGTGTACGAGCGCGGCGTGCCCGTGAAGGTGCCGACGCGGACGAAGAGCGGCAGGCCGGAGAGCACGGTGTTGAGCTCGTGGCCCTCGTGGAGGACGATCTCCAACCGGCGCTCGCTGATGATGTGCGCGTCTCCGAAGGCGTCGTCGGGGACGAAGCTCAGGACGTCCGAGAGGTAGCGGTTCGCGGTGGCGCGGATGATGAGAGCGCGGACGCCATCACGCTCCTCGAAGGTGCCGAGCGTCTCGAAGCTGAGCTCGTTGTCGCCCACGGAGGCGTAGAGGCGGGTGGCCGTCGCCGCGGCGGTGCTGACGCCCGTCTCCTGGGCGGTCTCGGGAGGGGCGTTGTTACAGGCCGCGAGCGCGGCGAGGCTGGCGAGGGCGAGGGTGCGGAGTTGCATGAGGGGTCTCCAGGTGAGGACTCTGGAGTACCACAAGCCCGTGACATGCTGCGGGCGGGGACTGTGTCAGTCCCGTGACGAGGGCCGCTGTCAGGTGCTAGCGGGCCGGCTCTCCTCCTCCTGGCCTCCTGGGTAGAGCACTTGTCTGCCGTGCAGCTCCGCGAAGGGTGTGAGCTTGTGCGGCTCGGCGCGGGTGCGGCTGCTGATGTGCCGCACCTCCACCCCCCGGGCGAACAGCGCGTCCGCCACGAGCGAGCGGTGACACCTCCAGCGCACCGCCTCGGCGCACATGAGCGCCAGCGGCCCGTCTGGCGTGAGCTCCCTCAGCTCCTCGAGCCCCCGCGTGAACTCGTCCGTCTGCATGTAGTCCGCGTAGCCTCGGAAGCTGGCGTTGCGCCACGCGCTGTTGGGTGAGTCCTTGCTCGCGCGTCGCAGTCCTCCGAGTCTCGGCAGGTGCACGTAGCGGATGTCTGATGGAGCGAGCGTGCGGGGCAGGGCGTCCTGGTTGAATTGGGGATTCGTACGCGAGCGCGGCACCGTGCGGATGTCCACGAGCGTCTGGATGCCGTGCGCCTGGAGCAACTCCACCAACTCCTCCGCCGAGCGCGTGGAGTGGCCCACCGTGTAGATGCGCGCCTTCCCCCAGCCCGGTGCCTTTCGTCTTGGCCGCTCCGTGCCCATCGCTCGTATTCCCCTCGCGGGAAGGTGGGCACGGGGATGAACGGTGGGAAGCAGATACCCTCACCCCAACCCTCTCCCGGGGGGAGAGGGGGCTTGTCACGGTGGGCGCTCAGTGGGGCTTGCCACGGTGGGCACTCAGGGGAGCTTGCTACCTGGGGCCCTTTGACGGCTTGCCTTAGCAGGGCTCGATGCGTACTCGCACTCCCCGGCCTGCTCCGAGCACCTCCGCCGCGCTGCCGTCCCGCACGGACACCTCCAGCAGTCCCGTGCTCCCCACCAGGGACAGGGGGGCCCCCGGCGCGACGGCCTGGTAGTGCGCGTGGGGCGCGTCCTCGATGACCGTGCTCCCGAGCCGCACCCGGAAGCGCGCGGGCAGCACCGCTCCCGGGAGGTTGGTGATGAGGTTGCCGTAGGTGTCCACGTGGAGCACCTCGCCCACCGGGCATCCGTTCTCCTCCCCCGGCGGCGGGAATGAGAACGGTCTCTCCAGGTCCCGTAGCGCCCGGCCGAGCCTCTCCAGCGGTACGCCCGCCGCCAGGTGCCCCACCACCGGAGCGAACATGTCCCGCCCGTGGAAGGTCCTCGACTGCCTCGGGCCCCAGTATTCCGGCGTGCTCAACTCCACCGCCGCGTCCAGTCCCCCGAGCTGCTCCAGCGCTGGCACCAGCAGTCCGTTGTCCGGCCCCACCAGCACGTCTCCCCGCCGTGTCCTCGCCGCCACGGCGCGTCGCGTCGAGCCCACGCCCGGATCCACCACCGCCAGATGCAGCGAGCCCTCGGGGAAGGCCTCCACCGCGCTCCACAGCAGGAAGGCTCCGGCCTTCACGTCCTGTGCGGGTACGTCGTGCGTGAGGTCCACGAGCACCGCTCCCGGAGACACCCGCAGAAGCGCCGCCTTCATCTGGCCCACGTAGGTGTCCGTCAAGCCGAAGTCCGTCAGCAGGCTGATGAGTGGAGAAGGCATCGCGCCCGGAGGATAGCCGCACCGCCCCGGTTCCGGGATTCAGCGGGGGGGCATTCACTTCCCGGGGCCCTTCCGCGATAGAACTGGGAGTTGCCCCCCTGTCTCCCATGCGCGTCGTCATCCTTGGCTGTGGAGTCTCTGGCCTGTCCTGTGGTGTCCGGCTGCTCGAAGCCGGTCACCCGGTGGAGATTTGGGCGCGCGAGCTTCCTCCGCACACCACGTCCGATGTCGCGGCGGCCGTCTGGTACCCGTACCGCGCCTTCCCCCAGGAGCGTGTCACCGCCTGGGCCGCGCGCACCCTCGAGGAGCTGTGCGTGCTCGCCGCGCAGCCCGAGACCGGCGTGCGGCGCGTTCTCGGGACGGAGCTCCTGCTGTGGCCCGCTGCCGACCCGTGGTGGTCCCCGAGCGTGCCCGGCTTCCGCCGCGCCACTCCGGCCGAGCTGCTCCCGGGCTTCGTGGATGGCTTCGTCTTCGAGGCCCCCGTCATCGACATGCGGCGCTACCTCCCGTACCTGCTGGAGCGCTTCCGCGAGCTCGGCGGCTCCATCCTCCAGCGCGAGGTGCATTCGCTCGACGAGGCCTGGGAGGTGGCTCCGCTGGTGGTCAACTGCACCGGGCTGGGGTCGCGCGCCCTGCTGGGGGACGAGACGCTCTTTCCCATCCGCGGGGAGGTGCTCCGCGTGGCGCCTCTCCCGCTGGAGCGCTTCCTCCTCGATGAGCAGGACGAGGCGCGGGGCATGACCTACCTCATTCCCCGCATCGACGACTGCATCCTCGGCGGCACGGCCGTGGAGGGGAGCGGGTCGCTCGAGCCGGACCCGGCGCAGGCCGAGGCCATCCTCGCGCGCGCGGCGCGGTTGCTGCCCGCGGGCACCCGGCTTCACGTGCTGCAGCACCTCGTGGGGCTGCGGCCCGGACGGCCCGCCGTGCGCCTCGAGCTGGAGCAGGTGGGAGGACGTCACGTCCTCCACAACTACGGACATGGCGGAGCGGGCGTGACACTCTCCTGGGGATGCGCCGAGGAGGTGGCCGCGCTCGTGGGCCAGGTGACCGGTGGCGCATCCCGTGTCGGACCCGCCCGTCATCCTTCGAGCTTTGGGAGGACCCATGGAAAGTGAGCAGAGCCAGGAGCGCATGCAGGCCGTGCTGCGGTTGCCCGCCGTCCGCCGCTACGCGTACTTCCTTCAGCGCGTGGCCGAGTCCGGCGAGGTCTGGGGGCTGGATGGCGAGGGCTGGGCGCTCGCGCTCGACGACTCCGGGCGGGACGTGCTGCCGCTCTGGCCCACGCCCGAGTTCGCCGCCATGTGCGCCACGCGCCTGTGGGCCGGTTTCCAGCCTCGCGCCATCAAGCTGCAGGAGCTGCTGGAGAACGTGCTGCCGCAGCTCGAGGAGGAGGGGATGCCGGTGGGCATCTTCTTCACCCCCGAGGGGCAGGGCCACCCGGTGTCCGCTGGCGAACTCATCGAGGCCCTGCGCTCGGCGAGCGGACCCGTGGCCTGAAACTTCGTGACCCTGGCTGTAACCGCGCGGCGTGGAGCGGCGGACGCTCCGCCGTCAGTGGAACGTTGCACCTCCAGACACCTGAGCGCACCTGCAACGCCTTGAGGCGCACCGGGCGGGGCTTCTAGCTTGCGCGCCATGCCTGGAGATTCCGACAAGACGGTGTATGCGAAGGGGGTTGGCCCCCGGGGGACCGGTGGTGGTTCGAAGCCCTGGGTCCCGTGGCTGGTGACGGCGACGGTGGTGCTGCTCGCCGGCGTCGCGGGCTACCTCGGTTACGGCGCCTATTCGATGCAGAAGGAGCGCGCGGAGGCGGCGGAGAAGGCGGCCGCGGACGCCCGTGCGCTGACGGTGAGCACGGAGCAGGCGCGCAAGGCGCTGGAGGAGCAGCTCTCGCAGCAGCTCGTGGCGAAGGACCAGAAGCTCACGGCGCTCGAGGACGAGCGCACGCGGCTGTCCACCGAGCGCGAGCAGCTTCAGCAGGCCGTGCAGGAGAAGGACGCCGAGCTCGCCCGGCTCAAGGCCACCTACGAGGACATCGAGCAGAAGCTGAAGGCGGAGATCACCGACGGGGAAATCCGCCTGTCGCAGGCCGAGGGCCGCATCCAGGTGGACCTGGTGGACAAGATCCTCTTCGACTCCGGCGAGGCGAGCCTGTCGCCGCGCGGGAGCGAGGTGCTGGCGCGGCTGGGCGCGGTGCTCTCCAAGGTGGAGAACCGCTCCATCCTCGTGTCGGGCCACACGGATGACGCGCCGCCCTCGCAGCGGCTGGCGGCCACCTTCCCGACGAACTGGGAGCTGTCGGTGGCGCGCGCGGTGAACGTGGTGCGCTTCCTCGGGGAGAAGGCCAGTGTTCCCCCGGGCAAGCTGGTGGCCGCGGGCCATTCGGACACCAAGCCCGTGGCCAGCAACGCCACGCCCAAGGGCCGCGCCCGCAACCGCCGCATCGAGATCCTCCTCATTCCGGATCTCCCCGCGGGCAAGCAGGGCGAAGCCAAGACGGCCACTGACGCGCGCTGAGCCGCGTCAGGGCATGCTCGGACGATGGGGCGGCTGCCTGCGCTTGGACAGGCGGAAGGACACCAGGGCGAAGGCCGCCGCCGCCACCACGAGCACCGCCACCCAGTACCAGAGCGCCGGGCTGCTCGAGACGTACTGATCCACCCGTTGGCTGTCCGAGGGCGGCCCCAGCGCCGCGAGCGCCATCATCGGAGTGAGCAGGAACAGGACCCAGGCCGGAATCATCTGTGAGGTCTTCATCGCCCCCGAAAGCTGAGCATGTGTTCGGGGGGGAACAAGCGGAGGGCCCGGTGCCGCCTGCCCGCTCTCCAGGGGCTCCAGGAGCGGCTCCCGGCCTCGCCGGCCCCAGCCTTCACCGGGATTCCTCCTTTGCCCTCGAATCCAGGGGGGGCCCCGCGTCTTCCGCCCCGAGCGCTGGTGTAGAACAGCGCCGCCCGCCTGCTCCGGCTGTCCTGGACCCTGACGGGAGTGCCGGGAACGAGGCGGCGGGCTGGTCACAGAGCGGCGCGTCCGAACCATGAGGTAACCCATGTGGTCTGAGAACCCCCCGAAGAGCTGGAGCGGCCTTCGCTACCGGATGCTGATGGCCCTGAGCGTGTTGTGGCTCGCGGCCTGTGGCGGTGAGCTGCCGCTGGACTCGGACAGCGAGAGCGCGCAGGCCGGGCCGGTGACTCCCACGGCGGTGGGCACGCGTCCGCAGGGGCTGGGCAGCACCAACAAGGTGCTCATCCTGGCGGCGACGGTGACGGGTGGCACCAGCAGCATGGAGGCGGTGGCCGCCCGGAACCTGGGCTACACGGTGGAGGTCGTTTCCAACGCCACCTGGGCCGCGAAGAGCTCGGCGGACTTCGCGGGCTACCGCGCCATCATCCTCGGGGATGCCTCGTGCAGCGCCAGCCTGAGCCTGATCTCCGCGGCGTCGAAGAGCCGCGCCATCTGGGGCCCCGTGGTGGACGGCAACGTCATCATCGTGGGCACGGATCCGGTGTACCACTACAAGGATCAGGTCACGAAGAACGCCGTCCAGTTCGCCGCCGCGCAGGAGGGCAGGACGGGCGCCTATATCAACCTGAGCTGCTACTACCACGACGCCGATCCCCGGACGCCGGTGCCGGTGCTGGAGCCGTTCGGCGCCTTCACCGTGACGGGCGTGGGTTGCTACGACGACGCGCACATGGTGGCCTCGCACCCGGCGCTGACGGGCCTGACGGACACCCTCCTGTCCAAGTGGGCCTGCTCCGTGCACGAGGCCTTCGATTCCTTCCCGGCCGCCAACTTCACCCCGCTCGTCATCGCGAGGGATCCGCTGTACGGCGCGCGCCTGCCGGGCTCGCTGGACTTCGCGGACGGCTCGCACGGGGTGCCCTACATCCTGGCCCGTGGTGCCACCCCCGTGCGTTGCGGCGACAGCGTGGTGCAGTACCCCGAGGAGTGTGACACCGGCGCCAGCAACGGCGTGCCGGGCACGCTCTGCTCGTCCGTGTGCCGCCTGCACTGGTGCGGTGACGGCACGCTGGATCCGGGCGAGCAGTGTGACACCGGTGCGGCCAATGGCTCCGGCGCGTGCAGCGCTTCCTGCCGGTCCGTCGCCGTCAACCGTGCGCCGGTGGCGAAGTGCAAGGATGTGAGCCTACCGGCCGGCCCCACCTGCAGCGCCGTGGTCCCTTCCGTGAATGACGGCTCATACGATCCGGATGGAAACGCGCTGCAGTGCACCCAGGGGCTCGTCGGCTCCCTGGGCCTGGGCTCGCACCTCGTGGGGCTGACGTGCCTGGACCCCTCGGGCCTGGTGTCGAGCTGCGCGGGGACGGTGACCGTCGCCGACATCACGCCGCCGTCCATCACCTGCCCGGACAACATCGTGGCCGAGTGCGCTGGCAACCGCCACACCGTCCTCGACGCCCCCGTCTCGCGCTTCAGCGACAACTGCAGTGCGATCTTCGGCGGCCCCACCACGGGTCCGGCCGTCATCGTGGGCCAGACGGAGACCTTCTGGCACTTCGCCCAGGATCAAGGCGGCAACGTCGCCTCCTGCTCCTTCACCATGACGGTGCGGGACACCCTGGTCCCCGAGGTGTCGCTGGTGGGCGCTTCCTCGGTGACGCTCGAGTGCGGCGAGCCCTACGTCGAGCCGGGCGCGGTGGCCACCGACCGGTGCTACGGGGACCTGTCGGCCGCGGTGACCGTCTCCGGCTCCGTCAACACCCGCGTGGCTGGCACCTACGCCCTCACGTACTCGGCGAAGGACGGCTCCGGCAACGTGGGCAGCGCGTCCCGTACGGTCACGGTCGTTCCGGGCGCCTCCGGCTCGTGTGAGGACCGGGGCGGCGGTTGGCGCCTGACGGGCAGCATGGCCCTGCCACGGCTGCTCCACACCGCCACGCTGCTGGAGGATGGCCGCGTGCTGGTGGCCGGTGGCTTCAACACCACCTCGGAAGTCTACGACCCGGAGACCCGGACGTGGTCCGCCACGGGCAACACCCTGGGCTCGCACCGGGGCCACACGGCCACCCGGCTTCAGGACGGACAGGTGCTCATCGCGGGCGGTGGGGTGGGCCCCATCACCAGCGCCACCACCGAGGTGTACGTGCCGGCCCTGGGCAAGTGGAAGCCCGCGGGCATCCTCAACACCCAGCGCTATCACCACGCCGCCGTCCCGCTGCCCAACGGCAAGGTGCTGGTGGCCGGTGGCCGCACCGGTGAGTACGACAGCAACACGCTGGCCTCGGCCGAGCTGTATGACCCGGCTACCAACACCTGGTCCTCTACCGGT
This sequence comes from Archangium sp., assembly GCA_035645295.1. Classification (GTDB taxonomy): domain Bacteria; phylum Myxococcota; class Myxococcia; order Myxococcales; family Myxococcaceae; genus Archangium. The sequence goes on from DASQMW010000006.1 coordinate 24,254, forward strand.
GGGCTGAACACGGCTCGCGCCTTCCACACCATGACCCTGCTGCCTGGCGGCAAGGTGCTGGTGACGGGCGGCAGCGATGCCTCCGGCCACCTGCTCTCCTCCGCGGAGCTCTACGACCCGGCCACCGGGACGTGGACGGCCGTGGCGGGACTCGGCACGGGTCGCGCTTCCCATAGCGCTACCTTGTTGCCTGGCGGCAAGGTGCTGGTCGCGGGCGGCGCGGGCCTCGACGTGACGCTGAGTGCGTCGACCGAGCTGTACGACCCGGCCAGCAACACATGGTCGGTCTCGGGCGGCATGGGCTCCCCGCGCCAGTTCCACACCGCCAACGTGCTCCCGGATGGCCGGGTGCTCATCGCGGGTGGCTATCACCCGATGACGGGCATCATGACGGCGTCCGAGCTGTATGACACGGCCACGGGCACGTGGCGCGTGACGGCGGCCATGAACGTGGACCGCTACCAGCACACCGCCACGTTGCTTGGCAACGGCACGGTGCTCGCGGTGGGTGGCGTGAGCAACACCGGCCAGGCGTCGGCCGAGTACTACGACCTGACGAAGCTGTAACCCGCGTGCCTCTCGTCGAGGGCCTGGGAGGGCGGTGCTCGCCGCCCTCCCGGTGGTCCCCTCCGAGGTCCTGGCCTCCTTCGCTCCGCGGGCTCAGAACAGGGCGCAGATCGCCTCGATGACGACGTAGAGCACGCCTTCACCCGCGACCTCTCCCACGGTTCCCAGGAACGTCCGGGACTCTTCCGGACGGGATTCGGGGAGTGCCTGCGGCTCGTGCCGTGCGGTGGGCTGCCGTGCCTGGGCCGCACTCCGCAGCGCCGTCAGCTCGTTCGCATCCAGCCACATGCCCGGGCAGAGGGTGCAGACATCCACCGTCTGCCCGTGGACCTCGATCGGCACCATCCGGGAAGTACAGGCCGGGCAGCGCAGCGACGGCACCGGGCAGATGAAGCAATGCTCCTGTCCGGACATCAGCAGGTGGACGCCCTGCGCGCAGCGCCCCTCTCCGGCGGCCTCGGTGAGCCGCTTCGCCAGACGGTCGAGCAGGGGCGCCAGGACGTCACCTGCCTCCTTCGTCACCTGGTGCCCCTGACACCGGGAGCAGAACCCCAACGTTCCCTGCCGCGTCCGCAACGGGCGCAGGGGCATGTCACGGCAGCGCGGGCAGCAGGCCTCTGGAGACGAGGGGCTCACCCCCTCAATCTCGCACGGAAGGTGTGGGTGGGGCAGGGGCCCGGGGTGAAGCGGCTGGGGTTGTGGCCGCCCGCGTCCGCTGTTGTACTCGATGCCCTCCATGAAGAAGCCCACTCCTCCTCCCGGAAACTCCCAGGGCCTGAGCCGCCGCACGCTCCTCGGTGGCGCCGCCGCCGCCAGCACGTTGGCCGCCCTGGATGTCCATGCACAGCCCTCCCCGGGGAACGCCGCGCGCGCTCCCGCCCCCGCTCCGAGCGCCGGTTCCTTCGAGCTCGAGGAGGCCACCGTCTCCGAGCTCCAGGCCGCCATGCAGTCGGGACGCCACACCGCTCACGGCCTCGCCGAGCGCTACCTCGCGCGCATCCAGGAGCTGGATCGCAAGGGCGACACTCCGCTCAAGTCCGTCATCGAGCTCAACCCGGATGCCCTCGCCATCGCCACGGCGCTCGATGAGGAGCGCAAGGCGAAGGGGCCTCGCGGCCCCCTGCACGGCATCCCCGTCCTCATCAAGGACAACATCGGCACGGCGGACAAGATGCAGACCACCGCCGGCTCCCTCGCCCTCGTGGGCGCCGTCCCCTCGCGCGATGCCTTCATCGTGGAGCGTCTGCGCGCCGCGGGCGCCGTCATCCTCGGCAAGACGAACCTCAGCGAGTGGGCCAACTTCCGCTCCACGCACTCCTCCAGCGGGTGGAGCGGGCGCGGTGGCCAGTGCCGCAATCCCTATGCCCTCGACCGGACTCCCTCGGGCTCCAGCTCGGGCTCCGGCGCCGCCACCGCCGCCAACTTCTGCGCCGTGTCCGTCGGCACCGAGACGGATGGCTCCATCGTCTCTCCCTCGGCCGCGAGCTCCCTCGTCGGCCTCAAGCCCACCCTCGGGCTCGTGAGCCGCTCGGGCATCATCCCCCTCTCGCACAGCCAGGACACCGCCGGCCCCATGACGCGCACCGTGGCCGATGCCGCCGCGCTCCTGAGCGTCCTCGCGGGGATTGATCCGGCCGATGCCGTGACCGCCTCGAGCAAGGGCCACGCACACGTCGACTACACGCGCTTCCTCGACCCCCAGGGGTTGAAGGGCGCCCGCATCGGCGTCCCTCGCGAGCGCTTCTTCGGCTACCACCCCGCCACCGATGCGCTTGTCGCGCAGGCGCTCGAGCTCATGAAGGCGCAGGGCGCCGTCATCGTCGATGAGGCCAACATCCCCACCGCCTCGAAACTGGATGAGCCGGAGATGGAGGTGCTCCTCTATGACTTCAAGGCGGACATCGAGGCGTACCTCGCCGGGCTCGGGGACAGGACCCGGTTGAAGACGCTCGCGGACCTCATCCGCTTCAACGAGGAGCATCGTGACACCGAGCTGCCCTGGTTCGGCCAGGAGCTCTTCCTCCAGGCCCAGGAGAAGGGGCCGCTGACCGACAAGAAGTACCTCAAGGCCCTCGCGGCCTGCCGGAAGCTGTCGCGCGAGCAGGGCATCGACGCCGTCATGGCGAAGCACAAGCTCGATGCCCTCGTCGCTCCGACCCAGGCCCCGGCGGGATTCATCGACCTGGTGAACGGCGACCACTGGCTGGGCAGCAGCAGCTCGCCCGCCGCTGTCGCCGGCTACCCCAGCATCACCGTCCCCGCTGGTTATGTGGCCGGTCTGCCCGTGGGTGTCTCCCTCATCGGGCGGGCGTGGAGCGAGCCCGTGCTCCTGCGTCTCGCCTTCGCCTACGAGCAGGCCTCCAAGCACCGCCGCGCCCCGGGCTTCGCCCCGACCGCGGATCTGCGCCAGGTGGCCAAGGTCTAGGCTTGAGGTTCTCGGGGGCTCGGGTTCAACCTGGGACCCGGGCACCCTCACCCCGTCCCTCTCCCGAAGGGAGAGGGGATATTGGCGCGGTGTGGGGATGTTGCGCGGTGGGGGCGCGGCCTTACGGCGGCGCGGGAAGTGCCAGGGGGCTGGGGGGCGCCACCTTCGGCTCGTACCGCTTCAGCACCGCATCGAGCTGGGCCAGCTCGTTCGCGCGGAGGATGGGCGTCCGGGCATAGGTGGCTCGCGCCGCCGTGGCGAGCTTCAGGACCCGCTCCGGCTGCTGCCCCGCGTCCCTCAGCGCCCGGGCCAGCGCGGATTGCACCGTGGCCTGGTACTCGGGGCGGCCCTTGTGGTTCCCGACGATCTGCAGCGCCTGCTCCAGCAGGGCAATCGCCTCCGAGGCCTTGCCCAGCTTGCGCAGGGCCTCGCCCTTGCCCGCCATCAGCAGCGCTCCCACCGGCGACTCCAGATCCGCCGTCTTCTCGAACAGGGCCCGCACCTGCTCGAACAGCGCGAGCGCTTTCGCCGGCTGGCCCATCTCGAGATGACTGTTGGCGATGTCCATGCGGATGAGCGACGTGTTGAAGTGAGCGGCTCCCAAGAACCGCTCGCGCAACTCCAGCACCTGCTGCCGCAGCCGCAGCGCCTTGTCATGCTGGCCCCGGACCCCGTGCAGTGTCGCCAGTCCGCTCAACGTCTGCGTGTGGATGTGGTGCTGCTGCGGTGGATTCTTCTTCGTCAGCTCCAGCACCTGCTGGAAGGTCTGCTGCGCCTGACCCAGCCGCTCCAGCGCCATCTGGGCCTCGGCCACCCGCACCAGCGATTGCAGCGCCTCCGCGCTCTCCGGGCCCGTGAGCGTCCGGAACTGGCGCGCCGCCTCCTCGTAGTGCTCCAGCGACTCGGCGTCCCGTCCCTGCTCACTGTCGAGCTCGCCCGCCGAGAGGTGGTAGTTCGCCCACTCCTCCGAGTTGGACCGGAAGGCCCGCTTCCCGATCTCCCGCACCCGGTCGAGGATGCGGCGCGCGTCGGCCAGCCGCCCCTGCATCACGTACGTGTTCGACAGGTTCATCATCGGGTGGACGAGGAACGGGTGCAGCGGACCCAGGTTCCGCTCCCCCACGGAGACGAGCGTCTCCAGGGCCCGCAGTGACTCGTCCATGCGGTCCAGGTTGCCCAGCGCGGCCAGCGAGTTGCTCGCGTAGCGCAGCGTCATCGAGTGCGCCGGGCCGAGCGTCTGCTCCGCCAGGGCGAAGGCCTTGTCGAAGGACTCGTACGCCTCGGGGAAGTTGCCCTGCTGGTAGAAGGCCAGGCCCCGGTTGTTGTGGTAGATGGCCCGCAGCTCCCCGTTCTCTCCCAGCCGGTCGAGCGAGGCCTGCGCGAAGGCCTGCCAGCGGCTGGCCTCTTCCGCCGGGCCCCGCTGGTTGTAGTAGCCCATCAGCCGCACCGTGGCCGCGGTGGCGATGGTGTCGTGCCGCGAGGCGTGCGCCAGCCACAGCGCCTCGGTGAGCAGCGGCGGCACGCCCTTGTTCTCCCCGGAGATGATCTGCACCCACGCCTGCATGAAGAGCGCCTCGGCATGCACCGGCGAGTAGCCCAGCGTGGGCGCCCGCTGCGCCACCTCGGTGGCCAGCTCCAGGGCCTCCTTGAACTTACCGGCCTCGGTGAGCGCCTTGACGCGGGCGAGCTGTGCGCGGACGGCCTCCACCGAGCGGCGGGTGGTGGCGTCCTCGGGCGGCTTCACCTCGGACATGAGCGCCTCCACGTCCGCGCAGCCCCACAGGCGCCGCAGCGAGCTGGTGGCGAAGATGGCCTTCTCCACCACTGTCTCGTCCGCGTCGGTGAAGACCTCGGTGAGCGCGGCCAGCTCCTGCCGGCGGCCCTCCAGGCACGCCATGCGCAGGGACATGACGGCCTCGGACTGCTCGCCCCGGATGCGGGTGGCCGCGCAGGTGTCCTGGTGCATCGCCTGCCACTCCTGGGTGTACACGTCGAGCGCCTCGCGCACGCGCACCCAGGTGTCACGGGCATAGTCCTTGCCCGTGGCGAAGAAGGCCTTCTCGATGGCCTTCTTGCGCGGTGCGTCCCAGATGCCCACCAGCTTCTCCGGGCCTCCGGTGCACAGCTGCGCCTGGCGCTGGTGCCAGTTGGACCAGGCCAGTGCGGTCGTGCCCACGACCAGCAGGCTCAGCCCCGCGGCCGCCAGCCCGCGGCGGCGCATCCGGGCAGGGTCCCTCTCCAGGATGGCCAGCAGCGCGTCCAGCGAGGGGTAGCGGGCCTCCGGCGCCGTGTTGAGGGCACGCAGCAGGGCGCGCATCACCCAGGGCGGCACCTTGGAGTAGGACGGCGGGGGATTGATGCGCCCGGCCAGCACGTTCTCCCTGCGCTCGCCGGGAGAGGTGCCCTCGAAAGGGCGCACGCCATAGAGGGCTTCCCACAGCGACACGGCGAAGGAGAACTGGTCGCTGCGCGCGTCCGCGGTGGCGCCGCGGAACTGCTCGGGCGCCATGTAGGCCGGCGTGCCCATCACCGCGCCCCGCTGCGTCAGGTTCAGCTCCAGCAGGCTGTGCCCCTTGATGGGACCGGTGTCCGGAGCCGGTACGTCGGCCCCGAGCTCCGCGGGAGCGTTATGCGGGCGCGCCAGGCCGAAGTCCGTCACCCGGACGCGGCCATCCTTGCCCACCAGGACGTTGGTGGGTTTGAAGTCGCGGTGGACGAGCCCCGCGGCGTGCGCGGCGGCCAGTCCCCGGCCCGCGGCCAGGAAGGCGGTGAGCAGCTCCCTCCAGGTCCGCTGCTTCTCCCGCTCCCACTGCAGCAGCGTCTGGCCGTCCACCAGCTCCATGGCCATGAAGACCTGGGCGTCGTGCTGGTGCACGTCGTAGATGGCCACCACGTTGGGATGGGACAGCCGGGCCATGGCCTGCGCCTCGCGCAGCAGCCGGGCCCGGCCCGAGGACACCTCGGGGCCTCCGTCCGGATCTCCGGGCGGCAGCAGCTTCAGCGCCACCTTCCGGTCCAGCACCGAGTCGTACGCGGCGTACACCATCCCCATGCCGCCCTCGCCCAGGGGCTCCAACACCACGTACCGGTCCAGGGGCGTCCCCCGGCCGAGCGTGGGTACCTCATGGGGTAGGGCACCGGACCCAGGCCCTATTGCGTCCCCCGTGCCGATGTTCACCGTGCGCCGGTCGTCCGTTACGACCGTGTGCCGGGGCTCCTCGGGCACGAGCGTACGCCGCTCGTCACCGTCACCCACGAGCGTGCGGCGCTCTTTGTCATCGAAGGACGTCATGCGGCCTCGCTACCACGCAGCTCCCACGCAGAATGTCACGCCCGCGTGGACGCGAGAACGGATCGTCTCACCGATTCGGCAATCAATGCGCGGCGACGCTCCGCGGCAGGCCGGATGGAGGGCAACCGGGCTCAAGCCGCCCGGGCGAGCCGCTCCAGCGCGTCCCCCGTGACACGGAAGACGGTCCACTCGCTCATCGGCACCGCGCCGAAGGACTTGTAGAACTCGATGGAGGGCGTGTTCCAGTCCAGCACGGACCACTCGAAGCGACCACAGCCCCGCTCCACGGCGAGCTTCGCCAGGTGCGACAACAGGCGCTTGCCGTGCCCCCGGCCGCGCTGCTCGGGCAGGACGAAGAGGTCCTCCAGGTAGATGCCCGGCTTGGAGAGGAAGGTGGAGTAGTTGTGGAAGAAGAGGGCGAAGCCCACCACCTGCCCGCCGTCCTCGGCCAGGACGACCTCGGCGTAGCGCCGCTCGCCGAAGAGGTGCTGGTGCAGATCCTCCTCGCGCAGGACGACTTCATGGGAGAGCTTCTCGTACTCGGCCAGGGCCCGGATGAGCCGGGCGATGGCGGGGACATCCGCGGGAGTCGCTGAACGAATCATGTGGGGGATTCTAACGCTCCGGCCGCGCGGGTGGGGCCGTGTCGTAGTAGCGTCCCGGCCCGCATCCGCACACCGGGTACGGGAGGGGCAGCACCATGCGCAGGTTCGAATTCGTCGAGGGCACCAGCGCGAAGTTCTGGATGGCCGATCTCCAGGGCAACACCTTCATCGTGGTGTATGGGCGGCTGGGCACCGACGGGCAGCGCAAGGAGAAGGAGTTCTCCGACGAGGAGGGCGCCCGGCGCGAGTACGAGCGCAAGGTGGCCGAGAAGCTGCGCGAGGGTTACCAGGAGGTGTCCGCCGAGTCCGCCCCGGCGCCCAAGGGAGCGAAGGGCGCCGCCGCCGCCGCTCCGAAGCTCTCGCTGCCTCCCCGGGTGCGCGGGGGCAAGCCCACCGCCGCTCAGGTGACGGCGGCCGCCGAGGCACTCACCGCGCTCGACTCGCGGGTGGGAGGGCGCAGCTGGAAGGTGGCGCTCCAGGCCCGCCGGGCGCGGCGTGCGCTCCGGGCGCTCGGTGGCGTGGACCCGGCCAGCCATTCCTCCCTGGGCCCGGTGTTCACGTCGTTGATGGCGAAGGGGGTGGCGCCCCGGGGCGAGCCTCGGCTGCCGCTGTGGGTGGCCCTGGAACTGCTGTCCGAGCTGGACGCCTCGGCCTTCGTCCGGACGCTGGAGCAGTGGAAGCGGGCTCCCGCCGGAGTGCCGGCCCAGGCCGCCATCGGGCTGCTGTCCCGCCAGGCCGAGGTGCTCGGCGAGCCCGAGTTGGCACTGCGCCTGGGCTCGCTGCTGGAGGAGCGGCCCCGTGCCTCGGGGGACGGCTGGGAGAAGCGCTGGAGCGTGCTGCGCCCGCACGTCGAGGGGCACCTGGTGGGGGGAGGCAGCTCGCTGCCGGCCCTGCTGCGCTCCCTGGATGCCGGGGGCGATGCACGCCTCGCCGAGCGCCTGTCCCGGCTGGGCGGGTGAGGGGTGGTGGTACCCTGGCGGGACCATGAACATGTCCCGTTGGTGTTGGTTGCCCGTGCTCGCGCTGTGCGCGGCCGGGTGTGCTTCAGGCAGGAGCGGCTCGCGCTCTTCCTCGGGTTCCGCCACGGAGCGGCGCGCGGAGGAGCTGGAGGCGCGCAACGCGGAGCTTCGCGCGGAGCTGGACCGCAAGAGGGCCGAGCTCCAGCAGTCCTACCAGGTGATGGCGCAGGCGGAGGGTGCCGCCGGCCTGAGCAACCTGGGCTGCGCGGGTGTGGCTCCGGCCAACGCGCAGGTGCAGGGGATGCCCCGCTCGGGTGCCATCCATGCCCAGTTCCAGCTACGCGGCCAGCTCCACCGCATGACGGCCACCTTCGCCGCGCCCCGTACGGCGGGCGCCTGGCGCGTGTCCCAGGGCACCTGCAAGGTGGTGGGACCATGAGGGCGCTCTCCCTGGGCCTCCTGGTGCTGTGGGCCCTCTCGGGCGCCGGCTGTGCCACGAACCCCGCCGCGCGGCTGCGGTCGGTGGAGCGGGACCACCAGCGCCTCACCGAGGAGAACGAGGCGCTCGACCGGGCCCTCCAGTCCGTCTCCCAGTACACCGAGGAGCTGCGCTCACCCGGCAAGACGGGGCGCTCCTTCTCCATGTACTACACGCCCGCCGCCCTGGAGCAGATGGCCTCGCAACTGCTGCCCATGCGGATGGCCGCGCGCAACTTCGATCAGAAGCTTCAGGGCGAGGTCATCATCGAGCGCATCACCGACGTGCGCTTCGGCCCGCTCAACACGCTCACCTGCCGGGCCGAGATGCGGGGCGAGAACATCCGCTACACCGGCAGCGTCCCCAAGGCCTACCAGGCCGAGGTCCGCAAGTTCACCTCGGGCGTGGCCTCCGGCGTGGTAGCGGACTTCGTGGTGGAGCTGTCGATGAGCGGTAGCAACGCCCTGGTGGCCCGGGCCCACGCCTCGCGCACGAAGCTCAAGTCCAACTCCAGCGGCCAGGCGGAGGGCATGCTGCGCAACGCCATGAACGAGCGCGTGCTGCGCCTGCCCTTCGCCTTCGATCTCACCATCCAGGGCAGCAGTGCCGTACCGCGCCGGATGGTGCTCACCGCCAACCATCTGGTGGTGACGTACGCGCCGTAGCGCCGGGGCTCAGTTCCCGCCCGCGGCCGTGCCCTGGGCGGGAGCCGGCGCCGCGTCCGCGACGCTCGTCGGCTGCTTGTCCATCTCCTCCACCGGGTAGCCCTGGGCCGCCTCGAGGTAGCGCGGCGGCTTCACCTTGCGGCGATCCCTCGCGCTGAGGCCCTCGGGGGACACCAGCGTGGGCTCGCCGCCGTCGGCGGCCTGGACGACGTGGCCATCACAGAAGAACCACTCGGTGCGACCGTCGGCATGCTTGCGCGCGTAGTACAGGTCGGTGCTGCCCACCTCGGGCGTCGGCGCGCACCACTCCTGGCGCGCCGCCTGCTGCCGCTGCGGCGCCTCGTCCTTCCACTTGCGCTGCACCTCCTCCAGCGCGAGCAGCTGGCCGCCCTCCGCCAGCCGCGCCCGCGACTGCTCCAGCAGCTCCCCGCCGCGCTTGGACAGGTCCGGGAAGGCCCCGTTCTTCGCGAAGCCGCACTTCTGCAGCGCCTGGAGGTTGTTCTGGTGCACCTTCAGCACCTTCTCCAGCCCGCCCGACGCCTCCTTCAGCAGCTCCACGGACCGGGCGTAATCCACCGACTGCGGGTTCTTCACCTGCTCCGTCTCGGACAGGAAGCGCGTCATCAGTCCGTTCACCGCGCTCAGCTCGTCCGTCAGCCAGCGGGGCTCCGCGTCACAGATGTTGGCCTGGGCGCCCGTGTAGTCGCGGTAGTCCGCACGCGCCACTCCCAGGCTGTACTGCTGCACCGGCGCCTTCTTTCCCGCACACGCGCCCAGCGCCAGGCTGATTCCTCCGACGATCCACAGCTTCCGGCTCACGAAATTCATGGCTCCCGACTCTATCGGACAGACCCATGAGGGTCGATCCACTTGGCGGTCAAACCAACCCCAGGGGGATGCGCATATTCTCCCAATCCGGGTTGTGGCGTGACGGGGCCATCCCGTGCTGGAAGTCGCTGCCCGCCTGCCTGGAGTCCATTCAGGAGGGCACGTCAGCGTCTCCCTCAGCACCCCCGAGTACAACGCGCAGATGCAGCGCATGGCCTCGGGCGGCAAGTCGCCCGGGTTCAGCGGCTCGGCTCCACCGCTTCGACGGCCCCCAGCTCCCGCACGGAGCAGGGGGCGCCCGGCGTCTCCACGAGGATGTCGGCCTCGGCCGGGAAGAAGTTGAGGCCGTGCAGGTAGCTGCACTCGACGAGCGCGGTCATGTCCCGGGTGCTGCTGTAGGTGTAGACGCGCGCGGGCATGCTGAAGTCGCCGTTTGCGCCCGAAGAGCTCGCGATCGCCAACGTGGGTTTGGGATCCCAGGACTTCACCGTCACCTGCCAGTGGTCACCCGCGTTGCAACAATCGGCGAGCTTCACGTCGATGTACCGGGTGGTGGGGCAGGTGACGGCGAAGCGCTTCACCTCGCCCGGAAAGTCCAGCATGCAGGTCAGGAAGAGCTGATTGCCCGCCAGCGAGCTCCTCGACATCGAGGTTCTCCGTGACTGGCGCTCGGCGGGAGTGCGGATGTTGCCCTCGGGCTTGTCGCGAGCCGGCCGGGCCTCGGCCTCCTCCTCGGATTGCCCCTCCGCGTACACCAGGGGCGTGAGGCCGAGAAGGGCGCCACACACCACGACGGCGGAACGCTTCCATTGCTGTTTCGGCATCAGGAACATGCTTCTTCTCCCAGGCAGGGGCAGCTCCATCTGAAGAAATGGGCACGCCCCGCGCCGGAGCGCAGTGCTCCCCGGGGTGTGTGAGATTTTGGGTTCCTCACCCTCCGTCGATGAGGTCCATCCACCCGGTGACCGGACGGAAGCTCCGGGCCGTGAGGTCCACCGTGACAACGTAGGCGCCTCGCGCCCCCACGCGCCGGTTGGGCCCGTAGCTCAAGGGAGGCACGAGCCCCGTCTCGAAGGCATACAGCCCCTCCAGGTGGCCGAGCAGCTTCTTCCTGCTCACCTGCCTGCCGGAGCGGCGCAGTCCCTCGGTGAGCACCGTGGCGGCGGTGTACGCGGAGACCTGGGCCATCCGGTAGCCCTCCGGGGCAGGTGCGCGTGTCCGCAGCCGGGAGAAGGTCTCCCGGGCGCGGGGCCTCTCGTCCGAAGGCAGAGTGGGGTAGGCGAGGAAGATGCGCCCCTGGAAGAGCGCGGGCGCCTCCACTGCCGCCCGTGCGGAGAGGCTCCCCGGGAGCAGCAGGTAGGGGGCCCAGCCGAGTGTCCGTGCCTTCTCCATCAGCGCGGTCAGCTCCGCGTCGTTTCCGAGGAACAGCACCACCCGCGTTCCCTTCCGCTTCAGGTCCGCGGCCAGCGAGGGATTGAAGCCGCCCCGGGCGTAACGCAGCAGCTCCACCTGTTTCCAGCCGTGCGCCTGGAGCCGGGCCCGTGCCGCGCGCGCGGCCCCGGCGAGTCCCGCGTCCTCGGGATGGAGGATGACGGCGCCCGTCCCTTTCTGGGGCAGCTCCCTCGCGGCGTACTCGGCGAGGACCCGGGCCTGCTCTCCCGGATCCGACAGGAGGAAGAAGACGTGACGCTCCGGCGTGTCCTCTTCCCGGGCGGACAGGGTGAAGGGCCCGATGAGGGGCAGCGACGCCCGCTCCGCCAGCGCGGCCAGCTCCTTCTCCGCTCCCGGGAGGAAGCCGGACAGCAGCGCGAAGACGGGCTCCTGTTCGAGCAGACGCCGGGCGCTGGCCAGTCCCGTCTCCTGGTCGCTGTCGTACCCGGCGACGACCAGCTCGAGCGTGCGGCCGTGAATGCCTCCCGAGGCGTTGAGCTCGTCGAAGTAGGCCTCCAGTACGCCGCGCATGGCCTGTCCCAACGCCCCGAGCCTCCCCCGGGTGGGAAGCACCGCGCCCAGCCGCAGCGCCGAGTCCGTCACCCCGGGCGCGCGCTCGTGCTCCAGCCGCTTCAGCCACGCGAGCAGGCGCGTCAGGTCCTCCGAGGACATCGAATAGCGGGGCATCACCCCATCCAACCGGTTGCCGCCTGGGTCGACGCCCTCGGAGATGGCGCGGGCCACGCTCCTGTCCTCGAGCACCGGATGCTTCCTGCCACCGGGATGGACGTGGCCGTACGGCTTGGTGAGCTCCGTCCAGGTGATGTCCGGGGGAAGGACGCCCCCCTCGGGACGGCCCGTGCCATCCTCCCCATGGCAGTTGACGCAGGGCACCGCGGAGCCCGGCAGCCGGACGCCCGCTCCGAGGGTCGCGGAGATCGTCCCGCCCGTGGGGCTCTCTCCCTCGAAGTAGATCTTCCTGCCCGCCTGCTCCAGAGGGGTGAGCGGAGCGGGACTCGCGGCCGCGGCCCACGACAGCGCGCCGAGCAGCAGGGCAAGGCACCTGGGGCTCATCGGGGCCCGCCCGCTCATGGGCCCTCGACGAGCTGCCGCACGCGCTCGGCGACGGCCGGGGGCGGCACATCCGGGCGGATCTTCGTCCAATGCCTGCGCTTCTCGTTGCCGGCGATGAGCAGCGTGGAGTGGCCCTCGATGTTCTCCACGTACTGGCCGAGCCGGGCGATCACCTGGTTCACGTCCTCCTTCTTTCCGGTGAGGAACGTCCAGCCCGGGTGGAGCGCCTGCTGCCTGCGGGCGAACTCCGCGAGCCGCTGCGGGGTGTCGTTCTCGGGGTCCACGCTGATGGAGATGAAGGTCACCTCGCGGCCGAAGCGCTCACCGAGCTGCTCACGGATGCGGTTGAGCCGGGCGGCGATCATCGGGCAGGCGGTGTTGCAGCGCGTGAAGAGGAAGGAGATGACGACCACGCGATCCTTCAGGACGTCGCTGTAGAACCGGACCTGCTTTCCCTCGTGCGTGACGAGCTGCGTGTCGGTGAACCACGCGCGGCCCTTCTCCTCGGGCGTGTTGGGGGCTTTGGGGCCACCCTCCGCCGCGTGGGCGTGAAGACAGAAGGCCAGGGCGAGGACGAGCAACGGCGTGCACGGGCGTGTCATGGGGTGGGTTTCTCCGCGCTGCGAGGGGAAGCCGCCGCCCTGCGGGCCGCGGCCAGTTCGTCGACCTTCGCGAGGATCTGCTCCTCGCTGGGGAAGCCGTTGAGCCTCACCCACGTTCCGGTGCGCGGGTCTCCGATGAGCACCATGGGCGTGTGGTTGGCATAGGCGGGGGTATAGGCGCCCAATCCCACGAGCACCTGTTGGACGTTCTCCTGGCTTCCGGTGAGCCACGTCCACCCTGGCTTCGCCCGGTGGCTGGCGGAATAGGCCTTCAAGCGCGCGGGCGTGTCCCGGGTGGGATCCACGCTGATGGACACCAGCCGCACTTCCTTCTCCAGCCGATCGCCCAGCCGCCCCTGGACCCGGGAGAAGATCGCGGAGAGCACGGGACACACCGTGGTGCAGGTGGTGAAGACGAAGTCCATGACGACGAGCCTGTCGCCGATGACCTCTCCGGCCAGCCGGACCGGAGTGCCATCCTGGTCGAGCAGCCCGGCATCGACGAGGCGGACCCCGCTGGACGACGGGGCAGGGGACGCGGGGGCGGAAGGGGCGGCGCCTTTCGCGTGGTGGGGGCAATGCTCGCCCTCGCCCCCCAGCGAGCGGACCGGTACGAGCAGCAGCAGGGCAACGGCGAGACTCGCGACCTTCGTTCTCTTGCTCTCGAGTGACACGGGATTCCTCCTCATTGCGCGGGGGGGCTCTTCTGCCCGGAGCTCGCCACCCAGAGCGTCCGGTAGGGCAGCCCGCCGTAGTCCACCTTCTTGGAGGGCACCGAGACATAGAGGTAGTACGCACCCGCGCTCGCCAGCGTGGGCCGGGCCTCGTAGACGCCGTCCTCCACTTCCCGAGCGGTCACCTCGGCGCGCAGCCGTCCGGGCGCGGCATAGGTGAGCACCGTCACGTCGCCCAACCCGGCCACGGGCTCGTGGGTGCCCGGCTCGCTCAACTTGAAGCGCAGCCGCGGCACCTCCCCCTCCGTCAGCCGCGCCGGGAAGTCCAGGTACTCGAGCTCGAGCGCACTTCGCGCCTGCTTCATCGCGGGGTTCTCCTTCGCCTCGAGACTGAAGCAGTGCAGGAACCGCGGCGAGTCCATGAGGAAGGCGAGGTCGTACCGGCCCGCCGCCGGGATGCGGATGCGTGCGGAGTAGACGCCGGGCTCGATCTCCTGAAGGCTCCTGTCCACCACGCTCACCGCCCGGGCGTTGTGGCCGTAGTTGCCGAAGCTCCCCATGGGAGCGTTCATGCCCTCCATGTAGAAGTACGTGGTGTTGTCCGCCGGGTTGACCACGAAGACCGCCGCATCGGTGGCGGCCTGGGAGATGGAATCGGCGAGGCTGAGGTCTCCCGCGAGCTGGGGCGCCAAGGCTCCCGCGCCGAAGCCCTGCACCGTGGGCTTCGACTCGCCGCCCAGGGTGGCGAGGTTGATCATCTCCACACGCTCGGAGTCCAGCAGGCGCACGTAGGCGAACGCCCGGGTGAAGCCCACCTGGTAGGGCTGGCCTCCGACGCTGAGCGTGTGCACGAGCTGGTTGCCGGCGGCGTCGATGACATACACCGCGTGCTCGGAGGGGTTGACCACCATGCCCCAGCGTCCATCCTGGGTGAAGCGCATGGGCCCCAGGCCCGGCCGGGCCGTCATCCGCGAGCGCACCTCCAGGCGCTCGCCGTCGATGGCGGAGATCGTTCCCTCCTTCCCGTCCGCCACGTAGAGCGCCCCGGAGAGGGACGAGTACGCCACGGAGATGGGGAGCGTGCCCGTCCGCAGGTCCTTCACCTTCGCGAGCCGCGCGATGTCGATGACGGAGACCGTGCCCTCCTCGCGGTTGCTGACGAAGGCGAAGCGGTCATCCGGGGTGAAGGCGAGCTCGTGGTACCCGCGTCCGGTGGGAATCCGGGCCACGGTCTCCAGGGACTCGGTGTCGATGACCGTGACGCCACTGCCGGCCGCCGCGTGGGGGCCATCCCCCACCCAGAGGTAGCGCCCGTCCGGCTGGAGGGCGACGCGCGTGGGCTCCTGGCCGGCCTCCACCTGGGCCGATACCCGGAAGGACTCCGTGTCCACCACCGCGACCTTCCCCGCCCGGGGCATCGACACGAAGAGCCGCCGCCCGTCCCGGCTCTTGACCCAGTCCGCACCGGGACGCTCGAGGACCACCGTGGCGAAGAGGCTCGTCTTGCCCGTCATCCCCACCAGCGGGTCGATGACCGAGATGCTCGGATCCTGGTTCATCACCAGCAGGTAGTAGCTGTTGAGATCGATGAGCGGGCGGATGCCGACCAGCCCCTTGAGGTAGAGCGCGACGCGGTCCTTGCACTCGTGGGTCTGCTGCGCCGTCCCCGCGAGCAGCTGGCCCATGTCCATCCAGGCCGAGGGAGACAGGCCCCGCAGCGGCAGGCCGCTCGTGGCATCGGTCATGCGGAAGCGGACCTCGGCATGATCGCCTTCCAGGAGTGGCCGCTTCTCCGTCGCGGTGAGCCCGGGCTGGAGGACGGAGAGCTCCACCACGACGCCGTTCTTCTCGAGCCGTTCGGTGGCGCCCACCTGGACGGGAGTTGGGGCTGGCCTGGCCGCAGGGACCGGCTTCTTGGGCGCCTTCGCGCTCAGGGCCATGAAGCCGGCCACGAGGAGGCCGCAGAGCGCTCCCGCGGCGGCGGTACGCCACGGGCGCTTCGGAGGGGAGGAGGAGTCGTGTGAGGTCATGGTCGGGTGTCTTCGCTCTCTCACTGCACGCGCAGCAGGCCCCAGTTGCCGGAGATGTTGCCGAGGCTGCCGTAGTCCCTGAACAGGTAGTCCCCCGGCACCGCGTTGGACCCACCGGCACTCGGCAGGAAGATCTCGAAGTGCGTGTAGGGATGCAGGTTCTCCTGGGCGCCCAGGTAGAAGCCCACGGGATTGAAGCCGATCGCCCGGGAGCCGAGCTCGCTCATCCTGCACTTGCCCGGCAGGCCGAGATCGGCCGAGCCCGGACAGATGTACGGATCCCTCTGCCAGAGATGGCCGTGCAGCCGGAAGGTGGAGCCGCGATAGGCCCCGTGCGGCTCGAGCAGCCGCAGGCGGGCCTGCTGGCCGGGCGCGACGGTGAACACGGGCGTCACCGGATCTCCCCCCGTCAGGCTGTTGCTGTAGGCCGCGAAGGCGTTGGGCACGGCCCCGTAACCCCCAGCTTCGTTGCCGAGCGGCGCGTTGGGGCGCAGGCCGAAGCGGAACCACATCGGCTCGGTCCCGTAGTTGATGGCCATCTGGCCGGAGTCCTGAGGGTCCTCGGCGACGACGCCCTCGGCGGCGACGTTCTCCACGGCCGTGCCATCCGCGTACCGTTGACTCAGCTGCTTCTGCCACACCACGGCGAAGTCCCGGAAGGCGACGCTGTCCGGCCGGCCGTCCCGGTTGGCATCGGGGCCCACGCTCGCCGAGGCCCTCCGGGTGATGTCCTCGGCCCAGGCCGAACCGGCGGGCTCGATGATGAGCGCGCCCACCATCGACTTCTGCCCCTGTTTGATCTTGTCGGCGGGGGTGAGGTTGGCGCCGCCGAATTCCAACGGCGTGGCGACGAGCGTGACGGCCCGGGTGTTCCCCGCCGCCCCACTGATGTCGCCCGCGTACCAGCGGTAGCGTGCCTGGCCACCGGGGGACACGAGCTGCTGCGGGTTGTTGCCGATGTTGGCGCCATCGGCCTTGGTGGGATCGTACGCCACCAGCTGCGGATGCAGCCCCACCCAGCTCGAGGGACGGATGAGGTTGTTGTTGAAGGTGGTCACCCCCTGCGGATCATTCCGGTTCCTGTTGACCACGCCCATGAGGCTGGTGAGGTTGGCCAGGTCGGGGTTGTCGTCGAAGAGGGTGTTGCCATTGACGTCCGCCGGCAGCCGGTTGCGCAGGGTGACCTCGATGCACTCGCCGGCCGCCGCGCGCAGGACGAGCGGCTCGATGGGCACGCCGGGCCGGAGTTTGCCGGCCGCATCCAGGTCCGCGGTGCGCACGTAGAGGATGGCGGTGGGGTCATGGAGCGGTCCCGTCTCGCCGTTGGACAGCGCCGTGCGCCGCGAGTTGTACACGAGCGTGCCGCCGCTCCGGTCGAGCGGGGCGCCCACGTGCTGGGTGGCCGAGGCATCCGAGGGGACGAGGGTGACGCCCGCCGGGGTGGTGAGCGCGGTATTGGCCAGCACCGCGGTGACGTCATAGGCGCGCACCGGTGCGGCGCGTGGGCAGGCCCCGCCACTGTCGGCGCTGAAGTCCGTGGGGTTGGCGATCCGCAGGGGAGCCCGGGTGGTGGGCAGTTCGTACAGGTCCGTGCGCGGGGTGTTGTACGAGCGCATCAGGCCCCACGCGCCGCTCCACCAGCCGTCCTGGCTGCTGTTGAGGCCGTACGCGTAGTCCACCCGGGAGCCGGCCTGGCCGAGCGCGGGCAGGAGCGGCACCGTGAAGGTGAACTGCTCGGAGATGCCCTGGGCCTGGGCGTTGCGCCAGCCGGAGTTGGGCGACGAGCCGAAGCCGGAGCCACTCTGGAGCCACTTCACCCCGTGGATGGTGGCGTTGAACTCCTCCTCGTGCCCGCCCACCTGGAACTTCACCCTCACCCGGTCTCCCATGAAGGTGCGGATGAGCGGGGTGAACGGGTCTCCGTTGCCGATGTCCCCTGTCAGCGCCGGGTAGGGGGTGTTTCCCAGCCGGGTGTTGAGCGCGGGGATGGCGCGGTCCGCGCGGGTCTGCAGCGCGAAGGCCAGGTCTCCGGCCAGTCCCGTGGCCTGTGAGCCCGGCTTGCCATCCGGTCCCGGTTTGGCGGGGTCGTAGACGCGCAGGGCGACCGGCTCGTTGCGGTAGTTGACGACGAGCATGCCCGGGTCATCCACGGAAATGGCCTGCGGGCAGGGCCGTGGCACGCCTCCGGGACACGCGGCCGCGTTGACGTACAGGTCCGGGTACACCGGGCTGGCCTGCAGCCGGTGGGGCGGGCCGATCGCGTTGCGGAACGTCGACGCGGTGGGCCCGAGCCCCGGGGCGGGTCTTCCATCCGGACCGGCTCCCACGTAGACGCCGGCCTCGTAGGCATGCTGGAAGTCGGAGGCCTGGAACCAGAACTCCCGGTAGCTGTCGTTGATGCCATCCCGGTCGAGGTCCCCGGTGAGGATGGCGGCCTGCCAGCTCGTGGGGCCTCCATCGCTCCGGGTCCCGAGCAGCACGCCCGTCTCGTTGTGCCTCCAGGTGGAGCCCGGCGGCTCGACCATCACCGTGCCGTAGAGGCCCACCTGCTGGTGGGTGGTCGGTCCCAGGTGGTCATGGGTGAAGATGACGCCGAGTCCCCGGTGGATGCCTTCCGAGTTGATCACCGGATCGAAGAACCAGCGCTGGATGGTGGTGCGCGCTCCCAGCCAGGAGTCGGCCGGGCCGGCGCCGAAGAAGGGGTGGGGCAGCGGGGTGAGCCGGGTGCGGCCATCCGGAGTGGGAACCGGGGGGACGCCCGGGGTGGCGTTATAGGCGTTGATGGCCGCGATGCGCTCGCGCACCGCGCCGGGGGACAGGGTGCCGTCCTCGTAGTTCCAGCCGTTGGCCGCGCCGTCGGTGGACGGCAGGTCCCACTTGGGCAGGTGGATGTGCTGCCCGATGACATCGGTGGGCGTGCGCACCTGGAAGTCATCCAGCTCGTAGGCGTAGGGGACGAGGTTGGTGTGGAGGTACTTGCCGCAGTCGAAGGTGTTGAACCGGATGATGAAGGGCTCCGGGGGCCGCGTCTTGTTGAGCGTGGGCGCCACGTCCTCCCACAAGGTGAGGATGCGCTCCTGCGGGAAGTGGTAGCCCACCTTGTTGAAGACCACGTCGAGCTGGATGTTGGCGCCCTTGTAGACGCGGGGATTCCTCGCGCCGAACTGGACGGCGCCCGTGAGGCCCAGGCCGCCGGCGCCGTCGTAGAAGCGCGGCGCCGTGCCCGCGAGGATCTGATTGCCCGCGTCGTCCCGGCACGGGTCGAAGAACGCGGCGCTGGGGGCGGGGAGCATCCCGTTGGTGCGGAAGCTACCGGGCACCGAGGAGCCGTTGCGGCGGAGCGTCGTGCTCGCGTGGCTCGGCCGGGAGTGGAAGAACATGGCCGTCTGCTCCACGTCCGTGCCCTCCTCGGGGAAGTACACCGGCCTGGCCTTGAGGATCTCCTTGCTGAAGTCCAGCCGGCTCACGGTGGATTCGGCCTCCCCGCCCGCGGCCACGCCCTCCAGCGCATGTCTCGGCAACCCGCCGTTGAAGCCCCCCGCACCGGGCACGAGGTCCGTGCGGCCGGCGAACAACGGATTGCGGCCGGACTGGAGCGCCGCCGCTTCCGTCTCCGTCACCATGTCCAGGGGCGGCGTGGTCGCACGCTGGCCCACGATGCTCTCGATGCCGGCAATCCAGAACGGGTAGCCGGGGTTGGTGCTCCGATCGATGACGCGGGCATTGCTGCCCACCGGCACGCGGGCTCCCGGGCTGCGCGCATGGAAGGTGGAGGCCGTGGTGGTGTTCGGATTGGGCGCCACCTCGACCCGGCCGGGCATGGGGGCCATGGGCTTGCTAGGCAGGGGCACCACCGCCGGAATGGGGACTCCGGCGACGATCTCTCCATCCGGCAGGGCCCGGGCTCCGGCCGCCGGCGTCCCGTCCTGGAGCGCGAACGCCCTGCCATGGAAGGCCTCGCCGCTCGCCGCCAGCCTCGTTCCCGGCTCGAACGTGTCGTGGACGCGCCACATCGCCCACATGCCCTGGGCGAAGTGCGGATAGAAATGACAATGGAAGATGGCATCGCCCGCGCTGAGGTTGCGATTGCCGGAGCCACCAAAGGTCAGCTCATACGTGTAGCCCGAACCCGGCCCGATCCCCTGGGCGTCGATGTAGTTCGAGTTGTCATCGTTGGGATTGAACAACCATTGGTGGTTGTGCAGGTGGAAGACGTGCTGCTCCTTGCCGATGTGCAGGTTGCGGAACTTCACGAAGTCGTTGATGTAGCTGTGCGTGACATTGGCGGGATCGTCCGGGAAGAACGCGCGGGTGGCCTTGGGCCCCGAGGCGCCCGGCGGTGGTGCCGCGCCTGGACGGAGTGTCTCCAGCCCGATGTTGGCCGGGACGTCCACGAGCATCGCGGGATCTCCCACCGCGAACGCGCTCAGGAAGAACTCCTCGAAGGCGCAGTCGAGGCAGTCGTGCATCGGCCCCACGGACACGCGGTTGGCGATGATCTCCGAGCCGATGCCCCCCGAGCCGTAGTTGATCATGAAGGCGTCGCGGACGCCTTCCAGGGTGTAGCTGAGGACGGGATCCTCGAAGTAGCCGGGGAAGGCGTCGGCCGCGGCGACCTCGTCGTGGAAGAGGGAGGTGAACTCGCGGAAGGCCTCCAGACGGTTGGGCAGGCTGGGGTTGCGCCGGCCCGTGCTCTCCAGGGGATAGGTGGACGGCGGGAAGGAGCCATCCGGCAGGGGGCCCATGATGATGGCGTCCACGTCCGAGTGGACGAGCTCCCCGGCCGACAGCATGTTGAGGATGGGCAGGCCGCTCTTGCCCTCGCTGATCCACGGCTCCCTGCTGGGGTACACCGCCTCGTAGTTGACGAGGGGGTGGCCCGTGGGGCTCGTCCCGGTGGTGCTCAGCCGCAGATCCTCCTCGGACACCTGGCTGCGGTAGAAGTTGGCGCCCCGGGGCTGCACGTTGACGGCGGCGAACAAGCCATTGGTGCCGTTGCCATAGCCGCCCTCGCCGCCGAACGGGGCGCCGTCGCTCGTCACGAGGAACGTGCCTTCCCGCTCGGCGAACAGGGTGTAGACGGCGCCGCGGCCCGGGGCGACCATGCTGTTGCCATTGCGCCCGGCGAAGGAGCTGGCGTCGGCGATGCTGCTGACGAGCTGCAGGCCCGGCACGGTGAAGCTCACGGTCCGGCTGGCGACCTGCTCGTCGATGGGCAGCCTGAACGTCTGGCCATTGACGGTGGTGGGCGTCCCCCGGGGATTGGCCGCGGGCGTGAGCAGGTTGGTGAGGCTCACCCGCAGACAGTCACCCGCGGCGGCGCGCAGCACGAGCGGCCGCGGCCGTTTGTCCGGGCGCAAGGCCACCCGGCCTGGCGTCGGCGCGCCTCCCCGGGTCAGCGGCAGGCCCGAGTCCAGGTTGATGACGTCCCGGGTCAGCGCGTAGATGGTGCCGTTGACGTTCTGGGCGCCCAGCCGGTTGAACATCAGCGGTTGGTCCAACACCACCACGTTGGCGGAGATCGTCCGCGAGCACGCGATCACGGTCGCCGCCGATGGCTGGGGCGCGGGCGTGTCCTGGGATTCGTCCCGCAGGCTCACGACTGCCACACCCAACGCCAGGACGAACACTCCCACCACCGCTGCCGCGGTTCTTTGCATGGCCCCCCCAGGCGAGCTTGATGTCAGCTACTTGCCGTCATCCCCGGAAGACGGGGGAACGACGTGCAATCAATGGCGAGGGTTTGTGTAACCTTTGGGCGGAGGCGGAAATATAACCCCCGGGGGAGGGGCGATTGTCGGGCGCGCGGCGGTCGCGTGGGCCAGGGGCTCAGCCCGTGAGGGCCACGGAGTCCGGTGGGCCGATGCGCTGGGGGGCGAGGTAGGCCTGGGCCTCCGCCTCGCAGCGCGCGTCGTCCCAGCCCCCGGCTGCCTGTGCTCAGACGAGCTTGCCCGCTTCCAACCAGGGCCGGTGGTCCGTGCCCACGCCGTGCTGATGCGCCGCGGGCAAGGAGAGGACCTCTCCTCACTCAGTCCCCAGTGGGCTCCTCCTCCAGGAGGAGCACGTCACAGGAGCTCTCCCTGGCGACGTGCTGTCCGACGTGCGGGCGTACGAGCCGGCTCAGCCCCGGACGCAGGTGCCTTCCAACGGCGACCAGGTCCGCGTGCTCCTCGTGCGCGATCTCCACGATGCTGGTGGAGGCATCACCGGAGCGCACGAGCTCATCGAAGTGCACCCCGGCGTCACGGTAGGGCGCCAGGAACCGGTGCAGCTCGGCACAGGCCCGTGCCTTGGCTCCCCGCTGGTACTCCAGGATGCGGGATTGTGGCGCCGCCGACTGGTGGAGGACGAGCTCGTAGGAGGTGTCGTAGTCGTGCAGCACGGCCACACGGCTCGCACTGGGGCACATGCGGAGCACGGCCTCCAAGGCGTGCCGGGACGCTTTCGTGAAGTCCACGGCCACCAGGGGACGCTGGTACGGACCCGCCGGGGGCGGCCCGACGACGAGCAGCGAGGTGGGGATGCTCTCGATGAGCCCTCCGGCCACCCGCTCCCGCATCCGTGCCAGGAGCGAGCCGGGGCGGCGCGGCCTCCCCAGCACGATCAATTCCGCACCAAAATCCCGTGCCGCCTGGGGGATGACCTCCGCTGGCATGCCCTTCACCAGCAGGCTTCGCATCTTGCACCCGGTCCGCGCATGCTCCTCCCGGGAGTGGTGCACGGCCTTCTCGAGGGCGTGCTGGGCAAGGGCTTCTTCTTCGTGCCGGCCCGCGGCCGCGGCGGGGGGCAGGGCGTGGAGGAGCAGGATTTCCGCTCCCTCCTGGAGGGGGAGCTGGAGCGCCCGAATCAGCGCGCAGGCGGAGTGGGGGGAGAAGTCGGTGGCCACCAGGACGCGAGTCAGGCCCACCCTCCTTTCTCGCTCGAGGCTCGGGTGGCCGGTGTTCAGATGCGGCTCGTGCGTCATCATGTCAGTGCCCTCCTTCGTGCGCGGGGATGTTCCTGGGGGGCCGGGGTGCCCGGCCCCGAGGTGGACGGAGCTCCTGGTTGGAGATGGGCGTGGCCTTGGTGCGAGGGCCGGCCAACAGCCGCTTCACCCCCATGATGAAGAGGCCCGTGAGCAACAGGTTGAGCGCCAGGGACAGCAGGGCCACGGTCGTCGCCGTGCCATTGATGCCATAGCCCAGCGACACGACGAGCACTCCGGCGCCCACCTCTCCTCGGGGAAAGAGGCCAATCGCGAGGGCAATCCGCTCGCGCATGCTCGCCTCCCGGCGATAGCACAGCGCCGGGAACATCTTTCCCAGGTTGGACAGGAGGGTCACCGCCAGGACATGCAGGGCGATGAGGCCCCAGCCCGGACTGCCACCCGCGACGGCGCTGATGCTCTTCTCGGCTTCCCGTGCTTCTCCCGCCCCGCCCAGGGCGGGCATCGACAACCCCACGAGCACCATGAAGCAGCCGGAGATGATGGTGGCGACGCGCTGCTCATTGCGCGCATCGGGCCCGGGGAGCTCGCCCTCCAGGGCGTCCTGCTCGTGCAGGCCGTGCTCGGGTTTGGCGAGCATGCAGCCCAGGATGAAGGCGGGCAGGAGAACCTCGAAGTGGACCGCCGCCTTGGGGTCCGCGTACCCCGTGGCGAGGTAGATGAGCTCGGAGGCGAGCGTGAGCAGCACCGAATAGCCGAGCACCCATGGCCAGCTGTACGGGATGTGCCAGCGGTGCAGGTACTTCCACCCGGCCCAGAGGAGCAGGACGATGAGGGCGATGACCCCCGCGAGCTGCCAGCGGAAGCCGACGAGGAGAATCGTGAGGGGCACCATGAGGAGGATGGTGTCCAGGTCGTCGAAGATGGCGAGGATGCGCGCCTTGTGGAACATCCACGTCGCCCCCAGCCCCGCCGCGGCCAGCATGGAGAAGAGCACCCCGGCGCTCGTCGGCGCGGCGAACCGCCCCTGGAGCAGCGCTTCCTTCCACAAGCCGAACTGTCCCCAGAACTCCGGCGGCGCCAGCACGAAGACGAAGTAGAGCGTGACGAAGATCCACGGGAAGGTGGCCGCGGTGGCCGCCACCACGTAGTCCCAGCCGTACTGGCGCATGTTCGACTTATCCAGGTCGAACTCCTGCCCGACGTGAATCATGATGAAGGCTAGCCCCACCATGGTGAGCAGCCGGATGACGTGCGTCAGCGGTTCGTAGACCCCCGGCCCGAACGCTGGAAGCGCCTGCGAAGCCGCCAGTCCTCCGAGGAGGAGGACGGAGTAGATGAGGACTTTGCGCATTGCCGACCCCCCTGTTGACCCCTCCTGGGATGAGGGTAGGGGGCGCACCGGTCCACGTCAGAGCTGCTGCTCCCTCCCTCGCCAGTCCGCGAGGTGGGGGCCTTCCCGTTCATGGGCTGCGCCATCCGCCGGCCCACGGAGCGGGCAGGCTGAGGACGTTGTGGGTGGAGTCGGGGTGACCGCTAGGCCAGGCGGCGCCAGTGCACCGACAGCAGCGCGAGCGTCATGAGACTGCCCGCGCTTGCGACGGCGATCAGCGGGCGGCGCAGGCCGGCTCCGAGTGCCTCCATCGCTCCCTGCGTCAGCTCCCGGGTCACCCGCCGCAGGGTTCCATTCCGTGCCCGGGCGTCCCGCCAGGTGTGGACCTGCTCCGTCAGTGCCCCGCCCATGCCCCGGACGGTCGCGGCGGCGGTGCGCTCGGCCAGCGTCTCGAGCGATGCTCCCAGCGCCTTGCCCGACACCGCCGGGTGGGAGGCCAGCTCCTCGCGGATGCCGGCGGCCAATCCCCGCACCAGTTTCCGGCCCGCGTTCTCGAGCAGGTCTCCGAAGACGTCCGGGTTCTCCCGGAGCTTCGATTCGATGCCCGCGATGAGCCCCCGCCCTACCTTCGAGGCGAGCTCCTCTCCCACGGGAGCCATCGCCCGCAGCTCCTCCCCGAAGGCCGGCACCTCCTCCCGGAGCTGCTGCACCACCGTCCTCACCATGGTCTCGGTGATAGCCTGGGCCCGTTCCCTCGGGGTGCGAAGCTCCTCGGCGCGGAAGTGGGTGAAGTCCGCCACGCCATCCAGGAGCCGGTTGAGCCGCTCGACGAAGGAGTGAAGGGGCAGGCCACCGTCCTGCCACTCCCGCTCCAGCACCTCCAGCAGTCCCTGTGTGACCGAGGCGGCCATCGCGCGCGCTGCGGCTGCGGGATCCACCTGCTGGCGCTCGGCCGCCTCATGCGCCAGGCGCCCGAGGACCGTCAGCGTGTCCTGGAGGAGCGCACGCAACTGCCCCTCGAGCTCTGGCATCTCCTGACGGAGCCCGTCCGCCGTGCCGCGCACGACACTGCTCGCGGCCTCGTGTGCCGCCAGGCGCTCAAGCGACACGGCCAGGTTGCGAAGCATCTCCACGGGGCCCAAACGCCGCTCACCCGGCATCCATCCACCCCTCCTCATTGTTGATGCACTTCTTGGACGATGCGGATGCGGGGCGGTCAGGACAAGAGACCGAGGGCCAACGGCAGGCACGGGCCTAGGAGCGTGTCGGCGAATCGGCCAGAGGTACGGTAGCGCGTAGAGGGAGCCATATGGCGCCCCAGGTGCAGATGGCGTGGAGCAACGACCGCCGTGCGGCGACCTGCTGCGCTACGCCGCCTGCGCGGCCAGGCTGGGCAGTTCCCACCCCAGCTTCCACAACTTCTTGAGGTTGTGGACGGCACACGCCAGCGAGAATTCCCCTTGCACCTTGGTGAGGCCCCGC
>DASQMW010000007.1:0-16412 GCA_035645295.1 Archangium sp.
CGAGGACACCACCGTGGCGGGCCAGCGCGCCACGAAGGCCTCGCGCAGCCGCCAGGCCCGTGGGTCATCCATCCCATCCAGCGAGTCGAGGGCCTCCTTCGTCAGCGGAGCGCCGCGCTCGCGCAGGGCGTAGGCATCGTCGGTGGAGAGCCCGGAGAGCGAGCGCAGCACCAGCTTCAGCGCCTTGTCCTCCAGCGCCACGCGCAGCTGACGAGCGAAGGGCGTGTCCAGGCCGTTGACGCTGCGAAGCACCGCCAGCCTGTCATGGCCGAGCAGGCTCTCGCGCAGGGCATCCGCCCGGGCCGAGTCCAGGCCGGTGAGGCTGCGCGCCACGTCCGCGTACAGCCCCCGCCGCACGCCCAGCTCCCGTGCCGCCCAGGCCGGCTCGTCATCCACCCCGGCCAGTCCGCAGAGCACCTCGCTCAGGCGCCCCTCGCGCAGCGCGTGCTCGCGCAGGGCCCACGCCTCGGGCGAGTCGTTGTGCTTGAGGCCACCGAGCACGTCCACCGGTGCGTGGGCGTACAGGCGCTCGCGCAGGGCCATGGCCTGCGGTGACGGGTTGGAGCCGAGGCTCATGGCCACGTCCTGGGGCACCACCTCCGCCAGCAGCTCGCGCAGGGCCCGGGCCGGCTCGTCGTCCAGGCCGGTGAGGCTGCGCACCGTCAGTCCCGGGAAGCGCTCCACGAAGCCCAGCCGCCGCTGGTGCGCGGGGAAGCCGGGAATGCCCCCCAGCAGCCACACCGCCAGCTGGGGCTCGCGCACCTCCAGCCCGTCCAGCACGCGGAAGAAGTGCTCTTCCACCTCGTCCATCGTCGACGGCACCTGCACCGGCGCGGGGCTCGGCGGCGTCATCCGCTGCGCCGGCAGTTCCCGGCCCTCCAGCCGCGCCACCACCGCCTCCACCAGCCGCTGCTCCAGCACGTGCAGCGGCTGATCATTGTTCTCGATGATGAGCCAGCGCGAGGGATCCTTCCGCGCCAGGGCGAGGAAGGACTCCCGCATCCGCACCGCCAGGCCCGCGCCAGCCAGCCCCTTGCGGCTGTCCGAGTCCGGCACCCGCTCGCCCTTGCTCTTCCCGAGCCGCTTGCGCAGCCGCGCCAGGTCCGGATCCACGTCCACCAGGATGACGAGGTCCGGCCACAGCCCCTGCGAGGCCAGCTCGCACGCCGGCTCGAGCGCCGCTCCGGGCAGTCCGCGTCCGCCGCCGCTCAGGGCGAGCTGTGAATACAGGTAGCGGTCGCTGATGCACACCTCGCCGCGCGCCAGGGCGGGGGCGATGACCTCCTCGAGCTGCTGCGCGTCCCGGGCGAGGTTGAGGAAGAACTCGGTGCGCGGAGACATCTCCAGCAGCTTCGAGTCTCGGGTGAACTCGCGGATACGCCGGGCGATGGGCGAGCGCAGCTCTCCTCCTTCTCGCGCGTGTGCCACCCGGTAGCCCAGCCGCCTCAGGCGCTCGGCCAGGAGGTTGGACAGGGTCGTCTTGCCGCTGCCGTCGATGCCTTCGAAGTCGATGAACACGGTTGCTCAGCCCCCCAGAATCCCGTCCGCGACGAAGTCGTGGACCCTCGCCATCCCCTCGGCGAACTTGCTGTACGCCGGCTTCCTCCCGGGATTGAGCGCCGCCAGCCACTCGGGCAGCTCCTCCCCCAGGTGCTTCACCTCCACCACCACCCGCTCATCCATCGCCAGCGGCTCGCCCAGCCGCTCCGCGCTCAGCGTCGTCTCCGAGAGCGCCAGTTCCTGCGTCATCCGGTAGAAGCCGATGTCCCGGTCCACCGTCACCCGCCACGCCTGCGAGCACTGGTACACATGCCGCCGGTACGTCACTCCCAGCACGGGAATGAGGCTGCCGCCAGCGATGAGCGGCAGCAGCCGCACGCCGCCCCGCAGCACGTTCCCCAACTGCGCGCGGGGCACCCATACCCGGCGCTTCTGGGTGAGGCCGTTGCGCTCGCGCTTCACCTCCAGCACCACGCGCTGCACGCCCCCGGCGCCCACGTCCGGCGAGTACTCCTTGGTGCGCACCTTGAGGCAGTCATTCGGCGTGCCCAGCGAGCGCAGCGCCAGCGGGTAGCCTGGCTTGTCGAAGTAGACGGAGGTGATGCTCGTGGGCGGCGACAGGTATCCGCCCAGCGACGCGGACAGCCGCGAGCACAGCGCCATCGCCTCGTCCCTTCCCAGGACCAGCTTGAACTCCCGGCGCAGCTTGGTGACTTCTCCTTCCGCGAACTGGAGCATGGTCGATCTCCGTTCCTAGAAACGGGTGGCGAGCTGCAGCGAGTACTCGAAGCCCGCGGCCTCGTCGCCGGGACGCAGCGCGTGCTCGGCCTGCAACTGGGCCTTGAAGTGCTCGGAGTAGAGGATGTTGAAGCCGCCCACGAAGGCGTAGCCACGGGCCTTCAGCGGGCCGAGCAGCTGCATCATCTCGGCGCCCGCCACCGGCTGCAGCGCCAGGCCCTCCACCAGGCCCAGCGGCAGCGTGTAGCTGGCCAGCCCCATCTGCGCGGCGAAGGGCCCGGTGGGGAGGTGGCCGTTGACGTACTCGCCCGTCACCTCCAGCCCGCCCAGCCGCAGCACCGCGTCCGCGGCCAGCGCGTAGGTGCGCGCGCCCTCGAAGGCCTGCGCGAAGTAGGTGCTCGCCCCGAGCGTGAGGGCCTTGAAGGGACGCACGCTCGCCCGCAGCGCGGCGTCCTCGCTGGCACGGATGCCCGTGTCCTTGTCCTTGGTGCCCTGGAAGACGCCGCCGGACACCTTCAGCTTCCAGGCCTCCTTGAGGCTCACCTCGCCCATCAACCCCAGCCGGCGGCCACCCAGGTTGTGCGTGTCCTCCAGGTAGTCCGCCACCAGTCCGCGGCGGATGACGGGCAGCCGCCAGGCCGACTCGAGCTCGCGCGCCAGGAAGGGCGCCTTGAACTGGCCACCGTAGAGGCGCAGCTGCTTCTTCCCATCGGCCACCCGCACGAAGGCGTCCTTGAGCAGCGACTTGGAGGACAGGTCCGCGGTGACTTCCGCCTCCACATGGGGCAGCGACGCGGCCAGGCCCACGCGCGCGGAGGCAAGGGACAGCGAGCGCGCATACTGCTCGCGCTCATCCGCGCTCACCCAGGCGAAGACGCGCCCGAAGGGAACGACCCGCAGTCCTGGCTTCTCCTCCGCGTTGGCCGACGTGCCCTCGCCACCCTCGGAGAGTGGCTCCTCCATCTTCGGCTTCGGCTCCTTGGCCTTCGCCGGCTTGGGCACTTCCACCTGCGCCGACGTGGGCGCTTCCACCGGCGATGGCGTGGGCGCGTCCAACTCGTCGGGCGTCAGCGCGGCTACTTCCTCCGGCTGCGCCGTGTCCACCTCGGGCTGCCAGGCCTCCGCATCCGGTGCCGGCTCCGCCGCCAACACGGGCGTGCCCAAAAGGAGGACCGTGGCGAGAAGCCCCCGCCTTCCCTTCCCGACCCCTCGCCGCTCGCCCATGCACTCCTCCTCGCCCGGTCCGTGGGGGAGGCTTGCAACCAGGGTGCCCAACCGGAGGCTGTCCGGGAGCCGACAGCCGCCTCGTCTCGGCGTCCGAAAGCCACCGGCACAAGGGCGTCACGTCGCCGTGACAGGGAAGGAAACTTCCACCCGAGGGAGATGGAGCGCCTGTCGAAGTTACTGCTCCGCGGGTGGTTTGTTTTCAGTCCTCACCGCCGTGGATGCGCGATCAGGGGGCGCCTCGCTTTCCGATGCCGGGAAAAGGAGATGAATCCTTCCGCACCTGGGTTCCCATTGTCTGGTGGCTTCGGCGATTCGCTGCCCGAGCGGGCGGGGATTCGTTGCTGAGTGTGAATGGATTCGCGGCGCTTCGAGCGGTTCAGGTGTAGACGTCTACACCTGGATGTGTGGGTGGAGAGCCTACACCAAGTGTAGACGTCTACACCTGGGCGCGGGTTCCTCCCGTTTTCGGGCCAGGGCGCTCGAGAGGGCCAAACACCGTCCTGGCCTCCCGAGTGCCGCGAGGTGGCGGGTTCGATTCGCGCCCGGCAAAGGAGGGCCCCGGGGAGGAGCATGTTGGCCATGAAGAACAGTGGAGCCAGGACGAGGAGCACCTTGGGGCTGGCGGGTTTTCTCCTGGTGCTCGTGGCGGCCCTCGGAGCCCAGGCGCAGCCGCCCTCCTCCACGCTCCCTGGCCGTCAGCCGGACTCCAAGGAGCCCTGGGACGCTTTTCTTGGCAAGGCCGCGCATGTGGCCATTGGCAGAGCGTACAGCGTGCAGCACCCCTCCTGCGTCGTCTTCCTCGACCCCGTCGACCTCTACGACATTGTGGAGAAGGGAAAGTTGGGGGACCCCAAGCGTCTTCCGGGGTTCGTGAGGCGCTTGCGCCCGGACATCACCGATACCTACGCCCTCGTGCTGTTCGAAATAAAGCCGGACAATGAGGAGTCGCGCAGGGAAGGAAGAGAACAGAACGTGCTGAGTTGGCCGAGCAGGCGATCCGGGCCGCCTATGACGGGGGCGAATGGCCCAGGGGCTTCCAGGGCCAGGTCTACCTGCCTGTGGACTGCCGCTGAGCAGGCGGGAGTCGTCTGCCGCCCTCGGAGCGCGCGAAGTGCCTGGCGCTTGAGGCGCGTCTGACCGCTGTGGTAGGGCGCGAGGCCATGAACACGGCACACTCCCCGGTGCTCGAGTTTCCAGCGTGGCTCTACGGCACCAAAGCCGCCATCCGCCGCAAGGCGAGAGACGAGGGCCGCTGGTGGGCCCGGGAGTACCTCAAGACGGGTGCCTTCCCTCAGCCCCGGCAGATGCGCCAGGTGCTGCCCGGCGAGGTGCTGGTGATGCAATCGGGGGCCGAAGGTTTCGACTGGGCCCACCCGCGCTGGCGGATGCACATGTTCGGCGAGGTCTCCATGGACTTGGATGAAGGCGTCTCGGAGGAGGAACTCCCGCGCATGAGGGAAGCCTTCGAGTCCTTCTGCCTCGGCACCCCTTGGGGCGTCCTCAGATATACCGTGTATCCGCCACCGCTGTGGAGCGCGGAGCGCATGGCGAACCGGCTCGCCTCGCTGCTGCGCTTCTGGGACGTGCTCCAGGGCCCGCGCTACGCGTTCTGGTCATTCGATCAGAAGTACACGCTGGACGAGCTCATGGACGATATCTACCGCAAGACGCTGGAGGCTTGGTGCCCTGGAGGCCCGGCGTCGGTCCGAGAGCACCTGGCCATGACGGTGGAGCGCATGGCTCGCGCCACCCGTGAGGATTGTGAGCAGGCCGTGCTCCGGGTGATTCCTTTCCTGGTGGACGTGAACACCGATCTCAAACACCGCGAGGCGCTCAGCGACCCGGACTTCCTGCGCGAGCGCCTGCGCGCGCTTCCCCCGGAGAAGTTCGAGGATGTTTCCAGCGCCGATAAGTACGCGGTGGCCGGGCAGCTGTACATCTGGGACAGGGAGTTGGCCAGAGGTTGATCAGGAGGGCGGCTGCCCCTCGGACGTCTTCGGAGCGGAGTCCGGAGGTTGCGCTCCGGCATCAACTGGCGTGGCTGGAGGTTCGCCACCTGGCGGCGCATCGGCCCCCGGAGTGGGGGACTGGGCCGCGGCCGGAGTGCCGGTGGCCGGGGCGGAGGACGTGTCCCCGGCGGGGACGGGCTCCACGGCGGACGAGGGGAGGGGGCGCTCTTCTGCCCGCTCTCCCTTCAGGAGACTGCGAATCGTGTACCCGACCAGCATCAGGCCTCCCAGGCCGAGCACGGCCAACCCGAGCCGCTGGGGCAGGGGGGACGGCCTCACCTGGAGGGCGGCATGGAGCGCTTTGTGCCGGGTGGTGCGGAAGCTCACGTCGAGCAGGTAGGGGCCCTCGTGCTCGGGGTTGAAGGTGGTCTGCCACTGCTCCCCGCTCCGTTTCACGGTGACGCTCTGCCCGTGGGAGGAGCCCTCCTCACGCAGGGTGATGATGAGGGGGCCCGTGAAGGGCTCTCCCTCGAAGCTGCCCACCTGCAGGCTGAGGTGGAGGGGCTCTCCGGCGCGGGGGATGGCGGGGCGGATGCTCCCCTTGAGCCGCTCCTCGGTGTCCGACCAGGAGAGCGCCAGCGCGTCATCGTGGGCCGCGATGGAGATCCGATCGGTGGGCTCCCCGGCCAGTGGCGGGGGGTCGGCCATGGCCGCCGAGGCCAGCAACAGGCCGGCCGTCAGAGGGAACCACAGGTTTCGTGCGGGCCGTCTTTGCCTCGCCCCGGCCCCTCGCCTAAGATGAGCCGCCCTGATGTCTTCCACTTCGCGCTTGCTCCCCCCGGCGAGCAACCCGGGATGAACCCTCAACTCTTCGGGAAATATCAGCTCCTCAAGAAGCTCGCCACCGGCGGCATGGCCGAGGTGTGGCTCGCGCGTCAGCGGGGCATCGAGGGGTTCGCCAAGAACGTCGTGGTGAAACGCATCCTCCCGCACCTGGCGGAGGATCAGGAGTTCGTGGGCATGTTCGGCAACGAGGCGCGCATCGCCGCGCGCTTCAACCACCCGAACATCGCCCAGGTGTACGAGTTCGGCGAAGCCAACGGCACGTACTTCATCGCCATGGAGTTCATCCATGGCGAGGACCTCGGCCGGGTGATGCGCAAGGCGTACAACGCCGGTGGGTGGATCGCCCGGCCGTTGGCCATCCGCATCGTCGCCTCGGCGTGCGAGGGCCTCTACTACGCCCACACGCGCACGGACGACAACGGCAAGCCCCTCAAGGTGGTCCACCGCGACATCTCGCCGCAGAACATCCTCATCAGCTTCGACGGCTCGGTGAAGCTGGTGGACTTCGGCATCGCCAAGGCGGCGGACCAGGCCACGGCGACGAAGTCGGGCGCCATCAAGGGCAAGTTCGCCTACATGGCGCCGGAGCAGGCCGCGGGCAAGCCGTTGGATCACCGCGCGGACATCTTCGCCATCGGTCTGGTGCTCTACGAGCTGCTCACCGGCACGCGCCCGCTCAAGCGGGAGTCGGAGCTGGGCACGCTGCAGGCCGCCATGGAGTGCAACATCCTCCCGCCCTCGCAGGTGGCGGATTGTCCGCCGGAGCTGGACTCGGTGGTGATGCGCGCGCTGGCCAAGGCCGCGGATGACCGCTACCGGGACGCGCGCCAGTTGCAGCTCGCGCTGGAGGAGTTCCTCGTTGGCCAGCGGTGGGTGGCCGGCTCGGTGCAGATCTCCGAGCTGATGGAGACGCTCTTCGCGGACCGGCTGGACGAGGAGAAGCGCAGCGGCAATCCGGAGCCTCGCAGCGCCGAGTCGATGTCGGCGATGCCCGCGGTGCCGGAGTTTCCGACCGAGGAAGAGGAGCTGCCGCCACCGCCGCCGCCGTCCCGGAGCAGCCAGCGGGTGGATCCGCGCGCCGGCAACCCGCCGAGCGCCGCCGACATGAACTGGGAAGCGCCGCCGGGCGAGATGCCCCAGCAGCGGCGCACGGGGACGCGCGCGGGGGTCGTCAACAAGCGCACGGAGTCGAGCACCCAGCCAATGGGGGACGTGCCGGAGGTGGAGGAGTGGGAAGCGCCTCCCGCCACGGAAGTGCCCCGCCGCCGCACGAGCAACGAGGCGCCGCGCCGCACCAACGTGGGCTCCACGTCCGTGGCGCGCATGCCCAGCCGTCAAGACGTGACCCGGGCCAGCATCGAGGCTCCCGCTTCGAGGCGGGGCACCGAGTCCTCCGCCCTGCGGCGCTCGGGGACCCGGACCGGTGAGCCCCCGGCGGACGCGGATGTGCCGCAGCCGCGGCTCTCGCGCGGCTCGGTGGCCGTCAACCCGCGCCCCGCGCCCATGGAGGACGACGAGGATCCCGAGCGTACGATGTTGCCGCCGCCTCCGGAGCCCGTGCGCCCGCCGGAGCCCGTGCGCCGCCGCACGGGGATGGCGCCGTCCTCCCAGCAGGCCGAGCCGGCTCCGAAGCCGCGCCGCACCAGCAGCCGCACGGAGATGCCCGAGTCGTCCGAGGCTCCTTCCCGCCGGCGCACCTCCTTCCTGCAGAAGGAGGAGCAGGACGAGGACGTCGGCACCCTCAGCAACGCGAAGATGGGTGCCCAGCCCGCCCGCGGCCGGTCGCTGCCGCCGCTGAAAAACCTGCTCGGGGTGTTGATGGCGCTGTCCCTGGTGGGCCTGGCCATCATCTTCCGCGGGCCCATCCTGGACATGCTCGGCAGCTCGGCCATGGACGGCCAGGGCATCTACCTCAACGTCGAGTCCAACCAGCGCGTGCAGGTGTCGGTGCGCCACGGCATCCGGTGCCGCAGCTCCGAGCCCATCACCGTGCTCGGCTTCACGCCGCTCAGCCGCATGGGCGGCGCGCACGTGCAGGACACGCTCATCCTGGAGAACAAGGAGCAGGGCATCTACGAGGAGATCGAGGTGCCCTTCGGCGAGCCCCAGGAGACGAAGTCCATCGAGCGCACCTTCCAGATGGGCTACTTCCGTCCCAAGCTGGTGCCGCGCAACGTCTCGGGCATCGAAATCTACCGGGACGGGCAGAAGCTCGGCCTCTACCAGCCCGGGCTGAAGCTGGAGCTGGTGGAAGGCTCGCACCACCTCGTGCTGCAGGGGACGTCGCTCAAGGAGCCGGTGCAGGTGGATGTCGAGGTGAAGGCCCGCGACATCACCGACAAGACGGTGGACCTGTCGGCCTACATCCGTTAGCGCGCGTCAGTAGCGCGGCAGGCTCGGGTCCACCGCGCGGGAGTAGAGATCGATCCCCCCGCGCAAGGACACCGCGTCCAGGCCGCGCGAGCGCAGGTACGCGGTGCCGTCCAGGCTGCGCACGCCGTGGTGGCAGTAGACGACGACGCGCTTGCCGCGGAAGGCCTCCAGCTCCTCGTTGTGCTCGTCCAGCTCGGGCAGGGGGATGAGCACCGAGCCCGGGAAGGCCACGTAGGCGTGCTCCTCGGGGAAGCGCACGTCGAGCAGCACGGGCCGGGACTCGGGCGGGCCGGAGAGCTGCTGGGCGAGGGTGGAGGGATCGATCTCCGGGATGGGCACGCGGGGCTCCTTCAGGCGGACGAGGCGCAGAACTGCTCGTAGTCGATGAGCTCCACCCGGGCCCCGGGCGCGCACACGGGGCACTTCGGATCCTTGCGCAGCTTGAGCTCCTGGAAGCGGGTGCCGAGCGCGTCGAAGGTGAGCAGACGCCCCACGAGCGGCTCGCCCACACCGAGCAGGAGCTTGAGGGCCTCGTTGGCCTGGAAGAGGCCGATGATGCCGGGGAGCACGCCGAGCACACCGGCCTCGGCGCACGAGGGCGCGAGCTCGGGAGGCGGCGGGGCGGGGTAGAGGCAGCGGTAGCAGGGGCCCTGGCCGGGGACGAAGGTGGTGACCTGCCCCTCGAAGCGGAAGATGGAGCCGTGGAGGTTGGGCTTGCCCAGCATGAGGCAGGCGTCGTTGAGCAGGTAGCGGGTGGGGAAGTTGTCCCCGCCATCGAGCACCAGGTCGAAGCCCTCGAGGATGCGCAGGACGTTCTCCGAGGTGAGGCGCTCCTGGAAGGGCACCACCTTCACGTCGGGGTTGAGGGCCTCGATGGCGGCGCGGGCGCTCTGCACCTTGGGCTGGCCGGCGCGCTCCTGGGTGTGGAGCACCTGGCGCTGGAGGTTGCTCAGGTCCACCACGTCCGCGTCGACGATGCCCAGCGTGCCCACGCCCGCGGCGGCGAGGTAGAGCGCGGCCGGAGAGCCCAGTCCACCCGCGCCCAGCAGCAGCACCTTGGACTTGAGGAGCTTCGCCTGACCCTCCTCGCCGACTTCCGGGAGGATGAGGTGGCGGCGGTAGCGCTCCTTCTGGGCGGGGGTGAGCACCACCGGCTTCTCCACCGGGTAGTGGGCGTCGCTCCAGCGGTTGAAGCCCCCCGCCAGCGAGGTCACGCGCGTGTAGCCCATGTGCTGAAGGGTGTGGGCCGCCAGGGCCGAGCGGGTGCCACCCGCGCAGTAGAGGACGAGCTCCTCGTCCCGGGAGGCCTTGTCCTCGATGCGCAGCTCGAGGAAGCCGCGGGGGATGTGGACCGCGCCCGGAAGCCGCCCACCCGCGTACTCATCGCCCTCGCGCACGTCGATGAGCTTCACGGGGGTGCGCGCGTCCAGCAGGCGCTTGACGTCCTCGATGGAGACCTCGCGGATCTCCTTCTTCGTGGCGGACAGCAGCTCGCGGAAGGTGGCGGTCATGGGGGCCCACGTATAACCCGGGCCCGGCGGGGTTTTCCTTCGAGAAGCGGACGCGGAGTGAGGGCCGGGGTGGACCCGGAGCGGGGGCTCGCTACCCCGGCCTGGAAGCGGGCGTTCGAGCGGGCAGGAGCGAGCCGCCCCCTGGAGTGTCTTCCCGGGACGGATTCACCCGGTGGGTGGAGGCCGTACCCTTGGAGCAGATGGCAATTCTGGCGCCCGGCGTTATAAGGCGCCTGTAAGGAGACCGACCTACATGGACACCACCACCACCCCCGCTCCCAACACCACCGCCGTTCCCCAGGGCGAGCCTTCCAGCCCGGTGCGGCTCACCGAGGCCGCCGTGGCCCAGGTGAAGAAGGTCATCCAGGACCAGGGCTTCCAGGACTACTTCTTCTCCATCCGCGTGGTGCCGGCCGGCTGCAGCGGCCTGGGCTACGACCTGAACCTGGTGCGCGAGCTGAAGGCGGGCGATCTCACCTGGGATCAGGACGGGGTGAAGATCGCGACGGACGCGCTGAGCAACAAGTACCTGTCGGGCACGGAGATCGACTTCGTGTCGAGCGTGACGGGCGCCGGGTTCAAGTTCAACAACCCGAACGCGAAGTCCTCCTGCGGCTGCGGGACCTCGTTCTCGACCTGATCAAACCGGCAGCACGATGCGCCAACCCGTCCACACCTCCCTCTCCCCCCGGGAGAGGGTCGGGGTGAGGGTATCCGTCCCGGTGTTCCAACCCGTGACGGTGAATCCGGGGTGAGGGAAGCCGCTCCACCGAGCGCCCCTCGCCCTTTTTTCATGGGAGTCCCGCTGGCTGGCGGGGCAGCTCCACGGTGAAGGTGGCGCCCTGGTCGGGCGTGCTCTGGGCGGACACCGTCCCGCTCATCGCGGAGATGATCTGCCGCGTCACGTACAGGCCCAGGCCCAGCCCGCCGTAGTGCCGCTCGGACACGGCGCGCTCGAAGCGGTTGAAGATGCGCCCCATGGCCTCGGGCTGGATGCCGATGCCCTCGTCCCGGACCACGAGCCGGGCCCGGTTCTCTTCCTGCTCGACGCGGATGTGGATGGGCTTGCCCGGCCCATACTTGAGGGAGTTGGACAGCAGGTTCGTCAGGACCTGCTCCAGCCGGAGCCGGTCCCACTGGCCGGAGACGGGCCCGGCCGCGTGGAGCACGAGCTCGCACCCGGCGCGTTGCGCCTCGGGGACGAAGCGCGCCACGACCTCGCGTGCCACCTCCGAGAGGTCCACCTCCTCGAGCAGCAACTTCATGCGTCCGGTGCTGATCCGCGACACATCCAGCAGATCGCTCACCAGGTCCGACAGGCGCTTCACCTGCCGGCGCATCACCTCCACCTCCTTGCCCAGGCGCTGCGCCAGGGGGGAGCCCGGATCGTCTCGGATGCTCCGCTCGAGCCCTTGGAGCCGGAGACTCAGCGGGGTCAGCGGCGTTTTCAGCTCATGGCTGGCCACGGAGAGGAACTCGTCCCGGAGGCGCACCGCCTCTTGGAGCTCGACCAGGAGGCGCTCGCGCTCGGCCTGCTTGTGCTTGTCCTCCGTGGTGTCCCTCAGCTCGATGACGGTCCCCGTCGCTTTTTCGTCCTCGAGGATGGGGCTCGCGGTGAAGGCGACCGGGTAGAAGCTGCCGTCCCTGCGGACGAACACGTCCTCCCCCTGCTCCTGGGCCCGGGTCGGCAGCGCCCGGTCGATGGGGCACTCCGCCATGGGGTAGGGCGTTCCATCGGGCCGGGTGTGGTGGATGACGTCATGGAGGGGCTTGCCCCGCAGCTCGTCCAGGGTGAAGCCGGTGATCTTCTCGGCCGCGGGGTTCATGAAGACGCACTGCTGATGGGCGTCCATCATGAAGAGCCCCAGCGTGGCGTTGTGGGTGATGGCGGTGAGGCGCCGCTCGGCCCTCTCGAGGCTCCGCCGTGCCAGCACCTGCTCGGTCACCTCGAAGCCGAAGACCATCACCCCGTCCGGCTTTCCGTCCGGCCCGGGCAGGGGCTGGTAGACGAAGTTGAAGTAGCCCGTGCGCGGATGGTTCGGGTCTCCCACGTGGGCGGCAGCCTCCTTGCCCTCATACGACTCACCCGTCTGGTACACCCGGTCCAGCAGCTCGTAGAATCCCTGTCCCTCCAGCTCGGGCTGGGCCTGCCTCACGGGCTTGCCCAGCAACTCCCGGCCGCCGAGCAGCTGCGCGTTGACGGGGTTGCTGAGCTCGTAGACGTGCTCGGGCCCCCGGTGGATGGCGATGATGGCCGGCGCCCTCATGAGGATGGTGTGGAGCCGTGCGCGCTCCGCCTCGGCCTCCTCCTGAGAGGTCCGCTCGCGCACGTTGAGCCAGGTGATGAGGGTGGAGATGGTGACGAAGAGGACGACGGACAGGATGTCCTGGGGGTCCAGGGCGAACGCGTGCTTCGGAGACAGGAAGAAGTAGTTGGCCAGTAGGGCGGAGAGGCCGGTGCTCAAGAGCCCCGGGCCCCAGCCCCCGTTCCACGCCGAGAGCATCACCGCGCCGAAGAAGAGGAGGAACGGCGTGGCCCTGCCATGGGGATACAGCACGAGCTGAACCAGCAGGGCCGCGGTCGTGACCAGCACGGCGAAACCATGGACCGCCAGGGGTGATTTGCCCCACCGCCTGCCGTGCTGCGACGCCTGTGACACTCGCCCTCCCATTACGTCACGCTGCGTACCAGACCGGGAACGCTACTGCACCGGAGTCGTGGAGCCGGGACCGGTTCTGAACAGCTCCCGGGGAGCGTGAGGGGGCAGCGGCCGGGTCGGGGAGTGCATAGGGTGCGGCCACGACACGAATCCAGGAGGACGCATGGCACGGGTGGCAATCGTCACGGGCTCGGACTCGGGCATCGGCAAGGCTTCCGCCGTGGCCCTCGCCGAGGCGGGCTTCGACGTGGGCATCACCTGGCACGAGGACCAGAAGGGCGCCGAGGACACGGCTGCCCAGGTGCGGGCCGCGGGCCGCCGGGCCGAGGTGCGCAGGCTGGACCTGAACGGGCTCCCGGAGGCGGGCGGCGTCATCGACGAGCTGGCCGAGGCGCTCGGTGGGCTGGATGTCTTCGTGAACAACGCCGGAACCGCCCAGGGCACGCCGTTCCTGGAGATGGACTGGGAGGAGTGGCGCCATGTGGTCCGCGTCGACCTCGATGGCGCGTTCGTCTGCTGTCAGCGCGCCGCGCGGCGGATGGTGAAGCAGGGCCGGGGAGGGCGCATCATCACCGTGACCTCCGTCCACGAGCACGTGCCGTTGATGGGCTCCTCCGCGTACTGCGCCGCCAAGGGAGGGCTCGGGCTGCTCACCAAGGTGATGGCTGCCGAGCTGGGCCAGCATCAAATCACCGTGAACGCGGTGGCACCGGGGGAGATCGCCACCCCGATGACGGACCAGGACAACGTGAACCCGCGCACCGTCCAGCGTCCGGGCTATCCGCTGGGCCGGCCGGGGGATGCGCGCGAGGTGGCGGGCCTCGTCGTCTTCCTCACCACCCCCTCGGCGGCCTACATCACCGGCTCGTCGTTCATCATCGACGGAGGCCTGGAGCTGATGGCGGCCATCGGTGCACACGCGCTCCAGAGCGACGACTGGCGCAAGGGGTAGCCGCAGGCATGTCAGCCCCGGGAGGTATACCGGAGGCACCGTCGCTCGACAGGCGCACCACGGGCCCCCATGTTCGGCGGACCATCGGAGCTCGGGGTTGTCGGCCCCTCCGCGTGGAGCGGAGCGTAACGGTCGTCGGCGGGCCCGCGGGCCCCGTGCTTTGGGAGAGGCACGGGGTTCGCGGGAGCTGTTTCACGCCGGCTGGATGAGCTTCTGCCAGGCGAGGCTCGTCTGCTTGCGCGAGAGCCGCTCCTTGCGCCGCTCCTCGGCCTCGCGGAAGGCCGCGCGCTCCGCGTCCGTCTCCAGCTTGAGGGGGGGCACGGGCAGCCGTTGGCCGTTGGCCGAGACGGCCACGAAGGTGAGCAGGGCGCTGGTGGCCATGTGCTTGTCGCCGGTGAGCGGGTTCTCCGCCGTCACCGTGACACCCACCTCCATCGACGTGCGGAACGTGGCGATGACGCGCGAGTGCAGCGTCACCGTCCAGCCCACCCTGATGGGCGCGTGGAAGTGCAGATCGTCCATGGACGCGGTGACCACCACCTGCCGGCAGTGGCGCTGGGCGGCCACGGCGCAGCAGATGTCGATCCACTCCATTACCTTGCCACCGAACGCGGTGTTCACCGCGTTGGCGTCCGAGGGGAGGATCATCTGCGTCATCACCACTTCGGACTCGCGGGCGCTCTTGGCGGGGAGCTCGGACTGCTCGGACACGGCGGAAACCTCAGGCGAGGAAGGTGGTGACCCGGTCGAGGAACTCCTCGCGTCCCCGGCCAGTGCGGATGTCCTGGTTCGTCACGTCCATCACCAGGCAGTCCACGCCGTACTTGGTCTGCAGCACCATGGGGAAGGTGGCGTAGTAGCCGTTGAGCCCGCGCAGGAAGCCCTTTTCTATTCCCTTCTCCTCCTCGCGGCCGCGCTGGCGGATGCGTCCCAGCAGCACGTCCACCGTGGGCACGTCGAAGTAGATGACCTTGTCCGGGTGCACGATGGTGCGCGTCAGCCGCTGGAAGTACTCGAAGTACAGGTCCAGCTCCGCGTTCGTCATGTGCCCCAGGCCATGCAGGTACTTGGCGAAGATCTCCGGGTCCTCGTAGAGCGTGCGGTCCTGCACGCAGCTCTTCTTCACCGAGTGGATGAGCTCGTGGTGCTCGACGCGCCGGATGAGGAACTCGAGCTGGAGGGTGAAGGACCACCGCCCCATGTTGGCGTAGTAGTCCTTGAGGAAGCGGTTATCGATGACGGGCTCGTCGAAGAGCTCGAAGCCGAAGGTCTGGCTGATGATCTTCGCGGCCGTCGTCTTGCCCGCGCCGATGTTGCCGGCCAGAGCGACGAAGCGCTTGGCCCGCGGAGCACGCAGGCGGCGCACCGTGTTGCGCCCGGGCGTCTCGGGCGGAGGCACGGGCGCCGGATCCTCGGGCGCGGCCAGGGGCAGTGCGGCGTTGGGAGCAGCTGTCGCGGCCTTCGGGGCGCGCTTGCGCGTGGGGGAGCGGGGCATACGGGCCATGGGCTTAACGCGGCTTTGGCGACTCGTCCAAGACTCGGCGCAGAAGGTCCGGTCTGTCCGTCATGATACCTCCCACGCCCTCGGCCACGAGCCGGCGCATCTCCTGGGGATCATCCACCGTCCACACGTTGAGCCACTTGCCGTGTGCGTCCACCTCCCGCAGGAGCGCCTCGTCCACCAGACGGACGTCTCCGAAATGCAGGGGCATGTCCAGGACGGTGTAGCGCGGGTCCTCCGGCGGCGGCTCGCCCGCCCGCACGGAGAGGACCAGGGCGGCCAGCGCGTCGCGCGGGTAGAAGTGGCAGGCGTCCGGCATCACCCGCGCGAGCCGCTCGCCCACGGAGTCCAGCTCGCTGCCGATACAGGCCTGTTCCAGTGCGCCCTCCTCGCGTAGCACCTGGAAGAAGGCGTCCTCGATGCCCGGCACGTCCGGCTTCACCTCGATGTTGAAGCGCAGGCCCTGGAAGGCGCGCAGCAGCTCGCCGAGGGTGGACAGGTGCACGCCCTGGCCCCGGAAGGGGAAGGTGCGGCCTCCGTCCGGGGTGAAGTGGTAGCCGGCATCCAGGTGCCGCAGCTCGGCCAGCGTGTGGTCCGCGAGGGCCCCCTGGCCGTTGGTGCACCGCTGCAGGGTGTCATCGTGGAACACCACCAGCTCTCCGTCGCGGGTGAGGTGGACGTCCGTCTCCAGCACCTGCGTGTGGTAGCGCTCCACCGCCATGCGGAAGGCGGGCAGGGTGTTCTCCGGGGCCAGCAGCGAGCCTCCCCGGTGGGAGATGTGCAGGGTGGGGGAGAGGCCGCGGAAGTAGGGGTGCCTGGGGTGCGGCATGGCGGTGGTCTCCGAGGCAGGCCCCCTTCCTTGCCGGGGTTCGTGGCCCGCCGGTATAAGGCCCGGCTGAAGAAGGCTGGAAGCGCGGGATTTCTAGAAGTCCCGCGCCAGCCCATCCCCAGGAGACGCCACCGTGATTCTTCTGCGCAAGACCTTCGGCGCGGCGGCCCTGGTAACGGCCGCGGCAGTGTTGGCTCCCGGTTGCGGAGAGCAGCAGGACCGCATGGGCAAGCAGGACGCGGGCGCCACACCGGGTTGCACCGGGGTGTGCAGCGAGGATGGCGGTCCCCGGCCGGATGCGGGCTTTCTCTCGGATGGGGGCTCCC
>DASQMW010000008.1:0-12021 GCA_035645295.1 Archangium sp.
ATGCCCGCTCTCCAGCATTGCCTTGTACTCGGCCTCAGACATCCACCGGCCAACATCATGGCCCATACCAGGCCCAAGCGTTGGAGGGACTGGGGGAGCCGTGTCGCAGAACAGAGTCAACGCGCAGACGCCTCCGGGGAGATTCCCGAGGCGCTGTGCGGGGTTAAGGGGAGTGGGCACTCCTGGATTCGAACCAGGGACCAATCGGTTATGAGCCGACAGCTCTAACCGCTGAGCTAAGGGCCCCCAAGGTGCGCACGGACGGCGCCGAAGCGCCGCACTGACGGGGGAAGTATCGCGCACCCCGCGCGGGCGCAAGAGGGCGCGTGCCCCGCTGCTCAGCGATGCACGCGCCAGTGCGTGCCCTGGCCTTCCAGGCGTACCCCCTCCGCCTTCAGTCTCCGGGCCTGCTCCACCGCCACCGGCGGCGCCAGCATCCCGTCCGAGCGGATGACGCGCCACCACGGCACGTTCTCCAGCGTCTTGAGCTCCCGCCCCACCCCTCGCGCCGCCCCCGGCCTCCCCGCGTAGAGCGCCACCTGCGCGTACGAGCGCACCTCGCCCCGCGGAATGGCTCGCACCGCCCGGCGCACCGCCTCGGGGAAGGGGAGGGGCTTGGGGGGCTCCGGTTTGGGCTTCGTTGCCGTCCTGCTCGCGGTCTTCCGTCTCGCCGGCATGCGGACTCCCAGAAACGAAAAAGCCCCCGGTCCTCTTGGGAACGGGAGCTTCTTCTTACGTCACTCTCCGGCCCTCGGGGCATGACCCAGGGGGGCGGGCACCCTCACCCCGACCCTCTCCCGGGGGGAGAGGGAGGAGTTGGGAGGGCTGGGCGCTCTTCCGCTTAGCTCTCCACGAAGGAGCGCAGGCGCTTGGAGCGGCTCGGGTGGCGCAGCTTGCGCAGCGCCTTGGCCTCGATCTGCCGGATGCGCTCGCGCGTCACCTCGAAGTCCTGGCCCACCTCTTCCAGCGTGTGGTCGCTCTTCTCGCCGATGCCGAAGCGCATCCGCAGCACCTTCTCCTCGCGCGGCGTCAGCGTGGCCAGCACCTTCCGAGTCTGCTCGGCCAGGTTCATGTTGATGACCGCGTCCGACGGCGACACCAGGCTCTTGTCCTCGATGAAGTCGCCCAGGTGGCTGTCCTCTTCCTCGCCGATCGGCGTCTCCAGGGAGATGGGCTCCTTGGCGATCTTCAGGACCTTGCGCACCTTGTCGAGCGGCAGCTCCATCTTCTCCGCGATCTCCTCGGGCGTCGGCTCGCGGCCGATCTCCTGCACGAGGTAGCGGCTGGTGCGGATGAGCTTGTTGATCGTCTCGATCATGTGCACCGGGATGCGGATGGTGCGGGCCTGGTCCGCGATGGCGCGGGTGATGGCCTGACGGATCCACC
Organism: Archangium sp.; assembly: GCA_035645295.1. Taxonomy (GTDB): domain Bacteria; phylum Myxococcota; class Myxococcia; order Myxococcales; family Myxococcaceae; genus Archangium. Next base: position 1,387 of record DASQMW010000008.1, read on the forward strand.
AGGTGGCGTAGGTCGAGAACTTGTAGCCGCGCTTGTACTCGAACTTGTCCACCGCCTTCATCAGGCCGATGTTGCCCTCCTGGATGAGGTCCAGGAACTGCAGGCCGCGGTTCGTGTACTTCTTGGCGATGGACACCACCAGGCGCAGGTTGGCCTCGACCAGCTCGGTCTTGGCGCGCTCGGCGCGACGCTCACCCATGCGGATGGCCTCGTAGTTGCGCCGCAGCTCCTCCACCTCGAGGTTGGCCTCCTCCTCCACGCGCTTGATGTTGCGCGTGGCCGTGCGCACGTCGCGCTCCACCGACTCGATCTGCTCGCTGGTGGCGTTGAGCTTGCGCTGCGCCTTCTTCATGGCCTCGGGATCTTCCTTGGCCTCGCGCAGCAGCTCGCGCAGCGTGTCCAAGGGCACGCCGTAGCGGCGCTCGACCTCGCGCAGCTCCGACTCCGCCTTCTCCACGCGCTCGATGAGCCCCTTGAGGTTCAGGACGATGCGGTCCACCTGCTTCTTGTTCAGCCGCATCTCCTCCAGGACCTCCATCATCTTGGTCCGGAGATCCTTCACCTCCTGCTTGAGCTCCTTCTTCTTGACGTCCGTCAGCTTCTTCTTGCCGGACAGCTCCGCCTCGAGCCCCTCGCAGTCCTTGGCGAACTTGCGGATGCGCTCGATCTGCTTGTTGATCTGCTCGATCTTGTTCAGCTCGCTCTGCGCGAGCTGGGCCGGCTGACCCTCACCCTCGGCGCCCTCCTCGACGGCCTCGACCTCGGGCTCCTCACCCTCGGCCTGGGTCTCCTCGGGCGCGTCCTTGATGACGTCGCGCACGCGCAGCTTGCCGTTCTTCAGCCGGGTGCCGATGTCGAGGATCTCGACCATGGCCACGCGGCAGGCCAGCAGCGCCCGCAGCACTTCCTTCTCGCCGTCTTCAATGCGCTTGGCGATCTCCACCTCGCCCTCGCGGGTGAGGAGGCTCACGCTGCCCATCTTGCGCAGGTACAGGCGGACGGGGTCGTTCGACTTGCCACCCGGCTCGTCGTCCTCGTCCTTCTCGTCCTCGTCGGCCTCGGCGCGCTCTTCCTCCACCGCGACCGTGGGCTTGATCTCCGTGCTCTGAGCGGCCTTCTGGGCGTCGACGATCTCGATGTCGTTGTCGCCGAACATGCTCATCACGTCGTCGATCTGATCCGACGACACGATGTCCGCGGGCAGGGCGTCATTGACCTCGTCGTAGGTGAGGAAGCCCTTCTCGCGACCGGCGGCCAGGAGATCCTTGACCTCCTTGCGGTCGGCGATGGGCTCCTCATCCACCTCGTCCTCGACGGCGTCCGGGTCCACCTCGACGGCGGCGGCGGCCTCTTCGGCGGCCTCCTCGGGGTCGACGTCTCCGTCGTCCACCTGGGTGACGGCCTTGCGCTTCTTCAGCGTCTCGGTGGCCTTCTCCGCGGCGGCGGTCTTCTCGATCCGGTCGGCCTTCTCCGCCTTCCTCGCGGCGGCGGAGCTGGCCTCAGCACTGTCAGTACCCTTGGCCGAGGCTTCCTCCGGCTTCTTCTTCTTGCGGATCTCCGGGGCCACCTTCTTCTTGGGCTTGACGGCCACCTTCGAGGAGGGCTTCTGCGTGGGCATTCGGGTACTTCTCCTTGGAAAAACAGGGACCTGGCCTGGAGGGAGCCGGCCGATCTATCGCAAAGTAGAGGATTCTTACAAACGCGAACTCAAACCGGTTGCATGGGGGCCTTTGTTCCCGGGGGGGACGGGCGGATTTCCTCTTCCACTCGTTTCTTGAGGGAAAGTAGTTCCATGCGCTGCGTGAGGAGCTGTTTGGTCTCCTCGGACAAGTCGAGTGCGCCGCTCGTCTGGCTGGTGGTCCGCTTGATGTAGTCCAGCTGCTGGTTGATGCGACGGAGCATGATGGCCCGGCAGACCTGGAGGAAATAGTGCTCCAGGGCGGAGCCTTGCTGCTCGGCGAGCTGGCGCATGGCGGATTCCACGGCGCGTTTGATGGTGTCGTGGGCCTCGAAGAGGGCGTCCTCGGCCCCATGGCCCGAGGTGGCGTGGGCGAGCACCAGCCGGAGGCCGGGGTGGGACAGCTCGTCGTGGACACGGAAGGTGTCGCGGACCACGAGCCGGGGCTCGCGCAGGACGGCCGCCACGTACAGCGTCTCGAGGGCGTCCGGAGGCTTCACCGGAGCGGGGCGGGGCGCGGCCGGTCCCTGGGGACCGGCTCCCCTGCCTGGCTGCTGACCGGGCTTGGGAGCGGGCTTCACCGCCGGGGGCGGCGCCTTGCTGCGCAGGGAGGACTCCAGCTCGGCCGCGGGCAGGCCGCACCAGCCGCTCAGCGCGGAGAAGAAGGCCGAGCGCACCAGCCCCACCGGCAGCTGCGCCGACACGGGCTTGAGCCGCTCCAGGGCGGCCATCTTCTCCTCGAAGCTGGCCTCCTTCCCCTGGGGCAGGATGGTGAGGAAGACGTGATGGGTGAGGGGCCGGGCCTCGGTGAGCAGCCGCTCCAGACCGACGGAGCCCTCGCGGCGGATGAAGGTGTCCGGGTCGTCGCCCTGGGGCAGCAGGGCCACCTTGGCGGCCGTTCCCGCGGCGAGCAGGGGACCGGCCAGGCGCTCCACGGCGGCGAGGCCCGCCTGGTCTCCGTCCAGCAGGAGGAAGAGCTCACGGGCCTCGGCGCGGCCGAGCACCTTGAGGTGGCCCGGGGTGAGCGCGGTGGAGCACAGCGCCACCGTGTGCTTCACCCCCTCCTGGTGCAGGGCGATGCAGTCGAAGTAGCCCTCCACGAGGACGGCGGCCTTGCGGCGGCGGATCTCATCGCGCGCCTGGTCCATGCCGAAGAGCGTTTCGCTCTTGTTGTAGAGCCGGGACTCGCGGGAGTTGAGGTACTTGGGGCCCTCCTCCGCGTCCACCAGCCGGGCGCCGAAGGCGATGGGGCGGCCCTCGGGGGCACGGATGGGGATGATGAGGCGGCTGCGGAAGAAGTCGAAGTAGCCGTCGCCCTTGTTCCGCTTGGACACGAGGCCCGCGTTGAGGCCCCATTCAATCATTCCCGCCTTGGTGAGGCGGTCCGCCAGCGAGGTCCACGCGGCGGGGGCCCAACCCAGCCCGAAGGCCCGGGCGGTCTCGTCGGAGATGCCGCGGCTGGCGAGGTAGGCGCGGGCACGGCGTCCCTCCTCCTCCCACAACAGCGAGCGGAAATGCTCGGCCGCCAGGTCGGTGGCCTCCTTGAGCTGCTGCCGCTCCCGGGCACCGGGGTCCTGCGCCGCCTCCAGGTCCACCCCCACCTCGCGGGCCAGGTCCCTCACCGCGTCGATGAACGTCTTGCCCAGGTAGCGCTGCACGAAGGACACGGCATCACCGCTCGCGCGGCACCCGTGGCAGAAATAGAAGCGCTTCTCGGGGACGACGTAGAAGGAGGGGGTCTTCTCCTGGTGGAAGGGACAGCGGCCCTTGAACTCGCGCCCGGCCTTCTTGAGTTCCACGTAGCGCGAGACGAGCCCGACCAGATCCACCCGCTCAAGGACTTCCTGGATTTTATGCTCGGGGATCACGTGTCCCACCCCCTCCGCCCGGCGTGTCCGGACCGCCATGGTTCACACACCCGCCCGTGCGGACGAGTATGGACCGGGCCCCTGACATGGCCGAGGTGGGTGTGACTCGAGTCGACGATGGGGAGGAGGAAGGGCATGTCTGCGCGGAGGCACCCGCCCTGATGGGTGGGCAGGAAGCGACCGCCTACCCTTAATGGCCGATCAGCGGCCGGGCAAGTTCTCGAAGAACCCGCCCGGCGCCGTTCGAGGCCGGAAGACCGGGACTGCTACAGCTTGGAGAGCTGGTTCTTCACTTCCTCGGAGATGGCGCGGCCCTCGGCACGGCCCTGCAGCTTGGGCGTGAGGACCTTCATCACCGCGCCCATGTCCTTGGCGCTCTTGGCACCGGCCTCGGTGATGGCGGCCTGGACCTCGGCGCGCAGCTCGTCCGGGGTGAGCTGCTTGGGCAGGTAGTTCTGGAGGACGGAGATCTCCGCCTCTTCCTTCTCGGCCAGCTCGGGGCGGCCGCCGGACTTGAACTGCTCCACGGAGTCGCGGCGCTGCTTGATGAGGGTGCCGATGACCTGAAGGATGCTGGCCTCATCGAGAGGGCCGGTGGCGCCGGGCTCCACTTCCTTGTACTTGATGGCGCTCTTGAGCATCCGCAGGACGCTGGTGTTGAGCTCGTTCTTCGACCGCATCGCGTCCTTGAGGTCGGCGTCGATGCGCTCCCTAACGGTGGCCATGGCAGGGCTCCAGGAATGTGTGGGAAGGGTGCTGAACGGACGAAAGCCGGGGCGCTCGACTGACGCGTCCCCGGCTCACGAAACGGCGGCTAGTACGTCTTACGCGCCTTCTTCACCGCGCGCTTCTTGGCCGCGAGAGCCTTCTTCTTGCGCTTCACGGAAGGCTTCTCGTAGTGCTCACGCTTGCGGATCTCGGAGAGGATACCAGCCTTCTCGGTGGCCTTCTTGAAGCGCTTGAGAGCGCTCTCGATGGACTCACCATCCTTCACTCGAATGCCGGGCATGTGTCACCTCCTTCCGTGTGCCTGGAAATGTAAGGGGCGCCGATATGACGCAGCGGGCGCGAAAACGCAAGGACGCCCGCAGAAAAGGATCTGCCGGGTAGGTTAAAGTGGACCCCCGTGAGCCCCGTCCTCTTCCTCGTCCTGCTGTTGTCGGCCGGCCAGCACGGCGGCCAGGGAGCACTCGGTTGCTGGTCGTCCTGCCAGCGGCATGTGCAGGAGCAGGCTTTGCGCGCCCGGGTCTGCCAGCTCTGCGTCACCACCGGCCGCTCCGATGCCTGGGTGCTGGAGCTGGGACGCAAACCTGGCCCCCAATCCCAGGAGGCCTTGCGCTCGGCGCTGACGGATCCGGAATGGCGGGTGCGGTGGGCGGCCCTGCGGGCCCAGGCGAAAGCCCGAGGGCAGACAGAGCCGCGCACCCTCGCTGACTGGGTGGCCGAGGCCCCGGCCAGGGACGAGGGGCTCGTCTGTGTCACCGCCGCGCGAGCCGCCGCCAGCTCCGGCCAGTCCACCGCCTCCTTCTTGAAGGAAGCGGGGGCGAAGGGCGGGGCGGCCGCCGCTCGCGTCTGGGCCCATCGGGATGCCGTCCGGGATGTCCTGGAGGTGGAGGTGTACTCCGAGCAGGCCGCGCTCCGGGGCGAGGCGCTCGTCCACCTCGCCACCTTCCTGGGCAAGCCGCCAGCCCGGGTGCTGCTGGAGGCCATGGCCCGGCGCCCCGAATCCGGGGACGCGGCCGCCGCCTTCGCGCTCCTCTCGGTGGCCGAGAAGCAGGAGACCTCGGTGGGGCGGATGCTGCTGGCGGAGGCGAAGCCGCCGGATGAGGCCCTCATCAACCGCCTCTTCGCCGTCTACTCGGGTGAGCTGGAGAAGCTGCGGAAGGGGCTGGCTTCCAAGGATGTCACCGAGCGGCGCGTCACCGTGCAGTCGCTGCGGCGCTACGGTCCGCTGGCGCAGCGCGAGCTGGAGCGCGCCCTGGCCGACACCGAGCCCCAGGTGCGTCGGCTGGCGGCGCGGGGGCTCGCCGAGTCCGAGGGCCTGCCGCTGATGGAGGCCGCGGGCCGGAGGATCCGCGCGGAGGGGGCCTCGCTGGCCACCCGGCGTGTCTGGTTGGAGGTGGCCGCGACCGACAAGTTCTGTGAGCAGTTCCTCCTGGAGGTGGCGCACGAGACCGGGCTTCCCGCCGACACGCGGGGCGAGGCGGTGGCCATGCTCGCCGACTGTGACGGCAGGGCGGGGCGCCGCTTCCAGTTGCTGGCTCCCTTCCTGAAGGACCCGCAGGGGCCGGTACGGGCCGGGGCGGTGCGGGCGCTCGCCATGCCGCGCTCGGCGGAGGCGGACGCCGCCGTCGCCGCCGCGCTCGAGGACCCGGCGCCGGAGGTGGTGGCCGCGGCCCTCGGGGTGGTGAGCCAGCAGCGTCAGTTGTCACTGGGAGAGACCACGGTGGCCCTGCTCGGCTCCCCGCATGCCCAGGTGCGCGAGGCCGCCGCCCGCGCGCTGGAGCGGATCGGCCGCCCCCACCATGTGAAGCCGCTCGCCCAGACGCTGCAGGAGGACAGCGTCGCCTCGGTGCGCGTGGCCGCCGCCGAGACGTTGGCCCTGCTGGGTGGACCCTTCGCCGCCTCCGCCCTCAGCCAGGCTCTGGCGAAGGATCCGGACTCCCATGTCCAGCACGTGGCCCGGAAGGGACTGGAGCGGCTCGGCTTCCGGCCTCCGTGAACGCGAGTCCTTGCAGGGGTTTTAGGTGGGCGGATATGGTTCGAGGTCTGGAGAGGTGCGCATGAAGATTACACGAGCCATCATCATCGAGCCGGGGGCGGCGGGGCGCCGCAAGTTGAAGGAGGGTCTGGAGAAGGCGGGACTCGAGGTGTCCGCCGTGGCGGGGTGGGAGGAGGCGCCGGGGAGGGGAGTCCAAGTGGTGGTGCTGGGGCCCTCGGTGGACGGGCCGGCGCGGGTGGCGCGCGCGGTGCGGAAGCAGTTGCCGCAGGCGCTCGTGCTGGCCGCGCAGGAGACGCCTGGCAAGGCCGGCTTCGCGGATGGCGTCCTTCCGCTGCCTGTCTCCGGCAAGGACCTGCGGGTGCGGCTGCCCGAGCTGGTGAAGCTGCGGACGCTCTCGCGGGGCACGCCGGTGCGCAAGGCGCGCGCCGCTCCCGCCGCCGAGCCGGTGCGCGCCCCGGGTGAGACGCTGTTGGATCCGCTCACCCAGTTCTACGTCTTCGCGCACTTCAAGGACTTTGTCTTCGTGGAGGTGAAACGCTCCCGGCGCCATGGCCTGCCCCTGGCGCTCGCGCTGGTGGCGTTCGATCCACTCCCGGTGCGCGCGGGCCGCGAGCTGCGCGAGCAGCTCCATGGAGGATTGGCGCTCGCCATCCGGCGCTCGCTGCGCGACACGGACTTCCCGGTGCAGTACTCGGCGGACCGGGTGTTGTTGCTGCTGCCGCACACGGACCTGGCCGGAGCCCACACCCTGGCCCGCCGCGTCTGCGAGCGCGTGGCCCGCTCCAGCCTCGCCTTCGATGACCAGGTCATCCGCCCCACCGTGTCCGTGGGACTGGCCGCGCTCACCCCGGGGCGCGAGGTGTCCTTCGCCGACCTCGTTCGCCAGGCGCAGAGCTCGCTCGAGTCCGCCCAGGCCGCTGGCGGCAACCGCGTGGAGATGCTCGCGGAAACGCCGGGACTCGAGATTGAAGGGACGTAGCGAAGACCCTCACCCCGACCCTCTCCCAGGGGGAGAGGGAGCGCGGGGGAGGAGGCGCACTACGGGCCGCTGATGGCCTTGCCGTCCACGCGGTTCCGGCCGGCGCGCTTGGCCCGGTAGAGGTACTTGTCCGCCGCGCCGATCAGATCGTCCGCCTGCGCGAAGTCCGTGTCGTGCAGCGTGGCCACGCCCAGGCTGATGGTCACCTTGATGGGCGTGCCGCTGAAGATGAAGTCGGTGCGGTCCACCGCCGCCCGGCAGCGCTCGGCACACGCCAGCGCCTGATCCTCGGCCGACTCGCGCAACATGAGGGCGAACTCCTCGCCGCCATACCGGGCGATGACGTCCTCGGTGCGGATGGTGTCGCTCACCCGCTGGGCGATCCGCGTCAGCACGTAGTCGCCCGCCGGGTGCCCGTACACGTCGTTGATCTTCTTGAAGTAGTCCACGTCGAACATCACCAGGGACAGGGCCACCCGGTGGCGCAGGCAGTAGGCGAACTCCTTGCGCAGCGTCTCCATGAAGTACTTCTTGTTGTACAGGCGCGTCAGACCGTCGCGCGTGGCCGACTCGTAGATGCTGCGCTGGTAGGCCTCCTCCAGTTGATCCTGGATGGAGAACTTCAGCACCGTGTTGGAGCCGATCTGAATCTTGTCGCCGTCGTAGAGCGGCGCGGCGCTCACCTTCAGGCCGTTGAGGAACGTGCCGTTGGTGCTGCCCAGGTCCACCAGCTGGAAGCGGCCCTCGCCGAGCGACACCACCTTCGCGTGCTTGCGCGAGATGCCATCGTCCTCGACCTGGAACTGTGCTTCCACGCTGCGGCCGAGCACCGTCTCGGACTTGTCCAGCTTGAACATCCGGCCGATTCCGGCCGCGGACTTGGCGCTGATCACGATGAGATACGCGCTCTGCTGCTGGGGGGCGTCCCCCAGCAGGTCCGAAATCGAATGGACGGCGGTCTTCTCGTCGGACATCGTGACCCCCATCTTATGGGTCGAGGATTGTTAGCAGCAAGCAGACCTCAGGACGGACGCCCCCGGATGGTCGGCTCCTAACGCGCTCGCCTCGACTTTTTGACCGGAAACTCCGGCCCGGTGGCCGCCCGCTCGGTCATCTCCCCGACAATTGGGGTCTCGATGAAGCGGGCCAGCGCCTCCCTGTCTCGATGGTAGGAGAGGCCCTGCATCAGCTTCACCAGCGCCGCCGAGGGGGTCATGTCCCCGCCGCTCAGCGCCCCCTCCTGGAGGGCCGCCGCCCCGGACTCATAGAGGGTGAGGTCCACCCCGTTGCGGTAGGCCTGGCTCACCACCACCACCGGCACTCCCTGCTTCCGGGCCTCCTGGAAGAGCGGCAGCAGGGAACGGCCGAGCGAAGGATCGCTGGGGTAGTTACCCGCGCCGTAGGCCTCCAGCACCAGACCGCGCACATGGGGCAGCAGGGCCAGGGGCAGGGAGGGATCCAACCCCGGGAAGACCTTGAGGAGGAAGACGCGGGGCTCCAGCTTCTGGCGCAGGCGGAAGGGGCCCTTCTGACGCAGACCCGGAGCGAAGGTGGCATCCACTCCCAGCGTGCCCAGCAGGGGGAAGTTGGGGCTCTCGAAGGCGTCGTACTCGGACACCTTCACCTTGCGGGTGCGGTTGCCCCGATAGAGGTGGGAGTCGAAGCAGATGCTCACCTCGGGGGGGCCCTGGAGGGCGGAGAGCACCGCGTCAATGAGGTTGAGCCGCGCGTCCGAGCGGATTTCACCCAGGGGCCGCTGCGAGCCCGTCATCACCACCGGCTTGGGCAGCCCGGGCAGCATGAAGGAGAGGGCGCTGGCGGTGTAGGCAAGGGTATCGGTGCCGTGCGTCACCACGGCGCCGTCGAAGTCCGGCAGCCGCTGGTGCAGGTGGGCGGCCAGCCCGCTCCACAGCTCTGGCTGCATCTCCGAGCTGTCCAGGTTGGAGAAGAGCTCCAGCTCGATGTCGGCGAGCCGGAAGAGCTCCGGGCAGCGGGACTTGAGCGTCTTGAAGAAGGCGGCGGGGCGCAGTGCGGACGGCCGGCCTCCGGCCATCCCCAACGTGCCGCCGGTGTGCAGCAGGAGGATTCTGGGCATGGGACGGGGTCCCTCCCTGGCAGAGCCGGCGTCGCTTTACAAGCCCCGCGCGCATCGCTAAGACCGGCTGGTGCTCCCTGTCCGCCGCAATCGTGTCCTCCTGGCTCTCACCCTGGCGCTGACGGCCCTCTCGGCCTGTTCCAAGAACTCCGAGGCGGCCTCGCCCGCCCAGCCCACCGCGCCCAAGCCGTCCACTCCGGCCCCGCCCGCGCAGGCCGCCGCGCCCGCCACCGGGGGCTCGGGGGGCTCGGGCCTCACCGGCATCCCCGGCATGGACTTCTCCGCCCTGCCGCCCGCCGCCCAGCGCGAGCTGTCCACCGTCTTCACCGACGAGTTCTGCTACTGCGGCTGCCCCCACACCCTGGGCCAGTGCCTCAAGGGGCACACCACCTGCCAGCACGCGAAGCGCATGGCCCGGCTCGCCGCCCGGCAGGCCGTCGCCGGAGTGCCGGCCACGGAGATCATCGTCGCCCTCTCCGAGTACTACTCCGCCTTCCGCGCCCCCCGGCAGAAGCTCGAGGTGGACCCGCGCATGTGCATGGGGGACGCCAAGGCCCAGGTGACGCTGGTGGAGTTCTCCGACTTCGAGTGCCCCTACTGCGGCACGGCCCGCCCGCTGCTGGAGGCCTTCGCCAAGAAGAACGCCAGCCGGGTGCGCTTCTGCAACGTGCCCTTCCCGCTGCCCATGCACGCCAACGCGGTGCCCGCCGGCCAGGCGGTGCTCTGGGCGCGCGACCAGGGCAAGTTCTGGGAGATGCACGACGCGCTCTTCGAGAACTCGCGCAACCTGTCGCCCGCCTCCATCGTGGGCATCGCCAACAAGCTGGGCCTCAAGGGCGCCGAGCTGCAGAAGGCGCTGCAGGCCGGCACCTACGCCAAGGAGCTGGAGAAGTACAAGGCCCTGGGCAGCTCGGCCGGCATCCGCGGCACGCCCAGCCTCTTCTTCAACGGCCGCGCCTACGACACACAGATGGGCCTCACCGACGAGGCGCTCACCCATTCCCTGGAAGACGAGCTCGAGTGGCGCGCGAACAACAACGCGTGGGCCGCCGATTGACCGGTCCATGAGCCAACGCTTCCGCATCGACGGCTTCCAGCTCGTTCCCGACGAGCGGCAGGGCGTGCAGCCCCAGCAGCCCCTGGCGGGCCGCACCGGCTCGTACGTGCTGCAGGCCACCTCGCCCGACCTGCTCGTCTTCGCGCGCTCCCCGGCCGAGGGCGGCTCCATCACCGCCCCTCGCGTGGTGCTCTCCGGGGACGCCGCCGGCTTCCCCCTGTCCGACCTCATCGCCT
>DASQMW010000009.1:0-29144 GCA_035645295.1 Archangium sp.
CGTTCTCCAGGGACACCCCCACCCGGCGGGGGCCCGTGCCCGGCTCGTTGAGGAGGATGTCCACCGTCTCCAGGCCGCGCTGGGGCACCGGATCCGCCGGGGCCGCCACCACGTCCCGCTGCTCGAAGCGCTTCCAGCTCCGGCTGCCCGTCGGGGTGCCCGCGACGGTGGCGAAGCCCTCGGCGCAGTCGGCCGTGCCCCCCACGAAGCCCGCCTGGTAGACGCGTGCGCTGTGGCCCCCCGAGGCGGCGCACATGCCCCCGCCGGCCCCGGGCTCGAAGCTGTTCCACAACACGCACCCGTTGACGATGGCCGTACCGCTGCCCGTCTGCTCCCGGGGCGCGCTGTAGCGCACATACCAGCCCGCCTCCAGCGAGCCGGCCTCCCGCGCCCCCGCCTTCACCCGCCCGTCGGACTCGAACTGGGACACGTCCACCAGCGAGTCCTCCGTGAGGAGGCCGGCCTCGTACGTGGTGGCCGCGGCCGCGGTGTCGAAGGTGCGCGCCTTCTTCACCCCGTAGCTCCAGAAGCCGTAGAAGCGGTTCGTGCTGGTAGCTGGCAGCGGCTTCGTCGCGGCCACGGGCACCCAGTCGTCCTTCGTCGCCCGGCACCCGGTGCCGTCACAGGTGTACTCCAGCCGCCCCGAGGTGCTCGCCGAGCAGCCGTTGGCCGCGTCGTAATCCCAGGCCAGGGACACCTTCGTCGAGCCACAGGTGGCCCCCGCCGTCCCGGTGGTGGGCGTACTCGGGGTGTAGGTGTAGTTGGCGTAGGTGGTGCTGGCGCTCCAGAGTGTCGAGCCGCCGCGCTCCACGGTGACGGTCTGGCTCGCGCGGCAGCCGAGCTGCGCGCACCCCAGCGGGTTGGAGAGCCGGCACGTCGTCCCGGCGCTCTCCGCGAGGTTGTAGCGGTCTCCCGTGCCTACGAAGGTGCGCAGGTAGCCCGTGTCCGGCTGCACCGTGTTGGAGGTCATGTAGCTGAAGGCGGGCCGCACCGCGTCCGGGCCCGGGGCCTTCACCTGGAAGGCCCGGGCGGCGAACCAGTTGTTCACCGGGCCTCCGGCCGCGGGCCGCTCCCCGGGCTGCCAGAAGCGCACCGTCCACACCTGGCCGCCGTAGTCCGCCACCGTCGCCGTGTCGAAGAGCAAATCTCCATCCGGCTTGGAGCTGAGCTCGCCGCCAATGTCCATCATCGCCACGCTGGCCGCGAAGGGGTGGCGCAGGTGCTCGGAGCGGGCGCTGCCGTCGCCGTGGAAGAAGCTCCACAGCGTCTCACCCGTCTTCATGTCCACCATGGCGAGGCCCCGGCCCCGGCTGAGCGAGCGGTCATACCCGCCATTGAAGAAGGCGACCCACTCCTCGCGGGCCGGCTTGCCCGCCACGCGCCACGGGCCGTCCGGGTCCGCCAGGGCCACCGGGCCGATGGGCGGCGGACGGGGCGCGAAGTGCCCATCGCTCTCGCCGAGCTGGAGCGCGAGCGCGTCACACGGCTGCGGCCACATCCACAGGAAGTCCCCCTTCTGGCTGGGGGCGCGGCCCGGCTGTCCCGCTCCCGGGCTGCGCATCAGCCCCGTCACGTCCAGCGCGAAGCGGTGCACCCCGCCCGTGCCCGAGCCCACCACCGCCACGGTGCGGAACTCGCTGGCCTGCTTCTTCCCGTCGGCCACCGCGTCTCCGCCGGTGCCCACTCCGTCCAGCCACACCTCTCGCACCATGGGGGTGCCATCCACGAACCAGCCGTGCTGGCCCAGCTTGGGCAGCAGCTTGGGCAGCATGTCCGGGGGGATGAAGGCCCAGAGCTCCTCGCCCGTGCCCTCGTCGTGCCGCGGCAGACCGGTGAGCGGATCCTTCCCCGTGCGGGTGCCGTTGTGGAAGGCGTGCAGCATGCCGCCGTTGGAGCCCACCAGCACCACCCGGTCGCGCTGCTCGTGGCGCGCCACGTACTCGTCATAGGCGTCACGCGTGCGGCCCGTGCTCGCCTCCGTGTAGCGCTTCTGCTCCGTGCGGCCGGCGTAGAGCGTCTGCAGGCACTGCGGTGAGAAGCCGCAGAACTCCCGGGGCATGGGCGGCTCCACGCTCTGCGGCGCCGAGTGGAAGATGTCATGCAGCAGGAAGGGCCGGTCGAAGTCGCGCCGCGTCTTGTCCGTGTTGAGCACGTCGGCGCCCCGGTAGTAGCGGATGACGGCGCGGGCGCAGTCGTCCGGGCCCAGCTTCTCGCCGGCCACGCTGCAGCCGCTGGCGCCGATGCCGAGGTACTCGCGCAGCGCCGAGGCATTGGCCTCGGTGAAGGCCACCGGCGTGTCGTGCGAGTCCAGCTTTCCGTCCGGCCCGCCCGAGGCGCCGCCGTTGTCCACGAGGGTGTAGATGTCGCGCGTCTTCCACCGCTGCGAGGCCACCGCCGAGGGCTTGAGCTTCTGGCCCGCCTCCCAGAAGGGCTTCGCGGGCACCAGCCGGTCCCTCAGCTTCACGAAGTCCCCCACCTCGTTCTCCACGACGGCGTCCCCGTCCATGTCGATGAGATGGGCGTCCTCGCAGTCCTTGTCCCCGTTGAGGTCCGCCGGGTCTCCGCCCGCGGAGGCGAGCGCCGCCTTGCAGCCGAGCAGCAGCTCCGAGGCGAGCTTGTAGCGGTAGAGGTAGCCGCGCCACGGCTCGTCCCGGTCGCGGCCCGGACGCAGGCGGGGCACCAGCGTACCGCTCGCCGAGCCGAGCTGCGCGCCGGACGTGGACGCCGCAGAGAAGGAGGTGGAGCGCCGGTTCACGTTGGCGATGATGTCCTCCAGGGCCTGCTTCAGCCCCGCGCCGTCGTTGGCCTGGTAGTAGAGGCCGCCACCCACGCGGGCGGCGTTCTTGAGGATGTTGGCGTTGATGCCGAAGCCGATGGCGTGGACGGTGAGGCTCTGCCGGCCGCCGGTGTCGAAGTCCCCCACCGTGCCGCCCGTCTGCAGATCCTTCGTGGCCAGCAGCTTCGCCACGTCATCCAGCTTGTGCAGCGCGTTCTCCGGGCACGGCTCCGAGGCGGGGCACTCCACCGCGCCGCCATTGAGCTCCTCGAGGGTACCGGCCGGCACGTGCTCATCCGCGCTCGGCTCGCCGTCCGTGACGATGACGATGGAGGTGGCCTGGCAGCCCCAGCACCAGCTGCGCTCCGGGACCGAGAGGGCCGCGTTCTGGAAGCCGCTCTTGAGGAAGCTGGAGTCGAAGCCGAAGACGTCCGTGTAGACGGCGTTGCTGGAGGAGAAGTACTGCCCGACGTTGAGGAGCGACTCGGCCAGTGGGGTGGCGGCCTTGAAGCGCAGCGCGTCCACGGCCGCCAGGTAGCTGGGGCGCACGGTGTCGAAGGCGCGCGGATCCGCGTTGAGCTGCTCGCACGTGGGGCCCTGCGGCATGGACATGAGCGCGCCGTGCACCGAGTTGTCCGCGTCGAAGTAGCTGATGCCCACGCGCACCTGGCGCATGTCCCGGAGGATGGCCTTGAGGACCGTCTTCGCCGTCACGTACTTGGGCGGGTTGAAGTTGAGGAAGCGGCCCGAGAAGGCATACGTGTAGCGCCGCGGATCCGTGCCCGGCCGCGAGCCCGTGGCGCCGGGGCGCTTGTAGAAGCCCTTCGTCTGCATGCACGAGAGGCACGCGTTGTAGAGCGCCCGCGTGGGGTCCGCGCTCGCCGGGTGCTGGTAGGCGCAGACCTCCTCCTTCGTGTTCCACTGGGAGGTGGGCGTGTTGAGATCCTCCCAGAACATGTACGCGTAGAACTTGTCGTCCTTGAAGAGGCCGGAGTGGTCCGCGTCCGGCACCGGGTAGGCGACGGCCGGGTTCCACCCGTTGGCGGCCTGCATCGCGAGCAGGTCCGGATTGGAGCAGCCGTCCCCGGCGGCGAAGAAGGCCTCGTGGTTGCCCTCCTGCACCTGGGGCAGCTCGCGCATGGACGCCGAGGTGTCGATGAGGAAGTGGACGTTGGGCGGCGTGCCCTCGCTCATGAAGAAGCGCTCGTCCCCGGTGATGTCCTGGCCGCGCAGGGCCTCGGCGGCGAGCGAGGTGGTGAGTTGGCAGCAGGCGGCCTTGCCGGTGGAATCCTCCGGCGTGGCGGCGGCGGCCAGGGCGGAGGCGAGCAGGAGCGCGGTGGTGGACACGCGGCGGAGATGGCTCCGGGCGTTCATGGAATCAGTCCTCGGGGAGGGGCTACTGAAGGCCGACACGGATGACGAACTCGACCTCGCGCTCGGGGCCGCCGGGGTACTCCTGGCAGAGCGCCGTCACGGAGTACCAATAGGCGCCCTCGGCGGCGTCGCCGAGCGTGTTGCTGATGTCGCGGGCCGCGTCGCGCGAGGCGCCCACGGCGTTGGCGGGCAGGCGCTCCACGTGCGTCAGCGTGGGCGCGGGCGTCGAGCCGGTGAAGTGGCCCGCGCGGATGAGGCCCTGGCCGTGCGCGTCGTCGAGCCGCACCTGGGCCGTGCTGGCGGGGGTGAGCACCCGGAGGCGGGCGAGGAAGAGGTTGCGCGCCGCCTGGGTGCAGGCCGAGAGCGAGTCCTCGCGCGTCTGCAGCACGGAGGCGTTGCGCTCGGTGCCGGTGAAGGAGATGGCGCCCGCCACGAGCAGGGTGACGAGGACGACGACGAGGAGCGCCATCACGAGGGCCATGCCGCGGGGGCCGGTGGGACGGGAACGCATGGGCGTTTCGATGAGGGTGAAACCAGCGGAGCGGGAACGGGCGGACACGCGGAGGACTCCTTCCGCCCGGCTGCTTGTGCAAAGGCTGGCCCACCCACCTCACGGGGCAGGGACTACCTGCGCAAGTCCTTGGAACGAGAGGGAAGCGCGCTACCTCGGGTGACCGGAGGAGTTGCTTCGCACTGGCCTTTCTACCGGAACGGAATTTCCCACCTTGTAACCATTGCACGCCTGCCTGCTTCCTTCCCGGTGTCCTCCACCAGCAGGAGGATGGCGCTGAAGTTCTCCCTGGGCGGAGGCACCAGGGGTGCTTGGCGACGTAGGAGCGTCGGCCCGGGCTCGTTGCCACTTGGCGCTTCGGCCATGACGTGAAACTGGTGCGCGGCAACGACGACCGGCGCCTGGAGCTTGCCCCTACGTGGGTATGAAGTTGGTGGACTCCGACAGGTCCAAGGGCGTCTTCCGCTTCGCCTACCACCCGGAGTGCGCCGAGGTGGGCGTCCTCCCCTCCTTCAGCGCCTGCACCGGCTCGGTGGCAGTCCGGCTCGAAACCAGAGAAGGACAGGGAGGAGTTCTGGCGTACGCGCCCGCGGAAGAGGGCGCGAAGTCGGCGGAGACTGCCTGCGCTCGAGCCCGAAGATGGGGTTGCACTTCGCAATTGGGTGAAGGAGACCTCAAGCGAGCAAACAACCCAGGAAGCGACTCTGGAGATACCCGGCGCAACCGTCTTTTGGCTCCCTGTTGACCCAGACGAGCAAGCTGAGTTCCGAATTGCCTCCGAGAAGCCTGACACGACTCGGCTGGTGGTGGATGAGATGCTCAAACTATTTGGTGGAGGTCGTCCGGACGCCCATCGCGCTGAGCTAAAAATCAGGGACGGCGAAGTGACATACATCACGGTGCGTGACGGGCCGCTCCTCACGGGCGAGGCGTTCATCAGCGCTGAGGGAACAGCCATCGTGCGAGGCAGGCGCTGAGCTGTACGAAGTGTCTGAGACGCCTTGCCCGCGACACCTTGCCCGATGTGACATGTTCCGCCACCATGCGCCCAGCTCTCGCTCCGCCGCGTCTGTCCCTGGCCTTGGGTCTCCTGTTGCTGTCCGCCGCCTGTGCTTCCTCACGAGGGGCCACGCCTCATGGAGGCATACGACGGACCCAGTCTTCCGCTGACCGTGCGCCGCAGGACTCCGGCCCCACGAGCGCGCTTCCTCGCACGCAGGCCGCCAGTGTCCCTGTCCAGGCTCTGCCTGAAGGGTCTGAGCAACCATCGGTTCTGGCCGGCGGAGCTCGAGCACTGGCAGATGGGCGTCTACGCTTCTGGCTTCCACTTCCGCCTCCCAACCCCGCCCTGGAAGTGCTCTCAGTGGAAGAGGTTCGCCCCTTCCTCACCGCCTTCGCCTCCCTCGCTCCGCCGTCCCGCGCCCGGCTGAGGCTGCTGGAGGTCCCCGGGGCGGAGGGGGCTGGCAAGCACCCCGCCGAGCCGTGGGAGTCGCGCCTGCGCGAGGAGTTCATCTCCCGCTTCGGTCCGCCGCTGCTGCCACTGCCGGCATCCCTGGCCACCAGTCGCCTCTTCCTGGCCCTTCAACTCGCCCCCCTCTACATGCACGAGGGTATCCGCCAGGCCGCCATCGAGCTCTTCACCTCCCAGGCTTTCATTCTCGGTGTCTGCCTATCGGTCATGGTGTACTTCACCGCATGGCTGGCGCCCGAGCCGATTTTCAGCAAGGCATTCGCGGCGGCACTCACCTTTCGTCTGGCCCTGGTGACTGGCGTGTTGGAGATGGGGCAACTGGCCCTGGCGTGCTTACGCCTGTACCGGGAGTCTGAAGCCTCCACCACCCGCCAGGAGTTGGAAGCCTCCGCCCGGCGTTTCGCCTACTCCATGAGCGGAACCTACCTGCGGGTGCTGGTGACGGTGGCCACTCTAGGCGTGGCCCGGTTCATCCCCCAAGTGCCCGAGGGAGGCATCTGGCGGCTGTTGCCGTCGGTGACCCCGGAGGGGCTCGTCGTCGCACGGTCCGTTTCCAACTTGCAGGTTGTGGCGGACGGCTCTCTCATCGTCTCCGGGGTGACCGCCAGCAGCGCCACCTGCTCCACTCTGGCCTGGTGTGCGTCCGGTGGAGCCTCCACACCCTCCACCCGCTACGGTCCTCCGCATACCCGGCAGAACCCTGCTCACAACGAGGCCATCGAGAAGGAGTTGGCCTCCCGCGAAGCCGCCGGACACATCGACTTGCGCAAGAACAAGGCTCAAATGAGCGCGGAGGGCACCCGGCTCTTCGACCAGAATCCGGCCAGCAAGCCGCGCTTTCGTAGACCCGACGTATCTTCCGTGAGGCCCGATGGAACACGACATAATACAAACTATGTTTCTGATCCGAAGGATCTGCGGCGCGAACTGGAGGCGTTCGAGGCAATGAAGCGAGCGGATCCTGGCGCCATCCATGAGCTGTACATGCCTGATGGCAGGTTGCTCCAGCGATACGTGCCCGCTGGCGTCCAATACCCATCGTCTGGCAAGTAGGCAATGACGTCGAGAACGGACACAGAGCGTGTGCAGGCCGAGTTGGTTGAAGCGGTCGGCGAGGGGAACGAAACTCAAGCCCGAGCGCTGGTGCGGGAACTCAATGCCCGGCCCCGGCGAGCCCGGGCCCTGCTGGAGGCCATGCTGGACCACGAGGACGCCCGGGTGCGCCAGGCTGGGGCGTTTGGCCTCGGGGCTCTCGGTGGTACCGCCAGCTCGCGCTGCCTGGAGAAGCAACTTGCGGTGGAGGAGGGGCGTGGGGATTACGACGCGGCCTCCGTCATTGAAGTCATCACGGAAGCGCTGGGACGTATCGCGGACACCTCTGCTCGAGGCGGGCTGCTACGTCGGTTGGAGCGGCTGACGGGTCCACGGGTTTCTCCTTCGGACGTCAACACGCTGGCCCGCGCGTTGTGGCGAAGACGTCACCCGGAACTGAGGCCCGCCGTCCAGCGGGCACTGGAGCGTCTGCCGCCAGCAGCGGTGGCCTCCCTGCGAGGGCTGTTGGTGCTGCTGGAGAAGTCTCCAGGGCAATTGCGCGCCTGGGCCGAGGACGCGCAGGTGCCTGTCGCGCTGAAGGCAGAGGTGCTGCCCGTATTGGAGGAGGAGGTTCCGGATGAGCTGGTGGCCGTGCTTCCTGCCTTCATTTCCATGGCCAGGGCCCAGGCTCCCCATGCGGTGTCACAGTTGCGAGGAGACGTCCTCACCTTCTGCGAGCGCCTGTTCATCCTGCTGATGCTGGACGACAAGCGCCTGCTGACGGCACTGTCGGCTGAGTCCAGAGCGCAGTTGCGCGAGACGGCCCGGACGTTGGTGGCGGCGAAGTCCTTGCGCTGTGCCCTGTGGGCCGCGACGGTGCTCCAATATGTCGGGCGGCCCGAGGATGTGCTGCTCCTCGAGGTTCACCGCCCCGAGGACGCCACGTTCGCGGAGGTGTTCGACAGCACCATCCAGATCCTGCGCCGCGCCCTCTCCCGCTAGAGTACCGGCCGGTTGGGCTCAACCTCCTCCCAGGTGGACGGGAGTGAACTGGGAGCGCATCAACAGGTTCTTGGGAGCGATGGAGCCGCGCATGACGGCGCGGGAGAAGCCGCCGCCGCGCGGGTCGAAGCCGCTGGCGGGCGCGGTGCCCAGGTTCTCCAGCTGGCGCCAGGTGGGCGTGCCGGAGGGGAGCGCGGGGCCTTCGGTGCCCAGGGTGCCGGGCAGGAGCACGTCATCCCCCCGGCGCTGCGTGTCGGCCCGGGTGCTGCGCGCCACGAGGGTGAGGCGCACCTGGCGGATGTTGGCCGGGTGCGAGCCGAGGCGCCGGGGCGAGGAGTAGGCGTCGTCCAGGCGCGGCCGCTCCAGCTCGGGCGTGGCGATGTGCCACGTCTCGCCCCAGGGCACATCGTCGTCCACGCCCACCAGCGGCGGCGGCGTGTCACCCAGGGTGTTGAGGATGTAGGCCACCTGGAGCTGCTCGATGCCCACGGCGAGCGGCGTGGCGTCGGCGCCGTCGATGGTGCCGTCGCCGTTGATGTCCACCCCGCGGTGCAGCATGAGGTAGGGCGTGGCGGCGGGGGTGGCCGGGTCGCCGTCATCGTCGAAGGACGTGACGTAGAAGCTGGAGCGCTCCACCCGCACCACCACCGGGGACTCCGAGTCGTGGAAGCAGGCCTCGCCCAGCGTGGCCTGCTCGCGGAAGAGTGCGCCCGGAGGCCCCGCGGGCGAGTCCACCGGCGCCGGCGTGCTGTCCAGCTTGACGGAGGTGGCCCTGGCGGGGGCCGTCTCGCCCACCGTCACGTAGGCGTAGCGCACGGCGCCGGGGCAGAGGACGAGGAGGATCTCCCCCTTGCGCAGCGGCCGCTGGAGCTCGGCGTCGAAGCGCAGGAAGTCCGTGCCCACCGTGGTGGCGCGGCGGCGGAAGTACAGGTCGCGCGAGTGGACGGTGATGCCGTCCGGGTAGCCGACTCCCCGCGCGTTGCTGTACGCGTCGAAGGAGTCATAGGCGAGGATGGCCCGGTCCGGGTCCACCCCGTAGCCCGCGTTGCGCACGTGCCGCTCCACGAAGCCCATGGCCTGGCGCACGCTGGACTGCACGGCGCGGCGGCTCGCGTGGGCCTGGTACTGCGAGGCCTGCGAGACGAAGACGAGGCCGATGCCGGTGAGCACCAGGGCACCGATGGCGGTGCCGACGAGCAGCTCGATGAGGGTGAAACCGTGAGGACGGCGAGGCGCGCGCATGGTCAGATCTCCGGAATGGCCGCGGCGCCCCGGCCCATGGCTTGGGGGTTGGCCTTCACCGCCCAGACGTTGACCTGCTTGAAGGCGCCCGCCGTGGTGGGGAAGCGCACCATGACGAGGATGCGGTGGGCCTCGGTGTCCCCGTCCGCCCCCTTCACGGGAGCCACCCGCCAGGCCACTTCGTAGATGGGCCCGGTGTCGGCCCCGGTGCTCACGGCGGCGTGCGCCGCGCCGAGCAGCGGCCGCTCGCCGACGAGCGCCAGCGCATCCGCCAGCTTCACCCGGCCATCGGTCTCGTCGAAGCTCGCGAAGCGCGGGTCCGCCGGGTCGATGGTGCTCTCGGAGGAGAGCAGCGTGTGCTCATAGGGCAGCCGCTCGAAGGCATCCACCAGGTCGCGGGCCACCTTGCTGGCGGTGGACTGGCGCCGGGCGAGCCCGTTCTGCTGGCTGGCCAGCACGTTCATGTGCAGCACGCCGAGCAGGCCGATGGAGAAGATGGCGAGTGCCGCCATGGCCTCGATGAGGCTGAACCCACGGGCGCTCCTGGCGCGGGGAGTCGGAGACATGGTGACGAGTTCCTCCTAGTAGACGCGGATGGCGCCGGCGGGAGCGGCGATGACGACCCAGCGGGGCGGGCTGGACTGGCCGCTGCCCGACTCGGGTGCGAAGGCGATGACGCCCCCGGCGTCCGTGCCGCCGGTCATCAAGCGGACGGTGCCATCGGGGGAGAAGCGGATGACGCCCCGGGTGCCGCCCGTGCCCTCGGTGCAGAAGGTGCAGCCGCCCAGCAGCCGGTCCGGACCGGACGGGGTGAGGGGGATGGCGGAGAAGGGGGCGGGCAGCGTGCGCAGCTCCGTGCGCGGTGCGCCGAGGTCCAGGAAGCCCAGGCCGCCCTCGTTGGAGAGCCGCAGCTGCTCGTGGCGGATGCCCCCCACGCTGGCGGCGTTCAGCACGTCCTCGCTGGCCCAGTTGAAGACGCCGACGGAGTCCGCGCGCTCGAGCAGGTACACGCCGAACTCGGAGCCGTCGTCATGGAAGACGACGTAGTGGGGCACGCCCATGCTGGTGGCCCGCATCTGTGCGGCGGTGTACAGCGCCCCCACCTCGAAGGCCGCATTGCTCACCCGCACGCGGGTGGTGCCGTGGAACACCGCGAGGCTCGCGAGTGTCGCCAGGACACCAATGATGGCGGCGACGACGAGTGTTTCGACGAGGGTGAAACCAGCGGAGCGGGAACGGGCGGACACGCGGAGGACTCCTTCCGCCCGGCTGCTTGTGCAAAGGCTGGCCCACCCCCCCTCGGGGCAGGGACTACCTGCGCAAGTCCTTGGAACGAGAGGGAAGCGCGCTACCTCGGGTGACCGGAGGAGTTGCTTCGCACTGGCCTTTCTACTGGAACGGAATTTCCCACCTTGTAACCATTGCAAGCCCGCCTGCTCTCGGAGCCGGGGCAGCGTATCGCCCGCGGGCTCGCGCAGCTCATGCGGCGGCTCTGACGGGCTTCGGACTTTCTCACGGAGTGCGGAGAGGGGGCCCTGTCAGACCGGGGGTGGTTCGAACTGTTTGACACCTTACCCGGCGCACTGGCGTGCCGCCTCGAGCAGCTCCTTCAGCTTCGCGGGGACGCGCTTGTAGCTGCGGTTCACGGCGGCGATCAATTGTGCGCACTCGTCGCGCAGGGTCAGGTCCACGCACGCCCGCAGCAGCCGTTCCTGGAGGGGACGGATGGACGGGAACTGGAAGTCCAACGCTTCCCCGCGCCGCACGGCCCGCCCCCACAGTTCCCGGAACCCGGCCCTGTCCTCACGAGCCGCTGCGTCCAGCAGCAGCCACGCGTAGGCGGTCTCGCTGTCGCGGCGGTCATTCCAGTTGCCCGCCGCCTGCCAGTCGAACTCCGCCGTCTCATGGAGCAACGGACGGGCGCGGTCCCACTGGCCCGCCTCCGCCAGACAGAAGCCGGCCCGGGCGCGCTCGGTGATGGCCTTGTCCGGCTGTTCCTTGTCCGCGGCCTGGAGGAACAGTTCCGCGGCCTGGAGGCATTCACCGGCCTCCCAGAGCCTGTAGGCCTTGTGGGCGAACTGCTCCGCGGTCAACGTTCCCGCCTTCTCCGCCTGATGGATCTCCTCTTGCGTCGAGGCCTCCTCCCGGAGGTGGAAGGCCAGCACGCGTTGGATTTCCGCCCGCCTGGGCTTCAACCCCGGGGGGTGCTTCGGCGAAGCCAAGACCTCGTCGAGCAGCGAGAGGGCCCGCTGGCAGGCGGGGATGATCTGATCGACCATCACCTCGAGCGCATCGCGGTACACGCAGTCCGCCAGGGTGACGAGGAGCGCGGGCGTGCGCTCGCCGCCACTGGCCAGGTGCTCCTCCAGCAGCACCGCGGCATCGCCGTACTCCTCCTCGTCCAGGAATTGCTCGAGCTGCTCTTGGAGGGGAGGAGGAAGTCCGGTCATGCGGGCGAGTGTAGCTGCTCCCAAGGGCCCGAATCATGGACCGCGAACAGGCGGCCTCGGCAGGTCGAGGCCCCACCGTACCCGGACGTCCACTGGGACGAGGTGGTCGATGGCGTCAAACGACAGTGCGATGAAGGGCATGCGGGGCGCGAGGAACGCGCGGACGCGCCGCCACGTCGAGCGGATGAGATCCACGTCCTGGCGCTCGATGGCCTCGAGAGTCGCGTCAGTGCGTGGCTTCACATGGTCATTCACATGGGCGTCGTAGAGCGTCAGGAGATCTGCCCGGCCGAGTTTCAGAATCTCGACTGTTCGCTGGCCGCGTCTGCTTCCGTTTCGTCCAACCGGCTGCCAGTGGCTGCCATCGAAGACGAATTGGATCAACTCGACCGGGTCTTCACTGCACGGGTCGATGAGAGTCGGCAGCTCCTTGCCGGGTGGCTGCTCCTCGGGGATGAGTGGCACGCTGCCGGCTTCGAGTGGAAACAGGTCCTTCTTGGCGGAGCGGTTGCAGATCGCACAGCTGAAGAGGAGATTTTCCCACGTCCAGGCGAGCCACCAGTAACCGCTGTCGACCGTCCCATTCAGCCGGTCGGCACGCGCCTTCGGCCTGAAGTGCTCGACATCGTTGAAGGCACACTCGAGCTGGCGCTCACAGTAGCAGCACCGCATCAACTGCCGCTCCCAGAGTTCCCGTTTCACCACCGCATACTCTTGCCCGATCGCATCCGAATCGAGCGTGCCCGTGGAGTTCATCGGGCGCACGCGCTGCAACTCCGCAGTACGAACCGGGAGAAGGGCGGCGGGCTCGGGGCCGCGCTCGATGCGGATCACGGCATGTCCCTCGGCACCGGCGGCAGTCCCAGGTCGAGGCCCGCGGCGGTGAGCTTCTTCTGCAAGCGGAGCATCTCGGCGTCTTCCTCGTCGGTGCGTGTCGGATCGCTCGAGAGGTAGGTATAGCGCCGCAACTCGTCTCCGAGATCGTTCGGGTAGAGCTTCTGGATGTTGAAGAAGCTCGAGTAGATCTCGCTGCCCGTCATCAGCTTGGGCGAAGCGGGCGGCGCCTCGGCCACGACATCGCCGTTCTCGTCCAGGCGGAGCATCACAATCTCATGCCGCTCGAGCGCTGGCAGGAGCATGGGCGAGTGGGTCGTCACGATGAACTGCATGCGTGGAAATACGCGCTTGAGCACCGGAACGAGCCACACCTGCCAGGTCGGATGGAGGTGGAGGTCGAGTTCGTCGATGAGTACTATTCCCTCCATGTCCTCGAGGGGGAGCGCCTCACCGATGTCCAGGTACATCTGCCCAATGAGGTCGGCGATCCACGCGATGGTGGACTGATAGCCCTGCGAGAGCCAGGTGGCGGGAACCTTCGTCTTCTGGCCGGAGAAGGCGAACTCGAAACTGTGCGACCTGACCAAATCTCCCGGCTGCGTCACCCCGCCTCGGCCGCGCAACTCGACAGCATCCACGTGGGGCAGGAGATGGTTGTCGACGAAGACCGTCTTGAGAGCCGCGATGAATGGCTCGAAACGGGATGTGTCGGCGAACTGGTTGGCGAAGCCCGTGCCGACGAGAGGCGCTTTCCCGAAGAGAGGCTCGAGCCGGTTGAGGACGCGATCCTTCAGCTCGGAAGCGCCGAGCGGTACAGGCAACTGGCGCTGCGTGCCATAACCAGCGACGAACCAACCGGGAAGGGATATGGAACGGGCGTCGGAAATCGGGCCTCGATGCTCAAGTAGCGCACGAAGCACGGAGCGTGGTCCGATTCCAAGTTGTGAGGCCAGCCCCTTCCAAGAATCTTTGCCTACAGGATTCGACCGTAAATACTCAATAGCAGCAGCCACCTGGCTGTAAGCTCGGTTGCGCGCCTCGTCTTCCTCTTCAACGGATGCCGTCTCATCGGGTGGTGCGAACCTGGAGGTTCCGGAGAAAGTCGACTGGTCGGGTCCGATGCTCAGAGAACTCCGCAGGTTCTGCTTGTAGTGATCCTCGGTCGAGGGTGTTGGCTCGGGAAATCGACGCCACTTCTGCAGGCGAGTTCCGAACCTGAAATCGGCGCTTACTTGCACGGACTCGTCCGGTCGTCTCAAGTCCGGCAATGACGGCACGTCCGCCAACTGGTTTGCGCGATCAGGACCACTCGCCGCCAGGGCGATTGATTGGAGCAACGTCGTCTTGCAGGCCCCGTTTTCCGCGACGAAGGCAGTCCACATGCGGGGCTTGCCTTCGTGAGTGAAGTCGAGCGCGAGGTCCCGCATGAGCTTCATGTTCTTCACGTGCAGCCGGGTGATGTACATGCGTTCCTCCGGCCGCTCTTCTATCGCTCTTGCGCCCTGCCAGGCCGGTAAATGAACAGGGCGGCCCCGGGGGCTACCGCCGCTGAACGGTACGCCTCACCGCCCCCCAGGAGAGGGCCGCGCCGGGTCCGTCCTTCAGCGCGCGCCGATGAAGTCCGCCTTGCCGATGTCCAGCCCGTTGTGGCGGAGGATGGCGTAGGCGGTGGTGAGGTGGAAGTAGAAGTTGGGCAGCACGAAGGTGAGCAGGTAGGGCTGGCCCTTGAACCGCGTCTCCTGGCCGCGCAGCTTGAGGACGACGTCGCGCTCCTCGCTGCCGTCGACCTGCTCCGCGGTCACGGTCTTCAGGAAGGCAACCGTCTTCGCGATGCGCTCCTGCAACTGGGGGAAGGTGGTCTCGGTGTCGGGGAAGCTGGGGGCGTCGATTCCCGCCAGACGGGCGGCACAGCCCTTGGCCATGTCGCTGGCGACCTGCACCTGGAAGGACAGCGGCTGCATGTCGGGCGCGAGCCGGGCGTTGATGAGGACGGACGGGTCGATCTTCTTCGTCTCGGCATAGGCGGCGGCCTTGTCGAGGATCGCCGACAGGTTGCCCAGCATGCGGATGAAGACGGGGATGGAGGCCTGATACATGGACAGGGACATGGGGTGGCTCCGGTAGGGGAAGGGGAAGGCCGCCCTGGTATGTGGGCCGGGCCCTGGCCTGTCAACAGAAGGAGTCGTGTCGGATGCCCGGCCCCCGCTAGGGCTCCGAGGCGTCCGCTTCGAAGGCCCGGGTCTCCATGAGCTGGAGGATGGCCTGGGCGAGGGGCTTGGGGACATCGAAGTCCACGACCGCGGCCGGGCCCTCGGCACGGGTCGTCCAGGTGATGCGCTGACCGCGGAGACCCTCGCGCGTCCGCATCCGCAGGGGGAAGGGGAAGTGCCCACCCGTCGCCAGGTATGCGTCCACGGCCGCTTGGGGGTCGAACATGCCGGAGAAGCCGGAGGAGAGGGTTCCGTCATCCGGGAGCTTGAGGAGGGCGGAGAGGCGGCGCTTGTTGTCCGCGGCGGCGAGGATGCGTACCGTGGTGCCCGACTCGACGAAGTCGAGCGTGCCCTGGGTGCCCGGAAGGGTCAGCCGGGAGATGCGGACGCCCGAGGCGCTGTAGGTGGTGAGCCCGACGCCTTCCGCGCGCTGGCCCGGCTTCTGGTCGAGCCTGTTCATCTTCTCCACCAGGGCGGCCACCCGCTCCGTGAAGCCGGCGGGGCTCCGGTACTGGTTGACCTGGTGATAGAGGAGCTTCCCCTTCACGGGCTCCACTGCGGCGGAGATGGCGTCGGCGGTCCCGAAGAGCTCGAAGGCCTCCTTGAACAACGCGCGCACCTGGTCGACGTCCACCCGGGCCCGCTCCGCGTCCTCGAAGAGGTTGTCCTTCTCGGCGGCGTTCATGAACTGCTCGATGATCTCCCGCATCCACTGCGAGGACTCCGTGGAGGAATAGGCGAGGTCGATGCGGCCGATGGCGCCGCTCGGGAAGGCGGGCCTGGGGAATGGAGCGATCTCTCCCGGGGCGAGCGGCTCCAACGCGACGCTCAGGCGCAGGGAGGAACCGGCGTCCAGGAAGGTGAGGCGCACGCGGTCCAACACCTGCTCGTAGATGCGCGCGCCCATGGCGCGGCCCAGCGCTTTCACATGGCTGGGCTCATCCTCGTCGGACGCCTCGTTCTCGTCCTTGCTCTCGCTGAGCAGCCGGTAGAACGTGGAGGGGTCGCTCTTGCGCCAGTGGGCGAGGTTGACGTCGAGCTCCGCGAGCAGACCGGGCGTGGAGAGGCGCTCCTCGAGGGCCTCTGGATCGAACTCGGTGATGTCCGCCTGGCTCTGGGGGCTGAGGAGCAGGAAGCCCGGGGTGCGGCGGAAGAACACGCCCTTGATGCGGACGGTGTCGCTCGAGCCAGGCAGCGTCTTGGCACCGCGGGAGGTGAAATCCTGGAGCGGCGCGACGTCCGGGTGGATGGGGAAGACCATGAAGCCGCTGGAGTCGGCGCCGGGCTCGCCAGGGCCCATCCGCATGCCGATGGAGCCCGTGGCGCGCAGGCCTCCCGGTCCGATGAGGGCGAGCTTCTGCTCGATGGCCTCGCGCTGGAGGAAGCCAGGCAGCGGAACGCCCAGCTCCTTGAAGCTGGCTTCGACGCGGTCCAGGGGCCCGGTCATCGCGGAGACATAGGCCCAGGAGGACTCCGGGGGCTTCGACGGCTCCGCGGGCTCCGCGGGCTCCACGGCCGGCGAGGGCTGCTGGGCGAGCGCCGGGAGGCCGCCGAGCAGGAGCCACGCCCAGAGGACGGCGGCATGGGGGGAGCGGAGCACGGAAGGGAGCATGGGAGGGAACCTTTCGGTGGGGCACCACCTGCGGGCCCCATCGTAGACCCCCCGGGTGGGCGCGGGGCAGGGGGGCCGCCGGGCCGCGGCGGATAGCCAACAGCCCGCGTGGCCCCCTCCGTGCGCCGGCCTGGGGGCTACCGCTGCTGAACGGCGCGCACGTCGATGTCCACGGGGTCGGCCGTGGGGTGCGCTCGAGGCCCTCGCACGTGTATTCAGGGATACAGCTTCTCGTGCCGGCCGAGCATCTCGACGAACTGGGCGATGCGCCTGGCGCGGGTCTCGGCCTTCTTCGCGGTGTGGATGCGAAACAGCACGGCGTAGCGGTTGGTCGAGTCGAGCGTGGAGAAGAACGCGGCGGCGCGCGGGTTGGCGGCGAGGGCGGCCGAGAGGTCCTCGGGCACGGTGGCGCGGCTCTGCGAGTCGTAGGCCGCCTCCCAGCGTCCGTCCTGCTTCGCGCGTTCGATCTGCTCGAGCCCTGGCGGCTTCATCTGGCCCGCGGCGATGAGCGCGAGCGCCTTGTCGCGATTGATCTTGGACCAGATGCTCCTGGGGCCACGCGGCGTGAACTTCTGGAGCCACGCCGTGGCGTCGTAGCGGTCCTTCTGGCCGTCGATCCACCCCCACGCGAGCGCCACCTCGAGCGCCTCCGCGTAGGTGACCGACGCGATGCCGGAGTCCTTCTTGGCCAGCTTCATCCACACGCCGCGCGACGACGCGTGGTGCGAGGCGAGCCAGTCCGCCCAGTCCCGTGGCTTCGCGAAGGCGATGATCGGAGTCTCCTCCGCGGGAGTCTTCGCCTTCGCCGGCGTCTTCGCCTTCGCGGGCGCCTTCGCCTTCTTCGTCGCGGCTTTCTTCGTCGGGCTCATCGGTTTCCCATCCTGGCTCAGGAGCGGGGCGAGACGCTCGTCCAGTCGATGCCCATCAGCTTCGAGCCCTCGAAGCGCACCTCCCGCAGGCCCGTGTGCTGGAGGAGGGCGCGGCTCAGGTCGCAGTCGGTGAAGACGCAGGCCTCGAGCCTGGTCCCCTTCCAGCGGCTCTCCTGGAGCTGACACCGCTGGAAGGTGCACCGGTAGAACTCCTTCTGGCCGAGGTCCGCGCGCTGGAGATCCAGGTCGGTGAACGTCTCGTTCTCGAAGAAGTCCTCCTGGGCGAGCCGCTGTGCATCCATGCCCCCATCCCAGGGAGCGCGGCGGCTATTGGGCGCGAAAAGGCAGAAGCCGGAGCGCCGCGGTGGGCAGCGCATCCGGCTTCGTTCCGTCTACCCGTTGGGACGGTTCCGCTCAGGCGGCCGAGCTGGACGCCTGCTCGCTGTTATCCTCCAGCTCCTTGAGCAGCCGCTCTCCCTCCAGCTCGTCGATGGGGGTGAAGCGCTCGAGGTCCGGGCGGTAGGCGTGCACCCGCGCCTGGCCGATGTCGAACCACCAGCCGTGCAGCCGCAGCGTGCCGGCCGCCAGACGCTCGCGCACCAGGGGGTAGGTCTTCAGGTTCTCGAGCTGCTGCAGCACGCTGTACTGGCTGAGCCGGTCATACGGGGCCAGCCCCTCGCCGATCTTCCCACCGCGCTCGAAGGCGGCCAGGGCGGGGCGGCCCACGTCCAGCCAGCTGCTGAGATTGGGCGTCTTCTGGTCGTTGTACCCCGACAGAATCGCCTTCATGGCGCCGCAGCTGGAGTGCCCGCACACCACGATGTCCTTCACCGGCAGGGTGAGCAGGGAGAACTCCAGGGCCGCCGCCTCGGAGCGATCGCTCAGGGACAGACCCGCCGAGTCCGAGGACGGCACCATGTTGCCCACGTTGCGCATGACGAAGAGATCGCCAGGGTTGGTGGACGCGAAGAGGTTGGGCACCACGCGGCTGTCGGAGCAAGCGATGAAGAGACAGTCGGGAGTCTGTCCATGGGCCAGGCGCGCGAAGGTGGAGCGATAGGCGGGGAGGCTGTGACGCTGGAAATCGAGGAGACCCTGCACGAGCTTCTTCATGGTCATGCACCTTCCGAGTAAAGAGGGGTGGCAGTGGAAATCGGGGCAACGGACTTGGACTCGGACTTGGACGTGGAGCCCTTGCGCGTCCACACGTCCTCGAGCGGCTCCATCCACACCTTGCCGCCCGTCTTACGATGGTTCTGGCACCAGCTCTCCAGGGCCTCGTAGCCGGAGTGGTCCAGCGTCTCCACCGCGAGATCCAGCTCCACCTGCGCGCCAGTGGGCACCGCGGCGAGCGCGGCGGACAGCTGAGGCACGCCCACGAAGGTGAGGGCGCCGCCCACGCGCACCTGGTGCACCTCCCCCTCCTGCTTCACGTCCACCTGCACCCGGCCCAGGCGCCACAGCAGCCGCCCCACCGCCACCGCGAAGCCCAGCCCGATGCCGGCCAGCAGGTTGATGCCCACCACGCCGGCCACCGTCACCACGTACACGATGAGCTCGCCGCGCTTCCGCAGCTCCTGGATGTGGTGCATGTTGACCAGCTTGGCGCCCACGTAGACGAGCAGGCCGGCCAGCACGGTGAGGGGCACCAGTCCGAGGTACGAGCCCAGCAGCGAGACGAAGAGCAGCATCCACACGCCGTGCAGGAAGGCGGAGGCGCGCGTCTTGGCGCCCGCGGCGATGTTGGCGGCGCTTCGCACGATGACGCCGGTGATGGGCAGGCCGCCCAGCAGGCCCGAGAGGGTGTTGGCCATGCCCTGCGCGAACAGCTCCTTGTCCAGGTTGGCGCGCGAGCCGGTGTGCAGCTTGTCGGTGGCCACCGCGCTCAGCAGCGACTCGGCGCTGGCCACCAGGGCCAGGGAGAACACCGCGACCGCGAAGGCGCCCCAGTTGGAGGGCAGCGTGGGCAGCTGGATGCTCTGGAAGAGGCTGCCGGCCAGCTCCACCCGCTTCACGTCCGCGCCCCAGATGGCCGCGGCCACGGAAGCGCCCACCACCGCCACCAGCGGCCCGGGCACCTTCTTGAGGCGGCTGTTGGGCATCACCTGCCACAGCACCAGGATGCCGATGGTGACGAGGCCGAGAATCGTCGCGGGGCCGTGCAGGTCGGCGATCTGCTCCGGCAGCTCCCGCAGGTTCGCCCAGGCGTTGGACTGGGGCGCGCCACCCAGCACGATGTGCAACTGGCCCAGCACGATGAGGATGCCGATGCCCGCGAGCATGCCGTGGATGACGGCCGGGGAGATGCCCAGCGCGGCGCGCGCCACCTTCATGCCTCCCAGCGCCATCTGGATGAGTCCCGCGGCGGCCACCGCGGCGCAGGTGGCGGCGAAGCCCAGCTCCTGGATGAAGCCGAACACCATCACCGCCAGGCCCGCGGCCGGACCGCTCACCAGCAGCGGCACGCCGCCAAACATTCCGACCACCAAGCCGCCCACGACTCCGGCGATGAGGCCGGACATGATGGGGGCGCCCGAGGCCAGGGCAATGCCCATGCACAGCGGCAGGGCCACCAGGAAGACGACCAGGGAGGCGGGCAAGTCACTGGCCAGCACTTCCCGGAGCGAGCCGGAGGAGCCGGCTTTCTGCTCGTTGGACTTCATTTCTCAGCCTCCACACAGAAGAAGGCGTCGCGCCTCCTCGAGGGGGGCACGGCGCATGTCCGCCCCTACAGGGCAAGCGCCGTGCCATTCGTGTGGAAGGGGTTTCCCTCTGAAGGGCACCGAGGGAGGGCCCGGGGGACTTCAAAAATCTTTAAGTTTCCCGGAAAGCGATGAAAGAACCTTGAATCACTCCTCGCCCAGTCGGCGCAGGAAGGTGGGGTAGGAGATGCCGAGCGCGCGGGCGGCATCCATCCGACGGCCCTCCAGGCGCTCGAGCACGTGGCGGACATACCGGCGCTCCACCTCTTCCAGGGAGAGCGGGGGGCCGGCCACGACGAAGGCGTGGGGGTCGGAGGGCTGGGAGGGGTCTCCAGGGCGGGGCGCGAGCGCCTCCAGCTCCAGGGTGGAGCTGCTCTCGAGCACCAGGGCTCGCTCGAGCACGTTGCGCAGCTCGCGCACGTTGCCGGGGAAGGTGTAGCGCTCGAGCCGCTCGCGCGCGGCGGCGGAGAAGCCCACCGGACGGCGGCCCAGCTCGGCGCACAGCTCGGCCACCAGCGACTCGGCCAGCGGCAGCACGTCCTCGCGCCGCTCGCGCAGCGGGGGGATGTCCACCTTGAAGACGCTCAGGCGGAAGTAGAGGTCCTCGCGGAAGCGGCCGGCGGCCACTTCCTCCGTGAGGTTGCGGTTGGTGGCGGCCACCACGCGCGCGGTGCTGCTCAGCTCGCTGCTGCCGCCCAGCCGCCGGAAGGCGCCCTTGTCCAGGAAGGTGAGCAGCTTGGCCTGCAGGGCCAGGGGCAGCTCGCCCACCTCGTCGAGGAAGAGCAGGCCGCCGTTGGCCACCTCCACCAGGCCGCGCCGGGCGGTGCGCGCGTCGGTGAAGGCGCCGCGCTCATGGCCGAACAGCTCGCTCTCCACCATGGTGTCCGGCAGGGCGGCGCAGTTGATGTGGACGAAGGGCCCCTGCTCCTCGCGCAGCACGTGCAGGTGGCGGGCGATGACTTCCTTGCCCACGCCCGTCTCCCCCAGCAGCAGCACGGGGCTGCGGGGCGACTTCGCGATGCGCTCGAGCATCTGCAGCGTGTGGCGCATGGCGGGTGAGCGCGGCACCAGCATGCGGTGGCGGCCTTCCAGCGCGCTCTCGGCCCGGCGCAACCGCTCCTGCAACTGCACGTCCTCGGCGGCCCGGCGCGCGCGCAGCACCAGGTCATCCAGCTCCACCGGCTTGGACAGGTAGTCGCGCGCCCCCGCGCGGATGGCCTCCACCGCGCTGGCGATGTCCCCGTGCGCCGTCACCATCAGTACCACGGCACCGGGAAGCTGGGCGCGCAGCTCGGGCAGGAAGGTCAGTCCGTCTCCGTCCGGCAGCCGGCGGTCGAGGATGACCAGGTCCGGGGCCTCGCGGGCGAGGGCCGCGCGCGTCTCGTGCAGCGAGCGCGCGGTGCGGACGCGGAAGCCCTCATGGGTGAGCACGGAGGCGGCGAGCGAGGAGAAGGTGCGGTCGTCATCCACCAGGAGCAGGGAGGTACTCATAGGGCCGTCCTCATGAAGTGCTCTCCAGGGGCAGGCGCAGGGTGAAGCGGCTGCCCTCGGGCAGGCGGGTATAGGTGAGCTGTCCCCCGTGGGTTTCCACGGCGGTGCGGGCCATGGGCAGCCCCAGGCCCACGCCCTTGGCGCGCGCGGTGGCGAAGGGCTCCCACAGGCGCGGCTCCAGCTCCGGATCCACCCCGCCCGCGTTGTCCTCCACCCGCAGGACGGCCTCGCTGTCCTCGCGTGCGAGGCTCACCCGTACCCAGGGCGAGGGGCGCAGGCCCGTGTCGCGCGCCACCGCGCCGGCCTCCACCGCGTTGCGCACCAGGTTGTCGATGGCGGACACGAGCAGCGCCGGGTCCGCCAGCACGCTGAGGCCGTCCTCCAACGACACCTCCAGGGGCACGTCCTCGGCCTCCGGCAGCAGGCGCGCGGACTGCAGGGCCTCCTCCACCAGCACGCGCAGCTCGCAGGAGCGGCGCAGGGGGGCGGAGCGCGGGGCCCCGAAGGACAGCAGCGAGCGGGCCAGGTGCCCCAGCCGCTGCACCTGGGCACGCAGGGCGGGCAGGGCCACCTCTCCCGCGCTGGCGGCGGGCCTCAGCAGCGAGAGGGCCGCCTGGATGCCATTGAGGGCGTTCTTCACCTCGTGGGCGATGAGCTGGCTGGCGGCGCCGAGCGCGGCCATCGTCTCCTGGTGCCGCAGCCGCTCATCGGCCGCCAGCAGCGAGCGGTACGAGTGCCGCAGCAGGAAGGTGAAGAGCAGCAGGGTGCTGCCCAGCAGGGCGATGTGGAAGAGCAGTTGTCCGAGGAAGCGGCGTTGCAGCCGCGCGATGTCCCGCTCCTCGTCCTCCAGCACGACGAGCAGCATGCCGCTGATGCCCGGGACCTGGACCGGGGCCGCCGCGCCCAGCATGCGCCTGCCGTCCAGCAGGAGGGGGCGGGGGGAGTCGGCCAGGGTGTGCAGGCGCGCGGCCTGCTCCGCCGTCCACGCGAAGCCCGGCATGGGCGCGGGGAGCAGCAGCTGGCCCGCCTCATCCAGCAGCAGCGTCATGTCCGCGCCCCCCGAGTGGACGCCCGGAAGCGGCCGCGCGCCCCCTCGCAGCTCGCCCACCAGCAGGCCCGTCACCTTCTTCTCGTGCAGGATGGGCACCGCCACCACCAGTGGCCCCTCCGTCCCCTCCAGCAGCGCGATGTCCGAGATGCCCTCGGCCAGCACCCGGCGGAACCAGGGGCGGGCCGTCAGTGGCGAGGCCCCCAGCGACATCTCGCGTGGATCACTCCACACGCGGCGCCCCGAGGCGGTGAGCAGGGCCACGCCCTCGGAGAAGAGGGGCGAGTGGTGGAAGGCGTTGTCCAGCATGGCCTCCTCGGGGCCGGAGGAGCCATCCTCGGGGATGAGCTGGGGGTGCTCGGCCAGCCGGCGCAGCTCCGCCTCCAGCAGCCCCAGGTGCACACCCAGGGCCTCGGCCTGCACCTGGGCCTGGCTGGAGAGGTTGCCGAGCACCTCCTCGCGGGCGTTCTGGAGATCCTCCCGGTAGCCGAGCAGGGGGCTGGCCAGTGCCACCACGCCGAGCAGGGCCAGTCCCACCGTGGCGGAGCGTCCGGCCCGCTGCTGGGCACGCGCGAGCTCTCCGAGGGCGGAGGACAGGGAGGGGCCCGGCAGGGGGGGCGGTCGCGACATGGGGCGCATCATGCCGTCAAACACCGGGGGGATGCCTTCTTTCCGTGCCACGGGTCGACCCCTGGAAAGAAGGCTGGCGCGTTTTCCGGCCGTGGGTGGGTTTTATGGAGTGACGGCCGGAGAAAGGAGCCACGCCATGCTGCGCCCGCTGTCCGATGACCTCTTCGTCGTGGAGGTGCCCTTCAAGATTGGCGGCTTCTCGCTGGGCGGGCGGATGACGGTGATCCGCCTGCCGGAGGGGGGCCTGTGGCTGCACTCGCCGGTGAAGCTGGACGCGGCCGTGCGCGGCGCCGTGGATGCGCTGGGGCCCGTGCGCTTCCTGGTGGCGCCCAACACCATGCACCACCTGTGGCTGGGGGACTGGGCCGCCGCGTACCCCTCGGCGAAGGTGCTCGCGCCCGCGGGGCTGCGCAAGAAGCGGCCGGACCTGCGCATCGACGTGGAACTGTCGGACGTGATGGACGTGGGCCAGTCGCCCGCCATCGAGCTGCTCCTGGCGCACGGCATCCCCTGGTTCGAGGAGTTCGTCTTCTTCCACCGTCCCAGCCGCACGCTCTTGCTCGCCGACGTGGCCTTCAACATCCACGAGACGCCCTCGTGGCAGACGCGCACGTACCTGAAGCTGTGCGGCATCTACGGGAAGCTGGGGTCCACCTGGTTTCTCAAGTTCATGACGAAGGACAAGGCGGCGCTGCGCGCCTGGAGGGAGCGGGTGCTGGGGTGGGACTTCGAGCGCGTGGTGCCGTGTCACGGCGCGGTGCTCGAGCGGGGGGGGAGGGAAGCGATGCGCGAAGCCTTCGCGTGGGTGGGCTGAGTTGCTCGGCTGCTCTCCGGCCTGACTCGGGAGGGTGGGAAGACGGTGGCGCGGATTGCTGCCATCATCGCCGCCCTTCAATGCGAATCGACCGACTCCTTGCCGGCCTGTTCCTTGCGAGTTCTCTCGCGTGTGCTTCCTCCCCGTCTTCCCTCCGCGGTGACGCGGCGCCGGTGACGCTCTCGGCCCCCGGGGCCCTGGCGGTCTCCGCGTCCCCACCGGTCCAGGGCGAGGGCGATCTGCGGGTGATGACCTTCAACATCCAGTCCGCCATTCATGGCCTGGACAAGGTGGCCGAGGTCATCCGCTCCGCCTCGCCCGACATCGTCGCGCTCCAGGAAGTGGATGTCGGCTCGCGGCGCGCCAACGGGTTGGATCAGCCCGCCGAGCTGGCCCGCCGCACCGGCCTGCGCTACTACGCCCACTTCCGTACCACCACCCTGTTCGGCGGGGACTACGGCGTGGCGCTCCTCTCGCGCTACCCCCTGGAGTCCGTGGAGCAGCACCCGCTGCCCGTGGAGACGGGGACCGAGCCGCGCACCGTGGCCCGCGTGGCCATGAAGGTGCACGGGCAGGACGTGAGCGTCTACGTCACCCACCTCACCCGGCGTCCCTTCAACGGTGGCATCCGCGTGCGCCAGAGCGCGGCCATCATGAAGCTGATGGCGGCGGATCCCCGGCCCAAGCTGCTCATGGGCGACATGAACGACACGCCCGACGCGGGCTCGCTGCGGCTCTTCAAGCGCGAGCTGGCCGACGTGTTCGACCTGCGCGGCGAGGGGCCCGCGGACACCTACCCGCTGCCGGTCATCCCCAACCTGCGCATCGACTACGTGCTGGCGAGCAATCGCTTCATGCCCCGGAGCAGCAAGGTGCTGCGCGTGAAGGCGTCCGACCACTACCCGGTGGTGGCCGATCTCACGCTGCTCGAGCCGATGAAGGCGCCCTCCGCCGAGGTGGTGGAGCGCGAGCGGCAGACGCCTCCCGTCAGCAGCCCGCAGTAACCCCCGGCGAAGGCGGCCGCCTCACTCAAGCTGCAGGCCGCAGTCGCTGCACGCGCCCCGCACCAGGGGCGCGGCCGTGCCACACGCGGGGCAGGGCAACTCGCCCTCCTCGGGTACCGCCTGCATGGCCTGCCCCTCGGGGACGAGCCCCTCGCGCTGGAGGCTGTCCATCCATCGCTGCTGGAGCAGGCCGGCGACCCGGGGCGCGTCCTCGGGGCGCACGAGCACCTGGAACTTCGGCGAGCACGAGGGCTTGCTGCACGCCTCGCGGTGGACGAGTGCGGGCACGCCCTCGGCCAGACACGCCTCCACCAGCCTTCGGGCGTCCGCCAGGGACGCTTCCACGCATGGCACCACTTCCGCTTCCGCCAGGGCCTTCTCTGCGTCGTGAGGAGTCATCTCCCGCAGTGAAGCGCAGCCGGGTGCACGCGTCCACGGTCCCGGGGTGTTTCCGTCCGCCAGGGGAGGAGGGGAGCCGGCGGGGCACCGGGTGGCGGGCTCACCCGCCCGGCCGGGCCTTGGGCCTGGCCGAGGCGATGAGCTTTTCCAGGATGCGGAAGAGGGCGCGTCGGTCGGTGGCGTCCAGGTGCTCCAGCATCCGCCCCAGCCCCTGGAGGACGGTGCGGTCCAGCTTGCGGTGGAGCCGCGCGCCGGACGCCGTCAGCCGGCAGCGGATGACGCGGCGATCGTCGGAGCTGCGCTCGCGTTGCACGTAGCCCTCGCGCTCGAGCCGGTCCACCACGCCGGTGACGGTCTTCTCGGTGATGCCGAGCCGCCGGGCCAGCTCGCCCATGGTGAGGGCCTCGTCCTGTCCCAACCACACCAGGGCGTGGATTTGAGGCGCGGTGAGCTCCTCCATCCGCTCGCAACTGCTGGCGAGCGGGTCCCGGAGTGAATGCAGCCGGCCCAGGGAGAACAGGAGCCGGTGCAACCGGTCGACATCCGTGAAGGCTTCTTCCGCCGTGGCGCTGTTCCGTGACACGGAGCTTCCTCGTCCCGGTCCGGGTTGTTCGATGGCGGACCTGCCCTGCCGCGCCAGAAAGGTTGGCTCCCCGCGCGGGGATGGAAAGCCACCCTCGGGCGTCAAGGGAGGCGGCCCAGGCCCGGCATGCCGGAGGGCGAGCGTGCATGCGTGCACCACGTGAGAAGTCAGGTTGCGCGCGGGACGCGGCGGGTCAGGTGGCCGGGAGACCCGGCCGGGAGGGTCCCTCCAGTTGGCGCCACCGGAGAGCGTGCCGAAGTTAGGCCGGTACAGGGAAATCCTACGTTGACCCACGCAGGAAGAGGAGACGCCATGATCGACGCCATCGAACTGTTGACGCAGCAGCACAGCGAAGTGGATGAGCTGTTCGAGAAGTTCGAGAAGGCCATCGAGGGCAAGGACGATCAGGTTCTGATGGAGCTGTTCACGCGCATCGCGGACAACCTCGCGGCGCATGCGACCATCGAGGAGAAGCTCTTCTATCCCAGCGTGTACGTGGGCCCCACGGCGGACAAGCTTCAGGAGGCCGTGGAGGAGCACCTGTCGGTGAAGCGGGTGATGGCCGACCTGCTCGACATGGACCCCATGGACACGCAGTTCAAGGCCAAGATGAAGGTACTCCAGGAGCTGGTGGAGCACCACGTCGAGGAGGAGGAGAAGATCCTCTTCAAGGACGTGAAGAAGCTGATGACCAAGGAGGAGCTGGCCGTCATCGGTGAGCAGATGGAGGTGATGTTCAACGAGCTCATCCAGACCGAGCCGCGCATGCAGGTCCCCCGCGAGACGGACGAGGCCGCGCCGCTGGCGTAGCTTCCGGGCCGGGCCGGACGCCCCGGGAGCTCCTCCCACGAGGACTCCACGGGGCGTGCGTCGTCATGCCAGGGCCGCTCGCATAGAGTGCGCGCCGGAGGACGACCATGGCCCGCGGTACAACGAGTACGACTCCCCCCGCACTCACCCTCCCCCTCGAGCGCGTTCGCGCGCACTGGCACCGCAAGCAGGGGCTCGCCGCGCCCCTCCCGGTAGCGGTCGAGGAGGTGGTAGCGGCCACGGGCTGGCTGCGGACACTCGGGGGCGTGGACGCCTACCTGGCGGCGAGGGCCCGCGTTCCCGGACTGAAGCGCCAGCAACTCGACGAGGCCGTGGCGCAGTCCCGGCTGCAGGTGATTCCCGCCGTGCGCGGCTGCATCTACCTCGTGCCGCGTCCGGAGGTGCCGCTCGTGCTGCGCATCGCCGAGGAGCAGCACCGCAAGCGCGCGGAGCGCGAGTACGAGAAGGCGGGTATCGCCCTCACGGAGCTCGCGGACGTGGGCGAGGCCGTGCTCAAGGCCTTGCGCAAGGGGCCGCTGTCCACGGACGCGCTGCGCAAGGCGCTTCCCGAAGGCACCGTGCGGAGCCTGGGAGACAAGGGCAAGAAGGTGGGCATCTCGTCGACGCTGCCCCCAGCCCTGCGTCACCTTGAGTTCGAGGGCAAGCTGGAGCGCACGCTGGAGGGCGGGCGGCTGGACACCGAGCGCTACCTCTGGCGGGTGCCGGCGAAGAATCCCCTCTCGGGCGCGAAGGTGCCCGCGGAGCCCGTGGCGCGGCATGCGCGCATCGCCGACATCTTCTTCCGGCAGGCCGGGCCCACCCCCCTGGAGAGCTTCACCACCTGGGCGGCGCTCTCCCAGCGCGAGGCCCGCGCGGCGATGGAGAAGCTGCCACTGGTGCCGGTGGCCGTGGAGGGCCTCGCTGGCGAGCTGTGGGTGATGGAGGAGGAGCTCGCCGTGCTGCGCGAGAAGGTGCCCGCTTCCTCGTCGCTCGCGATGCTCGCGTTCGAGGACAGCTATCTCGCCTTCCACGGCGGCCCCGCGCTCTTCACGGAGCCGAAGCACCACGCGCGGCAGGTGCCCGTGTGGGGCAACACGAAGGGCAGCACGCTGGGTGACGCGCGCTACCTCTTCATGCGCCCGCTGCTGGATGGGGACAGGTTGGTGGGCTTCTGGGAGTACGACGTGGACGCGGGGGCCGTGGTGTCCGGCACCTTCGAGCCACTGTCACCCAAGCGCCGCAAGGCCGTCGAGGCCCTCGCCGGGGACATCGCCGCCTTCCTGCGCGACGATGTGGGCCGCGCGCACAGCTTCTCCCTGGACAGCGACGACTCGCTGCGGGAGCGCGCGGCGCTCGTCAAGGCGATGTGAACCAGCGCTGGTCCACGGTGGCGAAGCCCGCGAGCAGCTCGCCCGCGAGCCGTGGGCGCACCGTTTTCTCGGAGCGGCGCAGGTAGTCGTTGAGCACCCGGCCCTTCGCGTCCCGGCGCAAGGCGGGCTGGTGCAGGTGCAGCTTCGCGCGCTTCACGCCTCCGCCCGCGCGGTGCACGAAGGTCACCGTGCCATCGTGGTCCACGCGCTCGACCACGCCGATGTGCGTGAGCCCGTCATTGCGCCGCCCGTCGCGGTTGCGGTCATACGTCTCGCGGAAGAAGACGAGGTCTCCCGCGCGTGGGGTCTCGTGGAGCGAGCCGAGGCTCTGGGCCTTGCGGTAGATGGCGGCCACGCCGTTCTCGCCCGGGAGGGTGCGCTCGGGCAGCAGGCTCAGGCCCCGCTTGCGGTAGGCGAGGTTGACCAGGCCGGAGCAGTCATCGTTCACCGAGTGGCTCACCCTTCTGAGCGAGGGAAGCCCCACCCAGAGGGAGGCGCGGGAGGCGGCGCGGTGCGCGAGCGTGCCGGAGGCGTTCCGGGTGCGCTGGCCCGGGGAGGCGCGGCGAGCGGCCTCGGCTTCGGGTCCCCAGAGCATGACGCCCATCAAGGCACACAGCAGGAAAGCACGGTGCATGCCCGAGGCCTCTCAGCAACCGGCGTGCCTTCGCTGTTTTCCGGGGGGGCTGTCCACCCGGTGACGGCTGGAGTCCCCTCGTGTGTCCTGTACGTGGAAGAGAACTGCCCAACCTGTTTCCCGGGCGACGTGCTCTAAGTAGGTGACCAGAAGTTCCTTTACACAAGGGCCCCCACCCTCCGGTGGAGTTCGGGCGGGACGGGTGCCCCTGCCGGGCTCGGTCTTCAGAAACTTGTCCAACTGTTGGACAAGTTCGTGCAGCGCGCGGCCGGG
>DASQMW010000010.1:0-11938 GCA_035645295.1 Archangium sp.
CTGCTCGCCACACGCGGGGGACTCAAGGAATTGGTGCAGCAGGACCCGAGGGAGCTGTGCGCCCGCCCGGGAATGGGGCCGGGGCGCACGGCGCAGGTGATGGCGGCGCTGGAGCTGGGACGCCGTGCCCAGCGCGTCACCGAGCGGAGGCCCCGGCTGCGCACCCCGAGGGAGATCTACGCCTACCTCGCGCCCAATCTGAGCGCGCTGCGGCGCGAGGTCTTCCACGTGCTGTGCTTCAACGCGCGCAACGTGCTGCTGCACGATGCCCGCGTGGCCGAGGGCACCATCAACGCGTGCCCGGTGGATCCGCGCGAGGTGTTCGCCGCGGCCATCACCTCGCGGGCCTCGGCCATCGTGCTGGCCCACAACCACCCCTCGGGGGATCCGGAGCCGTCGGGACAGGACCTGGGCCTCACCGCGCAGCTCATCGAGGCGGGCCGGGTGCTGGGCATCAAGGTGCTGGACCATGTGGTGATTGGAGATGGGACGTACAGCTCGCTGCTGGAGCGGGGCGAGCTGCCACTGTTGGGCGGGGAGACCCGAGGGTCATGGAGCATGGCGGGAGAGCGTGGATGATGCTGGGGGCACTGGGTGTTGTGGCGTTCGGTGGGGCGTGCGGTGGTGCGGGCGGGGCGGTGCAGGTGGAGGTGTTGGAGGACGAGGTGGCGCAGGTGGTGCCCGTGGGCGGCGGCAAGGCGCGCACGGTGCCGCGCTCCACGCTGCCCCCGGAGGCCCGGGAAGGAGACGTGGTACGGGACGGCCGCCTGGACGCCGAGCTGGGAGCCCGGCTGGCGCGCGAGGTGGCCGAGTGGCGGGCGCGCCTGGCCGTTCCGGTACCTGACGGGCTGGATCTGGACGCAGGAGCCTCTGGGTCGTTGACGGCTGATAAGGAACGTTGAATATGCGGCGGATGCCGGAGGCCCTCCCCTACTACGAGCAAGCCCAGGAGGGACTGGTCCGTCATTTCGGCTTGAGCGAGTTCAGGCCGGGGCAGGCCCAGGTCATCAGCTCCATCATGAGTGGGCGCAACACCGTGGTGATGATGCCCACGGGCGCGGGAAAGAGCCTGTGCTACCAACTCCCCGCCATGCTGCTGCCCGGGGTGACGCTCGTCATCTCCCCCCTCATCGCGCTGATGAAGGACCAGGTGGAGCAGCTCACCGGCCGCGGCATCTCCGCCACCTTCATCAACTCGTCCCTGTCGGACCTGGAGCGCGCGGAGCGCATCCGCCGCATGCGCGCCGGCGAGTTCAAGCTCGTCTACGTGGCCCCCGAGCGCTTCCGCAGCCCCAGCTTCCTGGAGGCGCTGAGCCAGGTGGGGGTGGACCTGCTCGCGGTGGACGAGGCCCACTGCATCTCGCAGTGGGGCCATGACTTCCGGCCGGACTACGCGCAGCTCGGCCAGGTGCGCAAGCGCCTGCGCCCGCCGCGCACCGTGGCCCTCACCGCCACCGCCACCCCCGAGGTGCGCGACGACATCGTCCGCTCCCTGCTGATGAAGGATCCGCAGGTGTTCGCCGAGGGCTTCGACCGGCCCAACCTCTTCCTGGAGGTGTTCCAGGTGAGCGGGGACGACGACAAGCGCCGGGCCTGCGCGGGGCTGTCGTCCCTGGGCGGGGGCAGCGGCATCATCTACTGCTCCACGCGCAAGTCGGCGGAGAACACGCACTCGGCGCTGCTGGAGCGGGGGGTGAACGCCATCCTCTACCACGCCGGCATGGACGACGACGCGCGGCGCCGCGCCCAGGACGACTTCATGTCCGCCAAGGAGGCGGTGGCGGTGGCCACCAACGCCTTCGGTATGGGCATCGACAAGCCGGACATCCGTTTCGTCGCCCACGCCAACATCCCCAGGGCGGTGGAGGCGTACTACCAGGAGATCGGCCGCGCGGGCCGTGACCGGGGGCCGGCCTTCGCCGCGCTCCTTTTCAATCACGCGGACGTCTACACGCAGGAGCGGCTCATCGAGAGCAATCACCCTTCGGAGGCGGTGCTCTCGGACCTGTGGAACGTGCTGCGCTCGGTGCCCGAGTACGATAAGGGCCAGCACGTGCTGGCGGCCCAGGCGGGCGCGAGTGAGTTCGAGATCTCCGCCGCGCTGCGCATCCTGGAGCGCGAGGGGAAGATTGAGCGCGGCAGCCGGGGCGAGGGCGAGTACGGCATCACCCTGACGGAGAAGGCCCCCAGCGCGCAGCCGCATGCCCCGGACGCCCGGCGCCTGCTGGCCTCGCTGCTGGAGACGTTCCCCGTGGGACGCTCGGCCACCACCGAGCTGCCCATCCTCGCGCGGCGCACCGGGCTGTCCGGCGACGAGATTCAACACGCGCTCAAGCTGCTGGAGCGGGCCGGAGCGCTGAATGTGCGCCGGCCCTTCTCCGGCCGCACCATCCGCGCGCTGTCACCGGTGCCCTTCAGCGAGCTGGGCGTGGACCTGAGCAAGGTGCGCGAGCAGGAGCGGCGCTCGCTGCTGCACCTCAAGCAGATGACGGACTACGCCTACACCAAGCGGTGCCGGCGGGCCTTCATCCTCCAGTATTTCGGGCAGAAGGACGTGGAGGCCACGTGCGGCAACTGCGACACGTGCGCAGGCAGCCGGCTCAAGCGACTGGAGGGGCTCGACCGTCCCGCCACCGCGCCCCGCGCCACGCCGACGCTGGCCCCCGGGCGCCCCGATGGGTACAGCGAGCTGGCCGCCACCGAGCTGCGCCGCTGGCGTAAGGAGCTCGCGCGCGACCTCGAGGTGCCTCCCTTCATCATCTTCAATGACGAGACGCTGCGCGGGCTCGCCGCCGCCCTCCCCATCGACCGGGAGTCCTTCCTCACGGTGAAGGGCACGGGCGAGAGCCGCTGGGAGCGCTTCGGGCCCAAGGTGGTGGAGATCTGCCTCATGGCCCGCGCCGCCGGCCACGAGCCCATTCCGGTGGCACCCGTGCCGCCCCGGGTACGCAAGTCCCGGAGCACCCGTCACTGAGGGCTCAGCCCACCGGCCGCGAGCGCTCGTTCTGATCCACCTTCTCCACCGTGGGCCGCACGTCCGTGGGCCCGGGCCAACCCGGGCTCTCGTCGAGCCGGCCCGCTCCCGCCTGGACTCCCGCCGCGGGCACCGACGCCGCCGTCCAGAGCCCCTCGCTCTTCGCGATGTACGCCGCCGCCACCTGGTCTCCCGCGACGTTCACCACCGTGCGCGCCATGTCGAGAATCCGGTCCACGCCGAGGATGAGCGCGATGCCCTCTCCCGGCACGCCGAACATCGCCAGCACTCCGACGAGCAGCGGGATGGAGCCGCCGGGCACGCCCGCGGCGCCCAGCGCGGTGACCACCGCCATCAGCATGATGAGCGCCTGCTGGCCCACGTCCAGCGTCACGCCGAACGCCTGCGCCAGGAAGATGACCGTCACGCCCTCGAAGAGCGCTGTGCCATTCATGTTCATCGTCGCGCCCAGCGGCAGCACGAAGCCCACCACCTTGGACGGCACGCCCAGGTTCTGCTCGACCACGGCGATGGACGTGGGGAGCGTCGCATTGCTCGAGCTCGTCGAGAACGCGGTGATCAGCGACGCCTTCACGCGCGAGAAGAACGTGAAGGGCGAGAGCCCCACCATGAAGCGCAGGATGAGCGGGAAGGTGATGAGCGTGTGCAGGAGGAGCCCGGAGAGCACCACCACCACGTAGAAGGCGAGCGGCTTGAGCAGCGCCCAGCCGAAGCGCGACGTGACGCCGAAGACGAGCGCCCCCACCCCGAAGGGGGCGACCTTCATGGCCATCTCGACGATCTTGATGACGATGTCGTTGAGCGCCTCGAGCACGCCGATCATCGGCCGGGCCCGCTCGGGGGTGATCATCGTCAGCGCCACGCCGAAGATGATGCCGAAGAAGATGATGCCGAGCAGATCCAGGTTCGCCGCCGACGCCACCGGATTGCGCGGGATGATGCTCACGAACGTCTCGATGCCGAACGTGGACTGCTGCGACGCCTGCACCTTCGAGGCCGCGTCGCTGGCGTATGTGGCCATCAACTCGGTGCGCGTCTCGGAGGTGATGTGCGTGCCGGGCCGCACGAGATGCACGAGCCCCAGGCCGATGGACGCCGAGATGAACATCGTGACGAAGAAGAACGTGAGCGTCTTCAGGCCGATCCGCCCCACCCGCTTCAGGTCGCCCAGGCTGGCCACGCCGAGCGCGATGGAGGCGAAGACGAGCGGAATCACCACCATGAAGAGCAGGCGCAGGAAGATCTGCCCGAGCGGCCCCGCCACGTAGCGGTTGAGCACCTTGACGGCTTCGTGCTCCGCGCCGAGCGTGAGCTTCAGCACGAGCCCGAGCACCGCTCCCACCACGAGCCCCACCAGGATCTTCGTGTGCAGCGGCATGGACTTGCCGGTTGGCTCGCTCTGGGTGCTCATGTCGTCTCCGTTGGGGGCGCGGCACCATAAGCGCCCGGGCGTGGTACCGTCCACGCCCGTGCGGCCCTTCCACTTCGCCTTCAACGTTCGAGACCTCTCCACCACCCGGCGCTTCTACGGCGAGCTGCTCGGGTGCCGGGAAGGACGGAGCACCCAGACGTGGGTGGACTTCGATTTCTTTGGCAATCAAATCTCCGCCCACCTGGGCGAGCCCGTCGTCACCCGGGACACCGGCCGGGTGGAGGAGGTGGCGGTGCCGATGCCGCACTTCGGCGCGCTGCTGGG
Source organism: Archangium sp. (assembly GCA_035645295.1). Classification (GTDB taxonomy): domain Bacteria; phylum Myxococcota; class Myxococcia; order Myxococcales; family Myxococcaceae; genus Archangium. Next base: position 4,692 of record DASQMW010000010.1, read on the forward strand.
CTGGGAGGAGTTCCAGGAGGTGGCGAAGCGGCTGGCCGCGGCGGAGGTGCCGTTCATCATCCCGCCGCGCATCCGCTTCGAGGGTCAGCCCGGCGAACAGGCGACGATGTTCCTCCGGGACTTCAGCGGCAACGCGCTCGAGTTCAAGGCCTTCCGCCACCCCGAGCACGTCTTCACCGCCTGAGCCAGGAGGGAGCCATGCGCCACGCCGCGGTGTTGTTCGCCTGGGCTGTCTTGGGGACGGTGGCCAGGTCCCCCGCCGCGCTCGCCCAGGAGGGGGAGAGCCCGGTGGGGACGACCAGCACCGAGTCGGGCTACGTTGTCGATGCGGACCCGCGCTCCCACTCCGCGGACTGGCTCATCCTCCCCCAAGGCAGTGCCACGGTAGGAGGCCACCTGCGGTTCCTGACCGCCGAGGGAGGCCTCGGCGAGGAGGCACTGCGCTTCACGGACGTCGTGCTACTGGACGTGAACGGCAGGCTCTCGCTGGCCGGCACGGGCGAGCTGTTCGCCAGCACCACACTGCTGCCCAAGCAGCCCAGCCGCACGGGCGAGTTGCTCTGGCAGGGCAGCAGCCTCGGCGGGCGGGTGGGCTTCGCGGAGCGTTTCGCGGCGTCGGCACGAGCCACCGTCGGTCCGGCCCTCGGGCACAGCGGGTATTGGGCCACCGCCAACGTGGGCATCGAAGGCCGCAAGAGCCTTCACCCTACCCTCCGCGTTCAGGGAGTGCTGGGAGGCAGTGCGACGGCGTTGTTCCTCGAGGGGAGCCCCGAGAGGCGGCTCGGCTTCGGAGAGGTCGTCGCGGGCGGAGAGGTGGTGTTGCGTGCCCCGGATGGAGCGGCGGCCGTGTGGCTCGGAACCCAGTTCCACTTCCCCGTCGTGAGGTCCGCCTCGCCCGCCGGTGCGCTCGCGGAACTGGACCCGCAGACACGCGTGAGCTTCCGCGTGGGCGGCGTCCTCTCCTACATCGAGGACTGGGACCTGTTCGCCGAGCTCATCGTGAACGACCGGGGCGAGCTGAGCGCGCCCGCCACGAGGCTCCCCATCCTCGATGGGGGCTTCGACCAGACGATGCTGTTGCTGGGCGTCACCCGGCGCTTCCAGCGCGACTCCAGGTAGCGGCCGGAATCCTCCAAGCCCGAGGGGCTCAGGACTTCGCGAGCACGTCGAACTCGACCTGGGCCAGCTCCGGGGGGTAGGACGGCCGGTCAATTCTATCAGGAACCGGAGTTCAACCCTGGCAAGCTCACCCGCGCGGTAGGGAACCCGGCGTGATACGAGGGTGTCATGTCGACCTCCTCTTCCCCGCGCCCTCTCGCCGTACTGGTGGGCGTCCAGCTCCCGGGCGTCTCGGACACCGACCACGCCGCCGACCTCGCTGAACTGGGACGGCTGGTGCACACCCTCGGCTACGAGGTCGTCGCGACCGTGAGCCAGCGCCGCGAGCGCATCGCCGGGGGGACGGTCCTCGGGACCGGAAAGCTCAAGGAGCTGGCCAATCTCACCGGGGGCCGCGGCACCGTGTCCTCGGGCGCGCAGGAGCGCAAGTCGAAGGCCCGTGAGCGCTGGGAGGCCGAGGCGGAGAAAGCCGAGGAGGAAGCGGCGGGAGAAGAGGCCGAAGCGGAGGAGGAGGAGGACGAGGAGCTCCCCGTGGAGGAACTGGCGGCCGAAGGCGAGGAGGAGCCCGCTACGGCGCGGCCCACGGTGGTGGTGGTCGACCATGAGCTCTCGCCCAGCCAGCTGAGCAACCTCGAGCGGGCCACGGGCGCCCAGGTGCTCGACCGCACCGGCGTCATCGTGGACATCTTCCACCGCCACGCGCGAAGCCGTGAGGCGAAGATGCAGGTGGAGATCGCCCGGCTCAACTACCTCGCCCCGCGCCTGCGCGAGTCGACGGGAAGCAGCGAGCGCCAGCAAGGCCGGGGCTCCGGTGACTCTGCGGTGGAGTTGGATCGCCGCAAGATTCGCGACCGGCTCGCCGAGCTGCGCGAGGGGCTCGCGTCCATCCAGCAGGACCAGGAGAACCGGCGCTACGCCCGGAGGGACCAGCTGCGGGTGGCGCTCGTCGGCTACACCAACGCGGGCAAGTCCTCGCTCATGCGAGCCCTGACGGGCAGCGAGGTGCTGGTGGCCGATCAGCTCTTCGCCACCCTCGACACCACGGTGCGGGCGCTGCAACCGGAGACCCGGCCGCGGGTGCTCGTCTCGGACACCGTGGGCTTCATCCAGAAGCTGCCGCACGATCTCGTGGCCTCGTTCCGTTCGACGCTGGATGAGGCGCTGGAAGCCTCGCTGCTGCTCTACGTGGTGGATGCGTCCGATCCCACCTGGGAAGCCCAGCTCGAGGTCACCCGCTCCGTGCTCCGGGAGATTGGAGCCCAGAGCGTGCCGAGCAGGCTGTTGTTCAACAAGGCGGACCGGCTCTCTCCCGAGGCCCGGGAGGCCCTGCTCCAGCAGTATCCCGAGGCGCTCGTCCTCTCGGCGCACTCACCGGATGACGTCGCGGCGCTGCGCCAGACCCTCATCGAGTTCTTCGATCGCTCGATGGTCGAGGCGGAGCTGGTGATTCCCTACTCCCGCCAGGCGCGCATCGGCGAGGTGTACGAGCATGCTCGGGTCCTCTCCGAGGCCTTCGACGAGACGGGCCGGCGGCTGAAGGTCCGGGCGCTCCCGGCGGCGATGGCCCGGTTGACCCGCGCCTTCGAGACCTGAGCCGCGCCAGGGGGCCGGGAGCCTCACTCACGCCTCAGCCAATCTGCAGGCCGGCGATCTTGTGCGACTTGTCGCTGAGCTTGTCGATGAGCACGTCCGCGCGGAGAACCGATGAGGCACCCGAGCCTCCTGCGAGGTCGGGCGGAAGCGCCCGGCTCGCCGGGAGTGGTGCACCGATACACCATCAGGTGTCCTGAAACCGGTCAATCCGATACCCAGGAACAAGCATGAATACGTGATTTCAATTGATTCCAGGCGAGTGCATGCGGCTTGCTGGGCCGGAGCGTCGTTTTCACTCCCCCCCGATGAGGCCTTCATGCGCTTGCGCTGTTTCGACCTGCTCCGCCAGCTTCTTCCCGCCCTCGTGCTCACCCTGGGCGCGGCGGGTTGTGCCCCCCCGGGAGAGGACGCGCCGCCCGCCACGAATGAGGCAACGGACCTCACCCAGGAAATTGCCACCGGCGGCCAGCCCCTGTGGAACGCCTACTCCTTCTACCCGCGCGTCATCCGGCTCCAGAACAGCGGCACGGCCAATGGCCGCCTCGTGGCGGCGGTGGTGACGAACCTCTCCGGCGCCTGGGTGGGAGCCATCTTCCACAGTGACAACAACGGCCAGAGCTTCACCCGGGTCGGCGCGGTGAACGACCCCGCCGCCAGCGAGGGCATGTGCTGCCACACGCTCTACGAGTTGCCCACCGCGGTGGGCAGCATGCCCGCGGGCACCCTGCTGTGGGCGGCCTCCTTCGGGGCCGACGCGCCCGCCTCCACGCGCCGCATGCGCGAGCGCGTGTGGAAGAGCCAGGACGGGGGCCGCACCTGGACGTTCCTCTCCACCATCCACACCGCGAGCAACACGCTCGGGACGTGGGAGCCGGAGTTCATCGTGGCCAACGACGGCAGCCTCGTCGTCTTCTTCTCCGACGAGACGGACCCCAACCACAGCCAGAAGCTCGTCAAGGCGCGCAGCCTGGACGGGGTGACGTGGACGGACCTCACCCCCGTGGTGAAGCTCGTCGCCAAGGCGGCCCGGCCCGGCATGGCGGTGGTCCGGCGCATGCCCTCCGGCAACTGGCTGATGAGCTACGAGGTCTGCAGCGCGGACACCTCGCACGTGTGTGAGGCGTACGTGCGCAAGTCCGTCGACGGCTGGAACTGGGGAGACCCGGCCACCATCGGCACGCGCGTGCGCACGGCGAGCGGGAGGTACCCCGCCAGCACCCCCACCATCACCGTCGCGGGGAACACCGTGCTCATGGACGCGATGCGCATCCGCAACGCGGACGGCACCTTCGCCCCCAACGAGGGCGGGCTGCTCCTGGCCAACGCGAGCGATGGGGATGGGAACTGGTTCGAGGTGGCCGCCCCCATCTCCATCAACGACTCGGGGCGCCCCGACGCCAACGGCGTCCCGTGCCCGGGTTACTCCAACCCGCTGCTCGGCTCCAAGGACGGGAAGGCCGTGTTGCAGATCGCCACGACCTGGAACGCCTCGGGCTGGTGCCAGGCGTATGTCGGCTCCGCGGCGTCGGCCCCCATTGGGGGGGCGAATGCCACGGAGAGCGTGGCCGCCTACGCCACCCCGGGCCAGGAGCACTACTTCTTCCGCAACTCGGCCTCCGAGCTCCGCCACATCTATTGGGACACCACCCGCGGGTGGGTGCGCGACAGCTGGGGCACGGGCATCGCAGGTGCGCCCTCGGCTTTCGTCTACGGCACCCAGCAGCACGTCTTCGCGCGCACGAGCACGGGGGAGCTCAAGCAGCGCTTCTGGGACGCGAAGGACGGGGTGACGCGCGAGGGAATCTGGGCCACGGGCATCGCCTCGGACCCGGTAACCATGATCAACGGAGACGCGCAGCATGCGTGGGCCGTGGACACGGCGGGCGCGCTGAGGCACTGGTGGTGGGCGCCGGGCTTCCCCGTCCGTTCGGATACCTGGGCGAGCAGTGGCACGGTGGGCAAGCCGAACGTGATGCTCCAGGGCGGGCAGGAGCATGTCTTCGTGCGCACCACCACGGGGGAGATCGAGCACCGGTGGTGGAACCCCTACCAGGGAATGCGCACCGAGCGGTTCGGTGCCAACGTGGCGGGTCCTCCCGTGTCCGCGCAGATGGGTGACGCCCACCACACCTGGGCGGTGGACACCGGGGGCGCGCTGCGTCACTGGTGGTGGAACCCCAACCAGGGCTGGCAGCAGGACGTCTGGGGCACGGGGGTGACCGGCCGCCCCGCGGTGATGCTCGTGGGCAATGAGCAGCACCTCTTCATCCGCTCGACGACGAACGAGCTGCGGCACATCTGGTGGGCGCCGTCCACGGGCATGGGCAACGAGGTCTGGGGCACGGGCATCGTGACCGACCCTACCGCGCTCCTCATCGACACGGTCCAGCACGTCTGGGCGCAGGATGGCACCGGCACCACCCGGCATTGGTGGAAGAACCCGGGCGGCGGGCTCCTGCAGAACGACTGGGGCCGCTAGAAGCGTCTGGAGAAGGCTCGACGGGGTGCTGGAGGGCACGCCCAGCCCCCCCCGGAGAGTGGGCTTGCCCCGATTTCGTAGGGCAAGCCCAAAGGGCTCCGCGAGGCAGCCCTCGCGCTCTTCACCTCTCCCGCCTTCGTCACCAGTGTCTGCCTCTCCATCGTGGTGTACTTCGCGGCCTGGTTGGCTCCCGAGCCGTTGTTCTCGAAAGCCTTCGCCGCAACCCTAACGGTGGCGACCCTGGGACTGGCCAGACTCATTCCCCACGTGCCCGAAGGCGGAATCTGGCGGCTACTGCCCTCGGTGACGCCCGAAGGACCTATCCTCCTGGAGCAATCCGTCTCCACCGCGCAGGCCGTGGCGGACGGCTCCCTCATCGTCTCCGGTGTGGCCGCGGGCGCTGCCATCTGCTCCAGCCTGGCTCTTTGCGCGACGAACGCTTCGGGAAGCAATTCCAGCGGCGCACCCACGCTCTCCACACGCTACGGGCAACCCCACACCCGGCAGAACCCGTCTCACAACGAGACCATCGAGCGGGACCTGGCCTCACGGGAATGGGCGATGACGAGGTAGCGCTGGGCGAAGCGGGCCTCGGGAGGCTCGGGGGGCTTCTGTGGCAAGGGATTGGCCTGGGCCGTGGCGAGGGCTCCGGAGGGGGCCGTGGCCTGGGGAGCCGAGCCACCACACACCTTCAGCGAGCCACAGCCCAGAGAGCAGGATGACCACCAGGAAGGACACCCGGGAGCGCATGATCCGGATTGTCTACGAGGAGCGCTTCGCCGCCCAAAGAGGGTCCCCCGGAGAGGCTATTGCAAGCGATGTGAGAGGGTGGCGCGCCATGCGTCCGAAGCGGCGTGGGGATAGGCATATCCGTTGAACCCCCGCGCCGTGCACGTGGAAAACAGCAACACTGGAAACGCTGGAAAAGTGTCGGACGAGGTGTTTAACGTCCCGCCCCCCCGCCATTTCCACTGCCGCGGCGTACGGCGTTCCACGACCGCTCCTTCAAGGTTCCTCAGATGAATAACAAGACCCGGACGGCGACCGCACTCCTGTTGGGCACAGGCGTTCTGCTCGGCGCCTACTTCCCGCTGGGAAAGCTCTCGGGCCAGGCGGGGATCCACCCTGTCGCGTGGTCCTGGATCATCTCGATGGGCGCGGTGATCGTGTTGGGCTCGGTCGTGGCGCTCACGCGGCGGACCATCCCCCTCACGGGACGGCACCTGCGCTACTACACGCTCTCGGCCGCCATTTCGTTCGTGGCCCCCAACCTCATCATGTTCGCCGCGATTCCCAGACTGGGCGCCGGCTTCACGGCGGCCACCTACACGCTCTCGCCCGTCCTGACGCTCGCGTTCTCGGCGGTGCTGCGCTTGCGCCGGCCCGACCTCACGGGCGTGCTGGGCATCGTCACGGGACTGTCCGGCGCGCTCGTCATCGTCTTCTCGCGCGGGCAGGTGGACCGTCCCGGGGATCCACTGTGGATTGGGATCGCGCTCCTCATCCCGGTCTTCCTGGCGGCGGGAAACGTCTACCGCACCCTGGACTGGCCGAAGCAGGCCGATCCCCTGTCGCTCGCGGTCGGCAGCAACTTCTTCGCCGCATGCATGCTGCTGGTCATCGGCCTTATCGGGCCTGGACCGGCCTCCCTGGCGTCGCTGCTCGAGTCCGTGCCGCTCTCGGCGATGCAGATGCTCACCAGCGCGGGAATGTTCGCCTTGTTCTTCCGCCTGCAGCAGGTGGGAGGCCCCGTCTTCTTGAGCCAGATTGGCTATGTCGGCGCGGCCGTGGGGCTCGTCTCGGGCACCCTCGTGTTGGGCGAGCGCTACCCGCTGATGACCTGGCTGGGCGCGCTCGTGGTCGCCGTCGGCATCGCGTTGGTGACCTACTCGCAAGCCGCGCAGGACCGCGCCCGCTAGTGGAGTGTCCGACTAGTTTTTCAACATAGTCGAGACCGGCGGGCAGGTTGGGTAGAGGAAGAGACCGGGTAAGTTGGGTGGATGAGGAGACGACCGCCCCATCTGCTCCACCTTTCGCCTGGGGAAGTGGCCTACCT
>DASQMW010000011.1:0-1614 GCA_035645295.1 Archangium sp.
GGCCTCTACGCCCTGGGCACCGTCGAGCACGTCTTCAACCTCTACGGCCCCACCGAGGACACCACCTACTCCACCTTCACCCGTGTCCCTCACGGCCCTGGCGAGCCCACCATCGGCGTGCCCCTGCCCGCCACCTCCGCCTATATCCTCAGCGCTTCCCTCCAGTTGCAGCCCATTGGCGTCCCGGGTGAGCTCTTCCTGGCTGGCGTCGGCCTGGCTCGCGGCTACCTCCACCGCCCCGAGCTCTCCGCCGAGCGCTTCATCCCCGACCCCTTCGGCCCCCCGGGCAGCCGCATGTACCGCACCGGCGACCTCGTCCGCCGTCTGCCCGACGGCCAACTCGAGTACCTCGGCCGCATCGACCACCAGGTGAAGGTGCGCGGCTTCCGCATCGAGCTGGGAGAAATCGAGTCCGCGCTGCGCCAACACCCCTCCCTCCAGGCCGTCGTGGTGCTGGCTCGCGAGGACGTGCCCGGCGACAAGCGCCTGGTGGCCTACGTCGTCCCCGCTCCTGGCCACTCCCTCGAGGTGGACTCGCTGCGCTCCTTCCTCAGGCAGCACCTGCCCGACTTCATGCTGCCCTCCGCCTTCGTCCCCCTGGAGGCCCTGCCCCTCTCTCCCAACGGCAAGGTGGACAGGAAGGCTCTGCCCGCTCCGGACGCCTCCTCCCGCCTCGCTTCCCAGCACCCCTTCGTCGCCCCCTCCACCGCCACCCAGCAGCAGCTCGCCTCCCTCTGGGCCGAGCTCCTCAATGTGGAGCGCGTGGGCCTGTACGACGACTTCTTCTCCCTGGGCGGCCACTCCCTGCTGGCCACGCGGCTCGTCTCCCGCCTGCGCTCCACCTTCAAGGTGGAGCTGCCCCTGCGTGCCCTCTTCGAGGCTTCCTCCCTCGAGCAGCTCGCCCTGAAGCTGGACACGGCCCGTCTCTCCGCTGGCAACCAAGCCGCTCCACCCGCGCTCCGTCCGGCGCCTCGCGACGGCCTCCTGCCCCTTTCCTTCGCTCAGCAGCGCCTGTGGTTCATCGATCAGCTCCAGCCGGGTAACCCCACCTACAACATCCCCACGGCCCTGCGTCTCTCGGGCTCCCTGGATGCCTCCGCCCTCCAGCGCGCCTTCTGCGAGCTGGTGCGCCGCCACGAGTCGCTGCGCACCACCTTCGGTGACGACAACGGCACCGCCCTCCAGTTCATCCATCCCGCCGCCGAGCTGCCACTGACACAGGTGGACCTCAGGGCCCTGCCCGAGTCCTCTCGTGAGGCCGAGGCACGCCGGCTCGCCATCGAAGAGGCCGCTCGTCCCTTCGAGCTGGCCCGAGGCCCCCTGCTGCGCACCACCCTGCTGCGCCTGGATGAACAGCAGCACGTGCTGCTCATGACAGTGCACCACATCGTCTCCGACGGCTGGTCCATGGGCGTGCTGGTGCGCGAGGTGGCCGCCCTCTACCAGGCTTTCTCCGCGGGTAGGCCCTCGCCTCTGCCCGAGCTGCCCCTGCAGTACGCCGACTACGCCCTCTGGCAGCGCGACTGGTTGCAGGGTGAGGCGCTCGACTCCCAGCTCTCCTGGTGGAAGCAGCACCTGGCCGGGGCGCCCCACGCCCTGGAGCTGCCCACCGAC
>DASQMW010000012.1:0-30318 GCA_035645295.1 Archangium sp.
CCCACGGAGCAGCTGCCCCCCGTCCCCGCGGAGCTGCGCCGCCAGGCCCCTCCCATGCCCAGCATGGACCTGGCCGCCGTCCCCATGGACAAGCGGTCCGCTCCGCCCGTGCCCAGCATGGAGATGGCTCCCGTCCCCGTGGAGCACCAGCGCCGCTCGGCCCCTCCGGTGCCGACCATGGATCTGCCCTCCGTCATCGTCGAGCCGCGCCGCGCCGGGCCCCCCGTCCCGACGTCGGAGCTGCCTCCCGTCCCCGCTGAGCCGCGGCGTCCTCCGCCCGGCGGCCCGGCCGTCCCGGGCCCCGAGCGCAGGATGACCAGCACCCAGCGCCGCGCCGCCATCGCCGAGGGTGGGGGCGCCTCCAGCGCCACCAGCATGTGGCCCGCCCAGCCGCGCACGCTCGCCGAGTCGGGTCTCACCGCCACCATGGTGGAGGAGCTCGTCCTCAAGGCCATCTTCTTCGCTGGCGAGATGCGGGGCATGGACATCGCCAACCGCCTCAAGCTGCCCTCCACCATCATCGATGAGGTCGTCGAGGGCCTGCGCCGCCAGAAGTACATCGACATCCGCGGCGGTGGCGGCTCCGGCGTGGGCAAGTCCACGATGATCTACCAGCTCACCACGTTCGCCACCGACGTGCTGCGGCAGATCCTCGATCGCAACCGCTACAACGGCCCCGCTCCCGTCACCCTCCAGGAGTGGATCGACTCGGTCAAGAAGCAGACCGTCCGCGGCAACCGCATCACCCGCAACCGGATGGAGGATCAGTTCGGCGACCTCATCATCCGCGACTACATCTTCGACGGCATCGGCCCCGCCATGAACTCGGGCCGCGCCATCTTCTTCTACGGGCCCCCCGGCAACGGCAAGACGGCCATCTGCCAGGGCATGGTCAACTGCTTCGATGGGGAGATCTTCATCCCCCACGCCATCCTCATCGACGACTTCATCGTCCGCATCTACGACAGCATCCTCCACAAGCCCATCGAGGAGGACGCCAACACCCCGTCCTATGACCGGCGCTGGGTCCGCTGCCGCCGGCCCCTCGTCGTCGTCGGCGGTGAACTCACCCTCGAGATGCTCGACCTCGTCTACTCCCCCGAGGTCAAGTACTACGAGGCTCCCTTCCAGATGAAGGCCACCAACGGGATGCTCCTCATCGACGACTTCGGCCGTCAGAAGGTCTCCCCCAAGGACCTCCTCAACCGGTGGATCGTCCCGCTCGAGAGTGATGTGGACATGCTCACGCTCCACACCGGCAAGAAGGTCCAGGTCCCCTTCGACGTCTTCGCCGCCTTCTCCACCAACCTCGACCCCAGCGACCTCGTCGACGACGCCTTCCTCCGCCGCGTCCGCTACAAGCTCGAGGTCCAGCCCCCCGATGAGGAGCTGTTCCATCAGATCTTCGAGGTCATGTGCCGCAAGCGCGGCGTCTCCTACGACGCCGACATGGTCCAGTACCTCATCGACACCCACTACAAGCCCATCGGCCGCCGCTTCGCCGCGTGCCAGCCCCGCGACCTGCTCGATCAGATGATCGACATGGCTCATTACCGCGGCAGGCCTCCGCAGCTCGATCAGGACCTGATTGATGCGTCCGTCCGCAGCTACTTCGTCCGCTTCGACAAGGAGCGCGGCGGAGGGCGCTGATTCGCGGGCTCGGAGTTCCCCACCGTGGGGAGGACGGGGACGGGCACCCTCACCCCGTCCCTCTCCCGGGGGGAGAGGGGTGGTTGCTTCGAGGGGTGATTGGGTTATTTGGCGAACGGGCCCCAGGGGCTGGGCTCGAGCCACTTCCGGACCTCGTCGAGTGGGACGTTCGACAGCACGTCCACGATCGACAGGCCCACCACGAAGCGCTCTCCCTTCCGGCCCTGGTCGTACGCCGGATAGCGGAACTTCTGCCACAGCAGCCTCACCCCCGCCTCCCGGAACGGTCCCGGCTTCAGGTACAGCGAGCCCACCGCCGAGTAGTACGTCTCCAGCCCCAGCTGCGTGCAGTACGACGCCAGCCGCCCCGTCTTGTCCGGGTGCGAGCGGTCCAGCTTCGACGCCAGCTCCACCCGCGGTTTCACGCCCAGCGGCTCGTAGAAGAGCGCCATGCTCGCCAGCAACGTGCGCAGCAGTGAGCCCGGGCCCCGCTCCTTCGCCGCCTCCGCGTAGAAGCCTTCCAGTGCCGGCAGCACCTGGCTCCGGAAGTAGGGCCTCTTCCCGTACAGCATCGTCAGCGTCGCCAGGTGCTTGCGCGTCCACGGCTGCCCCGGGTCCACCGCCAGCTCGGAGATCCGCGTGTCCCGGTGCGCTCCCTCCAAGGGGATCGTCAGCCACTGGAACGCGGGCTCGGCCGGCGGGGGCAGGGGAGTGCCCGGCGGAAGTGCGACCCGCGCCCTCCGCTGCCAGCCCCTCCTCAGCCACTGCACATTGTCCAGCACCAGCAGCGTGTCCGCCCTCGCCACCTGCTCATAGAAGTCCAGCCACGGCAGGTAGTGGGGTTGCTCGGCGACCAGGACTCCGGACCGCTGCTCAGTCACGGGCTCAGTGTAACCGGGTTCAGCAGCCCGAAGGGGAGTGTCACATGCGCAGGCGCGCCACCACTCCCGCCACGTCCGGCTTCCAGGGGCCGAACCGCTCCTCCAGCGAGCCCCCCACGATGTACGCCAGCACGGGGCCCACCCGGCGCAGGCCCGGCGTCACCGGCTTGCGCACCAGCACCAGGTTGAGGCGCTCCGCCAACGCCGGCATCTCCAGCGCCTGGTCCACGCCCATCGGCTGCGTGCCCCCCTGGCGGTGCGTCCACACGTCCACGTACCCGGCCAGCAACAGCTCCCGGTAGGTCGGCGCTCCCAGCAACCCCAGGTTCGCCGGCGTGTTGAAGTCCCCCACCAGCACCACCGGCAGCGGCTCGCCATGCAGCGCCCGGATCAGCTCCCCCGCCTGCGCCACCTGCACGCGCAGCCCGTGCTCGTCCGGCGCCGGCTCCAGGTGCGTGCTGACAAAGCGGTACGTCCGGCCCTCCACCTTCGCCGCCACCGAGGCCCAACCCCTCGGCAGCGCCACCGGCTCCTGGCCCGGACGCGGCACCTTCCGGTGCGCCACGTAGTTGCCCGTCCGCGTCTCCTTCACCTCCACGTCCGCCCGCGCCAGGATGACGTCGAAGTCCGTCAGCCGCACGTCGTCGAAGGCCGGCGCGTCACTCGTGAGCAGCGGCAGCTCCACGTCCGCGTTGCGCACCCGCGCCACCTCCCGGTAGTGCAGCCCGCGCGCCTCCAGCTCACCCATCAGCACCGGCAATACATCCAGGTGCATCGCCTCCGCCGGCCGGGTGCCTCCGAAGAGCGCGTCCCCCGGCGACTGCAGCCGCACCTGCATCACCTGCTGCAGCCCGATGAGGTGAGGCCGGGCATACTGAATCTCGTCCGCCAGCCTGCGCGCCCGGGCCCGCACGTCCTCCGGGTGCAGCGCCCCCAGCAGCTCCGCGGCGCGCGCCGGCTCCTCCGCCCTCGGCGCCTCCAGCACCCGCTCCAGGTGCCCTTCGCCTGACAGGCTGCGCGTCATCACCGTGAGGGCACCCCGGTCGAAGAGCTGAGAGAGTTCGGACGCGGAGCGCTCCTCCCCGCCGTCCACTACCTGGGGCAGCGTCGCCACCTGACAGGCGCCGAGCGCCACCATCCACAGCCCCACCGCGATGCCGTACCTCATCTGTGACCTTCCCCCCGGACCGGCCCCGCACCGAGCAACTCGTGCCCGCATGCCCGCTGCGGACAACCCGGGTGAGATAGGGCGCCCCTGCTCGGACGCCAGGGGCCGGGCCCCTTCTTCCTCCCGTGCGACCACCATTGAGCACGTCGAGGTCGCACAAACGTTGGACACGTGGCAATAATGCGGACCGCTTGCCCGCTCACCGTGCGGCCCATGGTCCCCCTTTGCGCCTCCCACCACTCCCCCCCGTGGAGCGAAGGAGGATAGGCTGGCGTCCAACGGAGAGCGGTTCTTCCGGAATCGGGTGCTCGTGGTGGACCGGAAGGGCCCCGATCTAGCAATCTTCTGTTTCCTTAGAATCCGCTCCTGCCTCCATGCGCTTTCTCCTCCTCAGTCGCGACGGTGACCACCCCATCGGGTCGGAGCTCTCCCGGATGGGACACGAGGTCGTGGTCGCCTCGGGACCCGAGGTCACGGCCGCCACCATCTCCCTGGTGGATGTGCTCGTGGTCGGGGCCGAGCAGGTCCGAGAGAAGTCCGATTGGTTCAGCCGGCTGCGCGCGCAGATCCGCGCCGCCGAGGTGTCCGTGCTCGGCATGGCGGCCAGTCTCACCGACGAGGACATCGCCCCGCTGATGGAGATCGGCGTGGACGACTACCTGGTGGCGCCCTTCCACCCGGTGGATGTGCGCGCTCGCATCGCCCTGTTCGAGCGCCGCTGCTACGCCTTCATGCGCCGGCAGTCCCATGAGGAGTCGGCGCGCGGGGAGATCGAGCGGCTGGCGGCCATCATCCAGACGCAGAACGACATCGCGCTGGCGGGCCTGGACCTGGACGTGGTGATGCGGCTCATCGCCGAGCGGGCGATGATCCTCTGCGGCGCGGGCGGCGCGGCCGTGGGCATCATCGAGGGCGAGGAGATGTTCTACCGGGTCTGCACGGGCTACTCGAAGCAGTTCGAGGGCGCCCGTCTGGCCATCGCCAGCACCATGGCCGGCACCAGCGTGCTGCGCGGCGAGGTGATGCGCACCGACGACACCGAGCGGGATCCCCGGGCCAACGTGGAGGCGGCGCGCCGGCTCAAGGTGCGCTCCATGCTGAATGTGCCCCTCAAGCGCGACAACCAGACGGTGGGCGTGCTGAGCATCGCCTCCCAGGTGCCGTTCGCCTTCGTGGACTCGGACGAGCGCACGCTGGAGCTGATGGCCGGCCTGCTCGGGGCCGCCATGGGCAACGCCGCCGAGCACGCGGCGAAGCAGGCGCTGATGACGGAGGTGGCCTCCATCGTCACCGCGCTCCAGGAGAGCCAGCACCTCTTCGACTCCTTCCTCAACAACAACCCGGCGCTCGCGTACATGAAGGACGAGGCCGGCCGGCGCGTCTTCGTCAACGAGCCCTTCCGCCGCTTCTTCGGGCTGGCTCCCGGCCTGGACGTGAGCACCATCCCCGACGAGCAGCTCATGCCCGCGGAGACGGTTGCCCACCTGCGCGACCAGGACGAGCAGGCCTTCAAGTCCGGCCAGCCCTCCGTCTCGGAGAGTATGGTCCCCACGCCGGAGGGCGAGCCGCGCCAGTTCCTCACCTACCGGTTCATCGCCCGCGACAGCTCGGGCCGGCGCTTCCTGGGGGGCGTGTCCTTCGACATCACCGAGCGCAAGGCCGCCGAGGAGGCACTGCGCCGCTCCGAGGAGAGCTTCCGCGCCCTCATCGAGGGCTCGCCCGAGGCCATCTTCGTGCACCGCGGCGGGCCGCTGCTCTACGTCAACCCGTCCGCGTGCTCCTTCCTGCGGCTCAAGGCCAGTGAGCTGGTGGGCCGCTCGCTGCTGGACTTCATCCACCCGGAGGATCGCAGCGCCGCCGCCGGCCAGCTCGATGGGTTGCTCGGCCGCACCTCCAACCGCGTGCGGGAGATCCGCTTCCTGCCTCCCGGCGGTGGCCTGCTGACGGCGGAGATCAGCAGCCTGCGGCTCGTCTTCGCCGGCCAGCCCGCCACCCTGGTGAGCGCGCGCGACCTGACCGAGCGCAAGCAGATCCAGGCGCGCCTCGTCGTCGCGGACCGGCTGGCCTCGGTGGGTACGCTCGCCGCGGGCGTGGCGCACGAGATCAACAACCCGCTCGCCTTCGTCATCTCCAACCTGTCCTTCCTCACCGAGGAGCTGCACACCATCACCGGGCTGCTGCCCGAGGGGCGGCTCAGCGAGGTGGAGGAGGTGCTGGCGGAGACGAACGAGGGCGTCAACCGCGTGCGGCTCATCGTCCAGGATCTGAAGACCTTCTCGCGAGGCGACGAGGAGCAGCCCACGGCGGTGGATCTGCGGCGCGTCATCGACTCGGCGCTGGCGCTGGCCCGCGGCGAGCTGCGCCACCGCGCCACCGTGGTGAAGGACGTGTCCGAGGTGCCGCTCGTGGAGGGCAGCGAGGCGCGGTTCGGTCAGGTGGTCCTCAACCTGCTCATCAACGCCGCCCACGCGATCACCGCCGGCCAGCCGGACAAGAACGAGATCCGCGTCATCCTGCGCGCCGAGAGCAACCACGCCGTCATCGAGGTGAAGGACACCGGGTGCGGCATGCCGCGTGAGGTGTTGGATCGCATCTTCGATCCCTTCTTCACCACCAAGCCGGTGGGCGTGGGCACGGGGCTGGGCCTGTCCATCTGCCACGGCATCATCACGGGCTTCGGCGGGGAGATCACCGCGAGCAGCGAGCTGGGCCGGGGCAGCACCTTCCGCATCAGCCTGCCCGCCATCCGCAGCAAGCTCAAGGCGGGGTAGGGCACCTCAGCGCGAGGCTCCGCGGAAGAGCGGGAAGAAGTCCCGTGGGGCCTTCTTCTTGCGCACGCAGCGCGTGTCCGAGCTCATGTAGCAAGCCGAGAAGCCCCGCCGGCGCTGGCCCGTGCGGCTTGGCCCCGAGCGGTGCCACACGTAGTTGTGGAGCAGCAGCACCTCGCCGGCTTCCACCGGCAGCGGCACCGCCAGCCCGTCCGCCCCGCGTGCCGCCACCTGGTCTGGCGGCACCACGCCCCCGAGCGCCGTGGCCAGCCCCCAGCGGTGGCTCCCCGGCACCACCTCCACGCAGCCGCCGTCCAGCGGCGCGTCGTCCAGCGCCGTCCAGAGCTGCAGCTCGGGGTCCTTCGTGAGGCCCCACAGCTTGCCCCCGTCCTGGTGCCAGGGCAGCTCGCTGCCGCCCCGCTGGCCCTTGTGGAAGAGGATGGCCCGGTAGAGGCAGATGTCCCCGGGCATGAGCGCCCGGGCGAGCCGCTCGAAGAGCGGGTTCTCCATCCACTCGAGGAAGCGCGGATCCTTCTCCAGCTTCTCCAGCTTGCGGTAGTCCAGCGACGGCCCCTGCCAACCGAGCCCCAGCGGCGCGTCCTCGTAGCGGCCCGTGGGCGCGTCGAGCTGGAAGAACATGCCTGGGTACGCCACGCGCCCGAGCATGAGATCGTCCGCGCGCTCGCGCAGCGCCTCCAGGCCCTCGGCGCTGAGCAGCCGGCCCAGGCGCGCGTACCCGTGCTCGGCATAGTGCGCCAGCGGCCCGGCCAGATCGAAAGTCTCCGCATCCACCGCCAGCATGCTCACCTCGCGTACGTGGCGTCCGTGCCCAGCCACTCCCGGGAGAGCTCATCCACGCGCGTGGCCACCTCCGGGGGCAGCGGCTTCGCGCAGGCGTCCAGCGCCGCGTCCAGGTGCTCCACCGTCGCCGGGCCCGCCAGCACCGAGTCCACCCCGGGCCGGCTCGCCAGCCACGCATAGGCGAGCTCCACCAGCGTGAGGCCCGCCGCCTCCGCCACCTCCCGCAGGCGCGCGGCCTGCTCCAAAAGGCGCTCGGACCAGTAGCGGCGTTGGTAGAAGCGGTTGCCGTCGAAGCGCGAGCCCGCGGGGATGGCCCCACCCGGCACATGGCGCCCGGAGAGCAGTCCTCCGGCCAACGGGTTGTAGACGGTGGTGTGGATGGGGTAGCGCCTCGTGAAGGGCAGGTACTCCACCTCCACCTGGCGCACCAGCATGTTGTAGAGCACCTGGGACACCACCGGACGGGGCAGGCCGCGCGCGTCGCACAGGCCCCGTAGCTCCAGCAACTGCCAGGCCGCGTGGTTGGACACGCCCCAGTGCCTCGCCTTGCCGGCGCGCAAGAGCCCGTGCACGGCCTCCAGCGTCTCCTCCACCGGCGTGGAGGCATCCGGGGCGTGCAGGTAGAGCACGTCCACGTAGTCCGTCCCGAGACGCTTCAGGCTGTCCTCCACCGCACGCACGAGCTGTCCACTGGAGAGGCCCTCGGGTTTCCCCCGGACGCGCGCCAGCCCCACCTTGGTGGCCAGCCCCACCTCCGCCCTCCGGCCGCGCAGCGCCTGGCCGAGGAGGCGCTCGGCCTCACCGTTGCCGTACGAGTTGGCGGTGTCGAAGAAGGGCACGCCGCGCTCCAGGGCCCGGGCGACGATGCGCTGCGCCTCGGGCGCCGGGGTACGGGCCCCGAAGTTCATCGTGCCCACGGAGATGGCCGCGGGCGGCGCTTCGGGCCCCGAGGGACGGGGCTCGAGCCAGCGTGTGAGGGGAGGAGGGGAAGCGGTCTGGCTCATGGAAGGAGGCGTAACGATACCCACTAATGAACGCCGGGCCTTGCGCCGCCGGGGGAGCAGCCGAATGGTGGGGGGGAACATGCCCTATCTGCGCCTCACCCGCTTCGTCACCGCTCCCGACGGCACCCGCGTCGCGTACCACACGCATGTGGGCAATGCCCCGGAGAATGAGGCGGAACCCGCGCTCGCCTCCCGCCCGTCGGTGCTGCTCACCAACGGGATCGGGACGTCGGAGAACTTCTGGCGCTACATCGTCGCGGACCTGGAGCAGGACCACCGGGTGGTGCACTGGGACTACCGGGGCCACGGCCGCAGCCAGCTGTCCGTCAATGGTGACTACGCCCTGCGCGTCCACGTGGATGACCTGGAGCGCGTCACCGAGGAGATGATGGTCCGAGGCGACGGGCGCCCGCCCCACCACGTGGCGTTCTCCATGGGCGTCCGGGTGGTGCTGGAGCTGTACCGGCGGCGGCCGGAGTTGGTGCCCGCCATGACGCTCATCGGCGGCAGCCCCGCCTCGCCGGATCCGAGCGCCTGGTTCATCCCGCTGCCGGGCGGGCACAACACCCTGGGCCGCGCCTTCAAGACCCTGACGCCGCTGGTGCCCAAGGTGGCGCCGCTCGTCCACCAGGTGCTGGCTTCGCGGCTGGCGTATCCACTCGGGCGCGTCTCGGGACTGCTGAGGGCCCGCGCCCCGCGCGCGGACATCCTGGAGTTCCTGCTGGCCCTGCGCCGGATGGACCCGGAGGCCTTCTGGATGATGATGCGCGGCCTGCTGGACTGCCCTCCGTGCTGGGACGTGCTGCCGGACGTCCGGGTGCCCACGCAGCTCATCGCCGCGAAGAACGATCTCCTGGTGCCCCTGCGCGAAATGGAGCGGATGCGCGCGCGGATGCCGGCCGCGGAGTGGGTGCTGGTGGATGACGCGGGCCACGCGGGCCTGGTGGAGGCGGGCACGGAGATCGCCGAGACGGTGCGCGCCTTCCGTCAGAGATGCGGGGTGGGCCCAGCGTACCCGGTGCTGACGCACTGAGCTGGGGCGACCTGGGCTCAGGGAGCCGGTGACGGCCGCTGCTCTCGCCTCGCGGGTGGCGGCTTGCGTCCCACCCGGCGCGCGGGCTCCTCCTGGAGCCCGTGCTGCAGCTCCAGGAAGACGCCGTTGGTCCACCCGAAGCCGGCGACGTTCTCCGTATACCCCGCCGCGATCTTCATCTCCGAGGAGCGCGTCACCATGTTGTACTTCTCGCGGATCGTCCCATCCCGGCGGAAGTTCTCGGCGACCGTGTCGAGGAACTTCCGGGAGAGCCGGTCTGCGTCCTCGCCACGGCCGTAGCGGCGCAGCCCCTCGACGGTGAGGAGCTGGATGGGTGCCCACCCGTAGGGGTAGTCCCATTGGGTGAGTGACTCCTGGCGGCTCATCGCCACGCCGCCGGGCTGCTCGAAGCGGGAGAGCTTGCCCGCCACGGCGCGTGCCTGCTCGGGGGACGCCAGCCCCGCCCAGAGCGGGTAGAAGGTGGTTGCGTACTCGTAGTTCGAGCGCTTGCCGGCCACGAAGTCGTAGTCGAAGTACATGCCCCGCTCGGCGTCCCACAGGTAGCGGTCCACCAACTCCCGGCGCCGCGTGGCGCGCTCCCGCCACCCCTTCGCTTCCGCGGGGCGGCCCAGCAACGTGCTGATGCGCTCCAGGTCCGTCTCCGTCTTGTACAGCAGGCTGTTCAGGTCCACCGAGGCGTAGTGGTGCGTGCTCGCGTTGAAGGGCCCGTTGTGGAAGGACACGTCGAAACCCGACTCGCGCATGCTGCGGTCGCCCTTGTAGTAGTCCTCCGTGAGGGTGAACGACTCCATGGGCGTGCAGGAGGTCGTCCCGACCGTCCGTTCACACACCTGCACGGTGAACAGGGGGCCCGTGTCCGCCGCCTCCCGTTTCTCCGGGTCCACCTTGCGCAGGTAGGGCTTGCCGGCCTCGGGGTTTTTCAGGAAGTACATCACCACATCGCGGTAGTAGCGGGCGTGCGTGTCGAGCTCGGGCACCGGCCCCTCGCCGAAATCGAAGTATCGCGACAGCCCCGTGTCCCCGGCGAGGTGCTCTCCGCGGACCCACATCTCGTAGTCGCGGGTCACGTAGGGCAGGGCCTCGGTCAGCCACGCACGCCGCTCCGCCTCTCCCTTCAGGGTGTCGTGGACCGCCAGCACCATGGAGGAGAGGAAGGGCGGCTGCGAGCGGGTGAGGTAATAGGTGCGGTTGGCGTTGAGCACTCCTCCGTAGTTCTCGAGCTCGAAGAAGAAGTTGCGCACCATGCCCTGGGCCAGCTCCCGCCGTCCGTCGCGCAGCAGCCCGCGGATGATGAAGTAGCTGTCCCAGCCATACATTTCGTTGAACATGCCGCCGGGCACGACGTAGGGATGCTCCAGGAAGAGCAGCCCCGGCGGATCGATCGCTCGGACATCCGCTTGCCCTGGCCCGTTGATATCCGATGGCAGACGCCGGACCTGTACCTGAGGGCATCGCTGGCGCAATTGCTGGACCGATAGAGGCTCGGGCAGGTCCTTGGGCAAGTAGAGCACGGAGCGCTCCGGGACCTTGGGATCCGTCAGCACCTTGCACGTGTCCAGCGAGCGTGTCAGCACGTCCCAGTTGAGCGAGATATACGTGCGGACATCCCAGTAGTCGGGCAGGGACTCCCGTGGAGCCGCGCTCGCCACCATCGAGAGCGCGACGATGAGCCCCGGAGCCCACGTGGGCATGCGTAACCGTCGAGTACCTGCCATGTTTCCCCCCTCCCTCGCCTGTCTCGGAGGACAAGCTTGCCGTTCGTGCTCAAGTTGGCAACGGACGGTGGGACAGACAGGACACGCGTTCGCCACGAGACAGCGCTGAAGGAGACGCTTGTCTCCAGAACATGCCTGTGAGACGTTTTGGTCCAGCACGGGACACCGTGTCGTCCATGATCTCCCTTCGCTGAAAACCTCCGCTCCGTGTAGCGACCCTTGGGTGTGACGATGTCTGCCACCCCCGCAGTTGCGTCGTGCCGTGTGCATGCGAGGAGCGGAGACCCGCCCCCCCCCTACAACCTCTTGCCGCCGTGCCTTCCCGCGCGGAGCGCGCCCGGAGTCCTCATGCAATCCCAGATGCGCAAGCTCAAGTACCACGTGGCCACGACGCTCGACGGCTTCATCGCCGGCGAGGACGACTCGGTCGACTTCTTCCCCTCGGACCTCTCGCCCGAGCACCTCATGGACTACTTCCACTCCCTGCTGTCGGAATACGACACGGTGCTCATGGGCCGTGGCACCTACGAGCCCGCGCTGAAGGTGGGGATCACGGACCCGTATCCCTCCCTGGAGACCTATGTCTTCTCGCGCACCCTGAAGGAGAGCCCGGACCCGCGCGTGCACCTCGTCCGGGAGGACCCCGTCGCCTTCGTGCGCGAGCTCAAGTCGCGCCCCGGCACGCAGACCGACATGAGCCGCGCCGTGCGGGCGGCGAAGATGAGCGTCCCCAAGGACATCTACCTGTGCGGCGGCGGGCCCCTGGCGGCGGCCCTCTTCGACGCGGGCCTCATTGACGAGGTCATCATCAAGCTGAACCCGGTGCTGATCGGTGCGGGCAAGACGCTCGCCCCTCATCTGGCCCGGAAGGCGGACCTCGAGCTGCTCTCGACCAAGGCGTACCGCAACGGGGTGGTGCTCCTGCAATACGCCGTCAAGCACTGAGGTACGGACAAGGATCGTCCTTCCATGGCGCGGGATCAGGGTATCCTCCGCGCCATGGTTTCCTCACGTCCTCCCGCAGCCTCTTACGTCCTCATCGACGCCGAGAACGTCGACTGGGCCGTGTCCAATGTCGTGGGACGCAAGCCCGAGCCCCAGGACCGTGTGCAGTTCGATCGACTGGTGGCCTTCTGTGAAGACCACTTTCCCAAACCCGTGCGCTGCGTGGTGGTGCTCAACGCCCGGGGCGAGCAGTTGCCGGATGTGATGATCGGCTTCGTGCGAGCCCTGAAGACCGCCGGCTGCGAGGTGGCGCTCCTTCATGGCCGGCCCGACCAGAAGGTGGTGGACCTGGGCATCCTCAAGCTCCTGGAGGCCATCCGCACCCAACGTCCCAAGGCCGCGGTCGCGCTCGCCAGCCACGATGGGACCGACTTCGCGGACGCCCTGCGCCAGCTCCTCGAGGAGAAGCGGCAGGTGGCCATCCTGGGCCTGCGCGAGTACATGAGCCAGCGCTTCCGCGAGCTCGTCCCCGCCGGGCTGGAGATCCTGGACCTGGAGATGAACGCGAAGGTGTTCCAGAGGCCGCTCCCGCGCCTGCTCCCGGTTCGCGTGGACGAGTTCGACCCCATGTTCTTCCTGTAACCAGGATAGAACGCGCGTCACCGCGCCCGTCGGCGCGCGCGTCTGGATGGGAAGGTCGACCGCATGGAATTCCGGCAACTGGGTGGCTCAGGCTTCAAGGTTCCCGTGCTCAGTCTGGGCACCGGGACGTTCGGTGGCACCAACGAGTTCTTCAAGGGCTTTGGTGAGAGCGACGTGAAGGAGGCCACCCGGCTCGTCGACATCTCGCTCGAGGCCGGGATGAACATGTTCGACTCGGCCGACATCTACTCCGGTGGAGCCGCTGAGGAGATCCTCGGCCAGGCGCTCAAGGGCCGGCGCGAGCGGGCGATCATCTCCACCAAGGCCACCTTCCGCGCGGGCTCCGGCCCCAACGACGTGGGCTCGTCGCGCCACCACCTCATCCGCTCCGTCGAGGGCAGTCTGCGCCGCCTGGGCACCGACTACATCGATCTCTTCCAGCTCCACGGCTTCGATGCCGTCACGCCCGTCGAGGAGACGCTCAACACGCTCGATGATCTCGTGCGCAGCGGGAAGATCCGCTACATCGGCTGCTCGAACTTCTCGGGCTGGCACCTGATGAAGTCGCTGGCGGTGTCGGAGCGGTACAACCTGGCCCGCTACGTGGCCCACCAGGCGTACTACTCGCTCGTCGGGCGCGAGTACGAGTGGGAGCTGATGCCGCTGGGAGTCGATCAGAAGGTGAGCGCCGTCGTGTGGAGCCCGCTGGGGTGGGGGCGGCTCACGGGCAAGCTCCGGCGCGGCCAGCCCATGCCGAAGGACACGCGGCTGCAGAACTCGGTGACGGCCGCGGGCGGCCCGCAGGTGCCCGAGGAGTACCTCTACAAGGTCGTGGATGCCCTGGACGAGGTGGCGAAGGAGACAGGCAAGACGGTGCCGCAGATCGCCCTGAACTGGCTGCTGCAGCGGCCCACCGTCGCCAACGTCATCATCGGCGCGCGCAACGAGGAGCAGCTGCGCCAGAACCTGGGGGCCATTGGCTGGAACCTCACCCCGGAGCAGGTGGCGAAGCTCGACGCGGCCAGCGCCACCCCCCCCGTCTATCCCTACTGGCACCAGAAGCAGTTCAAGGAGCGCAATCCCTTCCCGACCTCCTGAGGCCTCGCTCCACCCGTGCTTCCCGCTCGCTTCCTGAGGGAGCGGGGAGTCTCACGGAAGGGCTGGAAAAGCGTGCGCCGCTCGGGCAATGAACGGGTGTGCGCATCGTCTCCTGGAACGTGAACGGGCTGAGGTCGGCCCACAAGAAGGGTTTCCTGGACTGGCTGGCGGCCGAGAAGGCCGACGTGGTGGGCGTGCAGGAGGTGCGCGCCCGCGAGGAACAGCTCCCGGAAGAAGTGCGTGCTCCCAAGGACTGGCGCGCCACCCACTTCGTCGCCGCGGAGCGCCCCGGCTACAGCGGCGTGGGCCTCTTCGCGCGCAAGGGGCTCGACGACGTGGAGACGGTGCTGGGCGTGAAGGAGATCGACGCCGAGGGCCGGCTGCAGGTGGCCCGCATCGGGCTCCTCACGGTGGTCAACTGCTACTTCCCCAACGGCAACGGCAAGGAGCGCGACAACAGCCGCATCCCCTTCAAGCTGGACTTCTACCGGCGCCTCTTCGCGCGGCTGGAGAAGGGCCTGCGTGACGGCGAGCGCATCCTGGTGATGGGGGACTTCAACACCGCGCACCAGGAGATCGACCTCGCCCGCCCCAAGGACAACCGGGAGACGAGCGGCTTCCGCCCCGAGGAGCGCGAGGAGCTCGACCGGTGGATCCGCGCCGGCTGGGTGGACACCTTCCGCCACTTCGAGAAGGGGACGGGGCACTACAGCTGGTGGAGCCAGCGCTTCGGCGTGCGCGAGCGCAACATCGGCTGGCGCCTGGACTACGTGCTGGCCTCACCCGGGGCCATGTCCTACGTGAAACGGGCCGCCATCCACCCCCTGGTCCTCGGCTCGGACCACTGCCCGGTGAGCGTGGATCTGGACCCGAAGGTCCGCCGCTGATAGGCCGGGAGGCACTTCATGAACGCTCTGCTCTCCATCTATACGTGGCTGGAAACCGGCCTGGTGGCCGTGGTGGGCTTCTGCCTGCAGGCTCCCCTCGTCGTCACCTGGCCGTTCGACAAGCGCAAGGTGATCACCGGCCGGGCCTTCCGGCTCATCGGCGTCACCGCGGCGAAGCTCAACCCCTTCTGGAAGTTCGCCATTTACGGCACCCCGGTGCGCCCCGCGTCCCGCACCGTGGTGGTGAGCAACCACGAGTCCAACGCGGACCCGTTCATCATCTCCTTGCTGCCGTGGGAGATGAAGTGGCTGGGCAAGGCCTCGCTCTTCAAGATTCCCTTCGTGGGCTGGAGCATGTGGCTGGCCGGTGACATCCCCGTGCGCCGCGGCGAGAAGGACTCGGCCCAGGCGGCCATGGCCATCTGCGCCCGCTGGCTGGACAAGGGCATGCCGGTGATGATCTTCCCCGAGGGCACGCGCTCGAAGACGGATGATCTGCTGCCCTTCAAGGACGGCGCCTTCCGGCTGGCCATCGAGACGGGCGCCGACGTGCTGCCCATGGCGGTGAGCGGCACGCGCCGCGCTCTGCCCAAGCACTCGTGGCGCTTCGCCACCTCGCGCGCGCTGGTGACGGTGGGCACGCCCATCTCCACCAAGGGCATGACGCTCGCGGACCTGGAGCGGCTCAAGCAGATGGCCCGGGAGCAGATTCTCGCGCTCCGGGCCACGCTGATGCCGCTCACGGGTGTCGAGGGCGGCGCGCCCTCCGACAAGGAGCAGGCCGTTACTCCTCGGTGAAGCGCAGCTCGCAGTCGTCGGTGATCGCGCTGCTGAGGGCCGCGCCGATGACCTTCTTGAAGAACTCCTCTCCGTTGATGTTGATGGAGAGCTGGTTCTTGTCGCCAGCGATGGTGGCCCCCTCGTCGGCCTGAACCTCTCCACCGATGGCCGTCACATCCCCCGCGATGGTGGCGCCCTTCTGGAGGCGGACGTTGCCGTTGATGGCGGTGACGTCCCCTGACACGCGGGCACCGGCCTCCACCGTCACCTTGCCGCGGATGGACACCACGTCATTCACCGTGGCGCCCGCGCGGACCACCACGTCGCCGTCGATGGCCACCGCGTCCCGGACCGCGTTCTTGCCATCGACGACCAGGTTCTTGCCCTGGGAGACGAGGTCCCCCTTCTTGACGCTGATGCTGCACTTCGCGCCCTGGGTCTTGTCCTCCTTCTTGGCGTCATCCTCCGCGCGGGCGGCGGCGGGCAGGGCGAGCAGCGAGAGGACGGCGAGGGCGGACAGGAGGGACCTGGACATGGGGCTTGGACTCCGGGAGAGCGGCCGCTCGGTGCGGCGCACACGGTCCTACGGATGTCCGCTGGAGTGATTGCGGAAGGTGGCCAAGCTAGGGAGCGGACGCTTTGGGATTCAGGTCACCCGTGCGGGTCCAGACATGTTACGAAGGTGGCTGCCGAGCTGGGGTAGGGCTGTGTAGGGATTCACCCCGGCACTCTCGCGGATCATCGAGAAGAGGTGTCTGGAGCACGGTGTACGCTACCGTGCCCAGGACAATGTGCGCGCGGCGTTGGGGAGCCACGTGCGCTGGCTCAAACGGATGGGCCAGCCCCTGGCCGCGGAGGCAGTGTGATGAACGACGAGAATCCAGAGAAGGTTCGCTTCGGGCGCGCGCAGAAGTTCCGGCTCTCGTTGAAGGGCAACGAGGCCGTGTCGGCGTATACCCTCATGGTCGAGAAGGCCCGGTCGGGCTCGGGGCGCGCGCAGTTCGACGCGGCCCGGGGTGATTGGAGCGGGCCTCGCGGCCTGTCCTCCGAGGATGGGCTCTTCCTCGTGGAGTTCGGGGTAGGGGAGCGGACGATCTCCGAGGTGACCCGCAACCTCGAGGATTGTGCCAGCCCGAAAGAGGTCAAGGCAGCGATCGAGCGGCTGCTGGAGTGCGGCATGCTCGAGCCGGTCGTCGTGCCGCCCCCGCCCGCACCGCCGCTGCGCCGCTACTGGTAGGCCGCCTGCCCCGCGCCCCGGGGCGGGTTGTGCATCCGACGGCATACATGGTCCGCCGTGCGATTCAGACTGGCGGCTCCCATAGCGAACATCATCTCCTCGGGCGGGGCCGCCGAGGTGCACGTCCTCTGGGAGGAGGACCTCCCCGGCAACCGGGAGAGCTTCTATCGCCGGGGAGAGCTGGAGCCCTGAGCCTCAGCCGCCCACGAGCTCGCGCAACCGGGAGGCGAAGCCGCGCACGTCTTCCTCGGTGGTGTCGAAGGACGTCATCCAGCGCACCTCGGAGGTGGACTCGTCCCAGACGTAGAAGAACGTGTGCTCCTGCATCCGGGGGATGAGCTCCTTGGGCAGGATCGCGAAGACACCGTTGGCCTGGGTGGCCCGGGTGAGCTTCACCTTGGGCAGGGAGGAGACCTCCCGGGCGAGCAGTGCTGCCATGGCGTTGGCGTGGCGCGCGCTCTTCAGCCACAGGTCATCGGTGAGCAGCGCCTCGAACTGGGCCGCCACGAAGCGCATCTTCGAGGCGAGCTGCATGCCCTGCTTGCGGAGGAAGCGGAAGTCCGGCGCGAGCTTGGGCTCGAAGACGACCACGGCCTCGCCCATCATCAGGCCAATCTTGGTGCCGCCGAACGAGAGGACGTCCACGCCGCAGTCGGTGGTGATGGCGCGCAGCGGGACGCCGAGCGCGGCGGCGGCGTTGGAAATGCGGGCGCCGTCCATGTGCAGGTACAGGCCATGGCGGTGCGCCAGGTCCGCGAGCGCGCGGATCTCCTCGGGCGTGTAGAGGGTGCCCATCTCCGTGGACTGGGAGATGGAGATGACGCGGGGCTGCACGTGGTGCTGGTCACCCAGGCCGCGGATGCGCGGCTCCACCAGCGCTGGGGTCAGCTTGCCGTCCGGAGTGGGGATGTCCACGAGCTTGCAGCCCGTGGCCTTCTCCGGGGCACCGCACTCGTCCACGTTGATGTGCGCCGACTCGGAGCAGAGGATGGCGTGGTACGGCTTCAACAGCGCGCTCAGGCCCAGCACATTGGCGCCCGTGCCGTTGAAGACGAAGTGCACGTCCACGTGCGAGCCCAGGTGCTCGCGGAATTTCGCCACCGCGCGCTCGGTCCACGGATCTCCACCGTAGGCCAGGGCATGGCCCACGTTGGCCCGCGCAATGGCCTCGAGGATCACCGGGTGGATCCCCGCGTTGTTGTCGCTGGCAAAGCCTCGCTTCGGATTCATTCGGTCGTTCACTCCTGTGATGTCGTTCTCAGGGCCGGCCCTGCCGTGTTCAACTGCTCCATCGTTCCCCCCTCCAGGGACTGAATGCGCGCGGGACCATAAGCGATACGCAGGGGGGGAGCGAGCCCCCGTGCAGCCGGGTACCACGACGCGCAGTGTTGGACGGGAGGACGCGCGTTGACTCCGGGCTACTTCTCCTCGGTCACGTGCAGGGTGAGGACGGGGCAGTGCGCCCGGGCGATGACCTTCTGGGCCACGCTGCCCAGCAGCAACCTCGGCAGACCCCGGCGGCCGTGCGTGCCCATGACGATCAGATCGAACCCGCCCGCCTCCGCGACGCGAAGGGTGGCCGAGGCGGCCTCACCCACCTCCAGCCGCTGGGTGATGGGACCCGGGGCGTTGAGCGAGCCGATGAGCGTCGTCAGCTCCCGGCGGGCCGCCTCGAGCGCCGTCTTCTCCAGCGACTGGGGATTCCAGCCCGGCGCGGCCACCAGGAGATCCGGCGCCACGTACTGCGGCGGCTCCCAGGCGTGTAGCACCTCGATGGAGGCGTTGAACGGTTTGGCGAGCTGCACCGCGTAGTCGATGACAGCCCTGGAGCCCTCCATCAGGTCCACGGGTACGAGGATGCGAGAAGGCGTGGGCATCGTTATTCCCTCCGTTACCGCCCAGACCCCGGAGTGGGGTGGGCGCTCTGCTCCTTCATCCCTGGAAGATGCGTGCCAGGGCAGCTTCACGCACCGTGGGGTGTCCGCGCGCAAACTCTTCCGCGCAGTGATGGAAGGAGCGCAAGCCTTGCGTCCGACGGAGGCCTGCCCGGAGGGGAGGGGGCGGGCGCTCGGGCGGCCTGAAATGGAAACGGCGGCCCCGTGAGGAGCCGCCGTCCCTTCCCGCGCGCCCCTGGAGGACGCGCGGGAGCTCATGCAGCGGGGATTACAGGCCGATCTCGGCGAGGCGGGCGCGGATGGCCGAGGCCTCGACGCCCAGGTTGTAGGCGCTGCTGCTGTAGTTGGAGCCGACACCCACGTGGTGCAGGCCGATCACGTAGTGCGCGTTGGCGGCGCCCGCGCCCGCGAGCACCGGCGAGCCGGAGGAGCCACCCAGCGTGTCCGCGTTGTAGGACAGCTCATTGCTGGTCGCGTTGGTGTTGATCACGCTGCCCGGCGAGTACTTCTTGTTGGGCACGCAGCTCGGGGTGGCGTTGTAGTCGCAGTTCTGGTGGAGGACGTACATCGCGGAGCTGTTGGCCGCGTTGGTGCTGGCCACCGTCAGCGTCCCGTACACCTGGCCGGGCAGGTAGCCGTTGAGCGCCTTGCAGGTGAGGACGGTCATGTCCTCGGCCGACCAGGTGCGCACGAAGGTGGAGCAGTCGTACCAGATGCGGCTGGTGGAGGCGACGCCGTCCTCGTAGTTGAAGGACACCTTGGCGCCCACCGCCTCCGAGCTGCTGCCGATGCAGTGGTTGTTGGTGACGATCTTGTCGTTGGCGATGAGCCACGCGGTGCAGCGGCTGCCCACGGCGGGAATCGACAGATAGCCCACCGCCTTGGAGCGAGCCCGCTCGGTGCTGGTGGAGCTCAGCGACGTGGCGGCCGTCCAGTTCACCGAGCCGACGATGACGTTGGACTCCACCGAGCCCGTGGACTCCGCGTTCGGAACGTCCTCGGGCAGCTCGGCCACACCGCAACCCGTCAGACCCACCACCAGGAACGCACGGACAATCTTCATGCTCATAAAGGGGCTCTCTCCGTCGCGCGGGGGGAAGTGCGCGCGGACCGTGCTGATGGCACTTGCCGTGCCAACCCCGTAGGTGGCCGTTTTCCCTCGGGACGGGTCTCTTCGGAGCTGGCCGGAGTGGAGCGTCCATGCTCCTGTTTCGGGATTGCAGATGTAAACCGTCTGCACAAATCCGGATGAATCCCGAGCCGCTTCCGGACCTTAGGGGCTCCGGGGGAGTGTCCTGGAACAGAACATCACGCTTTCTGGGATTCGTAGTGAAAACGGACAATTCCCCAGGACTGGCTGGAGCAGGGTGGCCCGGAGGGCGTTCGGCCCGACGCGTCATGTGAGGGTTGCTCCAGGTGCCTAGCTTTCCTTTTTGGCGAGGCAAGGAGGAGCCATGCGTCCACCCATCGATTCGGGCACGGTCCTCATCACCGGAGCCTCCTCGGGGATTGGCAGGGAGATCGCCCGCCAGCTCGCCCGGAGGGCCCGGACGCTGGTGCTGGTGGCCCGGCGGGAGGAGCGACTGGAGGCCTTGCGCGACGAGCTACACGAGCGCAACCCCACCCTGGGCGTGGTGGTGGAGCGGTGTGACCTGTCTCACCCGGATGAGGTGGACTCGCTGTTGGACTCGCTGCACCGGCACCTCGTCCGCGTGGACGTGCTGGTGAACAACGCCGGCCTGGGCGACTACAGCCTCTACGAGCAGGAGAGCTGGTCGCGCATCCATCAGATGGTGCAGGTGAACGTGACGGCGCCCCTGCTGCTCACCCACCGGCTGCTGCGGCGCATGGTGGAGCGCAAACGCGGCGGCATCCTCAACATCAGCTCTGGGGGGGCGCGCACCTTCGTCCCGGGCCTGGCCGTCTATGCCGCCACCAAGCACTTCCTCGATGGTTTCACGGAGTCACTGCGCCTGGAGCTGATGGACACCGGGGTGGTGGTGACGCAGGTGGCTCCCGGGCCCGTGGACACCGAGTTCAGCGAGGTCGCGGGGACGCAGGAGCGCGTGGGCAGGGCTCCCGCGTGGATGCGTATCTCCGCGGCACAGTGCGCCCGCGAGGCCCTCGAGGGATTCGATCGCGCCCAGCCGCTCGTGCACCCGGGTTTTGCTTATCGGTGGATGATGCGGCTGTCGTCGCTCATGCCCCGGGGCGTGCTGCGGGCCGCGGGTCTGTCGACCGCCCGGCAGCTCCGTTATGGCACTTCGCTGCTGGAACCCTCGCACCCCGATACCGGCCAGCGCGTGTTGCTGGCCGGGGAACCCGAGGGGGCGTGAGCTTCAGCCGATGATCATGTCCTCGCGCTCCAGCTTGCCTTCCTGGAAGCGGCGCAGGTTGAAGCGCGTGAAGAGCTCGTCGGACTCGCCCGTGGTCATCCACCCGGCCATCCGCTCGGCCACCGCCGGGGCCATCATGAAGCCGTGCCCCACGAAGCCCGACATCTGGAGCAGGTTCTCCAGGCCCGGCGTGCGGCCCAGCACCGGGTTGTTGTCCGGCGTCACGTCGTAGCAGCCCGCCCACTGGCGCAGCACCTTCACGTGCCCCAGGTGCGGCATCTGCTCCATCAGCGCCTGCGAGAAGCGTGACACGAAGCGCAGCGTCGAGCCCATGTTCAGCCCCGCAGGCTCCTTCGGATCGCCCATGCCGCCGACGATCTCCCCGCGCATCGACTGGCTGAAGTACAGCCCCGAGTCCAGCACCGACACCAGCGGGCTCAGGAACGGCTTGAGCGGCTCGGTGCTGAGGATCTCGTGCCGGTGCGGCTCGTTGGGCAACTGTACGCCCACCAGCTTCGCGATCTCCGGGCTCCACGCGCCGGAGGCCAGCACCACCGTATCGCAGGCGATGTCGCCGCGATCCGTCTTCACCTTGCGCACCAGGCCGTCCGACGTCTCGAAGCCGGTGACGTTCGTGAACGTCTCGACCTTGATGCCCGCCTTGCGGCAGCCGTTCGCGTAGCCCCAGAGGAAGGGCCACGGGAAGATGACGCCATCCTCCGGGTTGTACGAAGCCGTCTGAGCACCCGCCATGGACAGGCCCGGGACGATCTCCCGCGCCTCGTCCACGGTGAGCAGCCGCGTGGGCACGCCGTGCTTGTTGTGCAGCGCCACGTTGCGCTCCAGGCGCTGCGCCACGGCCTTCGTCTTGGCCATGAAGAGGTAGCCGCCCTGGCGCAGCCACACGTTGATGCCCATGTCGCGCGCGAACCGGCCCATCAGCTCGATGGAGCGCTTGGCCAGCTCGATGTTGGCCGACGTGCCCCACTGCATGCGCACGCCGCCACCGTTGCGGCCGGATGCGCCCGCGCACAGGTAGCCGCGCTCGAGCACCACCACGTCCGTCTCGCCGCGCAGCGACAGGTTGTACGCCAGCGCCAACCCCATGATGCCGCCGCCGATGATGACCACCTTCGCCTTCGCCGGCACCGTGCCCTCGGACCGCAGCGCCGGCGGGAAGACGGCCAACTCCTCGGGCACGCCGCCCACTGGAGGCTGGGACTCGTCCACCTGCATCGACGCCAGCACCGACAGCTCCGTCGGGTAGAGCGGCGGCCGGGGCGTGAAGGGCAGCAGGCCCGCGGGCTTCTGCGCCTTCTCCTTGCACAGCAGCGCCGCCACCGCCGACAGGCACCCCTTGCCCTGGCAGATGCCCGTGCCGAAGCCCGTGAAGCGCTTCACCGACTCCACGTCGCAGTAGCCCTTCGACACCGCGTGACGGATGTCGTCGGACGTCACGTCCTCGCAGGAGCAGATCAGCGTCTTGCTCATGACTGCCCTCCCGTCAGCGAACCCACGAGCGCCTCGGCCGCGCGCCTGCCATCCGCCGCCGCCTCCGCCGTGCTCCTGCCGCCCGTCACGTCGCCGGCCACGTACAGATCCTTCGCCGCGGTGCGCCCGTCCGCGTCCGCCACCACCGCGAACACCTCGCGCGCCTCGTCGAACTCCACCTTCGCGCCACCCTGGCGGGCCAGCTCGAAGCTCGGGCTCGTCGCCACCGCCACCAGCACCGCGTCACAGTCCACCTTCACCCGCTTGCCCGACGCGTCCGCGTAGCTGAAACCGCTCACCTCGTTGCGGCCGTGGGCCTTGGGCTCGCTGCCCTGCGTGGCTCCGGCCGGCGCTCCCGAGGGCACCGGGCCCTTCAGGTCCACCACCGCCGCCACCTTCGTGCCGTGCTCCTCCATCAGGCGGGCGAGCGCGTACAGCTCCGGGCCCCAGCCCACCAGCGCCGCCACCTCGGGCGCCACGCCGTAGCGGCGCATCAGCAGGCTCGCCGCCCGGCCCGCGTACACGCCCGGCAGATCGTTGTTCTCGAAGGGCAGCAGTGGCGGGTGGCCTCCCGGCGTCAGCAGGAAGCGCTCGGCGTACACCTTGAGGAGCCGCAGCCCCTCCGGCCCGTCCGCCACCACCGCGAGGAAGCGGCCCGCCTCGTCGTCATACAGGCCGATCACCGTGGCCCGCGTGCGCACGCTGCCCGAGGGCAGGGCCGCCGTGTCCATCATCTTCGGCGCATCCGGCTCCGGCGCACCCGCGACGAGGCGGCCGCCGAGCACGCTCTCGCGCTCGAAGAGGAGGAAGGACACGCCCTGGCTGGCGAGCACCTGCGCCGCCGCCAGGCCCGCCGCGCCGCCACCCACCAGCGCCACGCGCGTGCGCAGCGTCTGCACGGGCATGCGCTCCGGAGCAGGGGAGGCCGGCAGCAGTCCGAGGCCCGCGAGCTGGCGCGCCACCTTGGCCATGACCTGCTCGGCCACGGGCACGCCGGCGAACATCTCGTGGTGATCCAACCCGTTGGGGAAGAACCAGTCGATCGCCTCGAAGACGTCCACCTTCGCGGAGGGGTAGGCGTTCTGCCGCTCCAGCTTCATGCCGGCGCGGGCCGGGGTGCGGCAGGTGTAGACGTTGGGCACGCCGTCCACGCGCATGAGGCAGTGGGAGCACGCGCCGGAGAAGCAGTAGGGGCCACGGGCGCGGTGGTACTTGATGGACCGGGCGAGCACGGACTCACCGGCGGCGACGAGCGAGCACGCGACCGGCTCGCCCTCCACGGCGGGAACCGTTTCGCCCTCGAGGTCCACGGTGATGGACTTGCCGCGCGCGGCGGCATCTGGGAGGCGGCGCATAGAGTGCGCGGACAATGTCCCAGCCGGACCGGGCGGTCAAAGCACACCCGGCCCTCCAGCCCGCTCGCTGAGTAGAGGAGATGACAGCCCGGGTGATGGGGCGTGGTACCCCGGCTTCTCCCCGGGCTGGCGCGGTGCGTCACGCTGCGGCGCTGGTGACGGCGTTCGTCGCCGTGCTGGGCATACCCGACAACGGACCAGCCTTGACCCATGAGGCCCTGGCTCGATTGAGAGGACACGGCGATGGGTCTCCGGGCGTGCATCGCACTTCTGCTCTTTGTCTCGGCCTGCGCTACGTCAGCGCCGGCCCCGAAAGAACCTGCGGCCCGGGACCCGAGGCTCGCCAACCTCCAGCGAGCGGCGACGCTGCCCTGGACGGACGGGGGACGGTGCGCCGTCCGCGAAGCTTCCGAGCCCTGGCCCGTCCGGAGTGCAAGCCTCGACGGGTGCCGCCCAAGGGCGGGAACAAGCTGCACAACAAGTGCGCTGACGGGATCAAGTTCAACGCCTACCGTGGGGCTAACGCGCTGGTCAACGGCAAGGCTTTCGACGCGTTGCAGGTTGTCTCGGGCGTGCTTTGGGAGGTGAAGACTGACAACTTCGACTCATACCCGCTAGAGCTTGAAGACATTGTGATCAGAAAAAATGTGTATGATCTTCTGATCGAGCGTGAGCTTGCGAGGGCATGTGGATTTGACTTCCGGGTCGGTGTGCGAAGCGCAACGCACAAGGCCCTGCTGGAAATCGAGGAACCGCAACTCCAGGGTGTTATCGGCCGCACGGACGCGAGTTTCTCTGACAGGCGGACGCCAGCGACGAGAAGCTCAAATTCATGCTCCGGCGCGACAAGGGCGCGCCGCTCGAGACAACGGTGTTCGCCGTACGCCTGCCGCGCCAGCGGGCTGTGACGTCCTTCTAGCGCGCGCTGCCCGCGGCCACGCCGAGCCGCTGCTCGTAGGCGTCCAGGGTCCGCTGCCAGGAGGGCCGCGCCTCGCACCGCTCGCGATAGGCGCTGACCCGGGGGTAGCGCTCGAGCACGCCCCCGTGGCGCACCTCGCGCAGCACGGTGGTCATCAGCAGGTCCGCGACCGTGAACTCCTCCCCGGTGAGGTACGGGCGCTCCTTCAGCCAGTCCTCGAGCCCGCTCAACCCCCGGTCCGCCCACTCCACCAAGCCGGGCCGGCGCTGCGCCCCGGTGGGATCAGCGGCGCCGAACAGATCGATCATCGCGATCTGAAACAGCGGGGGCTCCAGGGTGTTGAGCGCGGCGAAGCACCAGCGCGTCACCTGGGCTCGGCCCTTCAGGTCGGCGGGCATGAGCTTGCCGGTCTTCTCCGCGAGGTAGAGCACCACCGCGCCCGTCTCGGTGAGCACGAAGCCCTCGTCGTCGAGCACTGGGGCCTGGGAGAAGGGGCTCAGCCGCCGGAACTCCTCGCTCCGGAACTCACCCGTGGGATGATCCAGGCCGCGCACTTGATAGGGCAGGCCCGTCTCCTCCACGGCACTGAAGCGGGCAGCCCCGGCCCAACCCAGTCGCGGCGTGCGCTCCTTCTTCGCTTCCGCCTTCGCCGCTGCCTCAGACGCTGGGCTCGCCTCTTGCGGCTTCGGCTCTGCCCCCGCTTGGGGGAGCCTGGGGAAGACCTTGCAAGAAACCCGGCTTCGAGGACAATCAGAATCACCATGTTCACTTCGGAGCGGCTTCTGATCAGGGCCTGGAAAGAATCAGACGCGGAAGCCTTTTATGAACTCACCCAGGATGAGGGCTTCAACCTTCATCCCATCAATATCTATCGCCAGGAAAGCATCGACACCGCCCGCGAGTGGATCAGAAAGGTGAAGGGAAAGCTCGCCGTCTTTGAAAAGGTATCCGGTAAGCTCATCGGTATGGGAGGTCTTGCTCCCTGGACATGGGAAGGCGAGGAACTCTTTGATATCACCTACCGCCTGCGCGAGTCCGCGTGGGGCAAGGGTTACGGATGGGAGCTCGCGGAAGCCCTCGTCAATCACGGTTTCCGCGAACTCGGTCTTGATCAAATCACTGCCACCATCGCTCCTGACAATCTTCCTTCGAAGAAGATAGCGGAAAAGCTCGGCATGAAATTCGACCGGCACATTCGCCTTCTAGGAGTGCCCACCGATCTATATCGCCTCCGCCGGACGTAGCCAGGAAGCGATTCCAATGACTCACAAGGCTCATGGCGTGTACACCCTTCCGGGGCGAGCGCCCTCGAACCGGAATGCACGGTCGAGGCTCGCAGAGGAGGGGGGAGTGAGCCGGGTGCCGGGCGTAAGGGGCCCAGTGCCCATCACTGCCCGAGCGACGAGGGCGGCGGCTTGGCGCTGAAAGCAGGCGCGTAGCACTCCCCCTGGTGCTCGTAGAGCACGTCCGGGCACGGCGCCTTCAGCTTGTGCGGCATCCAGCACGCACCAATGAGTTCCACCTCGGCGTAGCGGGTGCAGGGAGGACGCTTCTGTCCCTTGAATGGCTCTTTCGGGAGAGGTCGGGCCAGCATGGGTTGCGCCGGGGGCGTGGTGTCCGCGAGCCCCCCACTGGCTGGCGGGTCCGGATTCCCGGCAGTCGTGGGCTCCTCGTGGCTCATGGGCGCTGGCGGGGCTCTCGGGGGTTGAGACATCGAGGTCAGACGCACCAGCGCGAAAATCAGGGCGCCCACCGTGGCGGCGCTCACCACGCCCCTCCCCAGGCGCCAGCGGAGACGGGGTTCGTGGTTGTCGGCGACGACGCGGGCCATGCGCCGCACTTCCTCGAGCACACCCTCCAACGTGAGCAGCAGCGACTCCGCCGACTGCCTGTCCTGGGCCCTGGCCCAGTCGGTGTGCTCCACTTCCATGGCGGAGTAGCCCCTTGAGGCCCAGGAGCCGAGGAGCACCCGCCAGTCCCTGCGGGGTGCCCCGCTCTCCTCGGCGGAGTGCTTGCGCACCAGGGCCGTGGCCCCACTCGTCTCGTGTGTGGCCAGGTAGAGTTCCTCCTGGCTGTCATGGGATTGCTGCACCTGCTCTCGGAGCAGGTACGGCCCCAACCGCTCCGGTTCCTCCCTGCTCGCCTCGGACTTCTTCTCCTCGTCCATGCGTGCTCCTCACGGGCCTCCCGGCATGCTGGAGGCCTGGTTCTCTTGTTCGCATGGACCGATCCCGACATCCAGGATGTACCCGGTGCATCAGGTGGGAGCCTACCCACAGGTGCACTCTCGTGCGCCTGCTGGCGCCCGGGGCCTCGCTACCTCCGACACACGCAGCCGTCAGCCGCCCAGGGGCTTCCCCTACGGTGTGGTCCCAGGGCGCGAAGGCTACCAGCCCGGCCGCCCGGCGGTGGGCGAGGTTGATCGTCCAAAGCCGCCCGCCAGCGTCGAGTTCGACGGCGGACGCCGCTCCCCCCTAAGATGCGCACCGCGGAGGGGTTCATGGACGCAGACTTGAGCGAGACGCAGGTTCACGTGGTGCTAAACCGCTTCGGTGCACCCGAGGTCCTGGAGGTCGCGCGCGGGACGGTGCCGCAGCCGGGCCCCGGCGAGGTGCGGGTGCGCGTCGAGGCTTCCTCCGTTCAGTACACCGACACGCTCATCCGCAAGGGCGTCTATCCGGACCTGAAGCAGAAGCCGCCCGTCGTCACAGGCTATGACTTCGTCGGCCACATCGACGCGCTCGGCGAGGGCGTGACCGGATGGAAGGTGGGGGAGCGCGTCGCCGACCTCTCCATGGTTGGCGCCAACGCACGCTACATCGTGCGGCCCGCAGCCGGGCTGGTGCGCGTGCCCGAGGGCGTCGACGCGGCCGAGGCGACGACGCTGGTCCTCTCGTGGATGACGGCCTACCAGGCTCTCAAACGCCACGGGCGGGTGCAGCGGGGCGAGCGGGTGCTGTTGCTCGGGGGCAATGGCGCGGTCGGACAGGCCGGCATCGTGCTGGCGAAGCAGATGGGCGCCGACGTCTATGCGACCGCCAGCGAGCGTCAGCACGACACCTTGCGCCAGCTCGGCGCCAAGCCACTGCCGCGCGACGACTGGCACGCGGCGGTGCGCGAGCTCGGCGGCATGGACGTCATCGTCGACGGGGTCTGTGCTGCCGGCTTCCGCGACTCGTACCGCGCGCTGCGCCGCGGCGGACGGCTGGTGGCGATTGGCTTCACGGCCCAGACGAGCCGCGATCGCCTCCTGCCCATCTACGGCGCGTTCATGTTCCTGGGCTTGACGAAGCTGATGCCCGACGGCCGGCATGCGACCTTCTATGGCATCACCACCGACCGCAAGAGCGACCCGGCGAGTTTTCGCGAGGACCTCGAGCAGCTCTTCACCTGGCACGCCCAGGGCACCATCTCGCCCGCCGTGGCGCACCGCGTGTCGCTCGACGAGGTGCCCGCCTACCACCGGAAGATCGAGGAGGGGGGCCTGATCGGCAAGGTCGTGGTCATTCCCGATCAGCGGGCGCGCGCGACGTAGGCGGTCAGCGACGCGGCGAGCACCGTCGGCGAGGCCGTCGAGCCCGCCACGGATGCGGAAAGTGGTTGTGAGGGCCAGCCGGCGTTGACCCCGAAGTGACGCCGGGTACAGTTGCACATGGTGAGCGCGCGCCTTCTCGAGACCAGCTGGATCCGCATTGATGCACCCGCGGACATCGTCTGGAGCACATTGACGGACTTCGCGTCACATCGGACCTGGGACTCCTATGTCGTGACATGGGAGGGCGAGGCGAAGGTCGGCAGTCGCATGAAGCTCGTGGCCCTGGCGGACCGGCGCCGCGAGTTCATGCCCGTCGTGACAGAGGTCGTCCCGGGACGGCGACTCCGCTACGAGCACCGCGTGCTCGGCGGCGTGGTCCTCCGGGCCGAGCACGAGATGATCCTCGAGCCCGACGATGGCGCTGCGCGATGCCGCTTCCTCCAGCGCGAGCGCTTCAGCGGGCTCGCGGTGCCGTTCGCGTGGAAGGCGATCAGCTCGTCTGCGGGTCCCGGCTTCGAGCGCATGAACAGGGACCTCAAGACCGAGGCGGAGAAGCGCTTCCGAAAGTCTTGAGCCGAAGCCACAAGAGGCGGGCGTGGCCGTTCCAGTTCCAGGGTGTCAGACGACTCGTGGGCGATGTGTCGGAACGAGTCCTTTGACACCTTCCCTGGCGAGCACCTGCCTCCTTGGCGTTGAGTTCTTCGCCGCCTCCCGGCAGCAGCGTTTCCTTGGACCGGACTAGACGTCAAGCTGCCGCTTCAGGTCACCGCCGAAGATGTAGCCTACAAAGGGCATGAGCCTGGAGTTTGAGGGAAGATATATGCCGCAGTTCCCTCGTAGGTGTAGCCATAATAGCGAGCAGCATTCAAGGTTTCCTGCCAAGACAGAGTATAAAAGTGGTCGCTGCCACGACTCTTGTATAGTCTGTACAAAGGGCACGTCCCTGTCTGATTCCACGAATAAACGTAACAGGCGACGCCCTCATCGGTGTATCCATACAGGGAAATGGCGATGTCCCGTTCCTGCCAGGAGGTTGTGTAGAAGTGATCACGGCCTGAATAGCTGTATAGGCGGTACAGCGGAACCGTTCCCGGTTCTTGGGTGGACATGCATTTGCCGGTAATTCCCTCGTAGGCATAGCCATAGTTGGATGCCGCGCGGAGTGCCTCGTCCAAACTCGTAGTGTAAAAATGATCCGTGGCCCCATTGCTGTACAACCTGTACAGGTCCACTTGGCCAGCCAGCGCCGTACATGATGAGAGCAGCACCCCTACGAAGACTGCCCGGCACATTCCTCTTCGGCTCATTACGCACTCCTTTCGCAGATTGCCAATAAAGTTGTTCTGTGCCGGCTGAGGGGCCAGGGGTCCTCTGGTGCTGAGGGTTGTTTGGCAAGCAACGGCAAGCACCATTGAGCGTAAGTGTTCACCGCCTCGGAGAGTCCGGGCGGTGGTCGCCAATCAAGACATGCAGAAGAGACGGAGCAGCCTGTCCATGCAGATGTGCGCGCATGGCTGCGGTCAGGTAATCGAGCACGTTGCGCTGCTGCTGCTTGAGCGTGGTGACGGTCGTCAGCATCCCGCTCGATGTAGCGGCTGCCCTCGGGGCTGTGAGTGCCGAAGCTGCCCTTGCGCATGCAGACGGCGGGGCGCAGCGCACGCTCGGCCCGGTTGTTGGTGGGCTCTACCTCCTCCATGTGCACGAAGGCTCACAGGGCTGGTTCCAACTGGAGGATGGCCTCGGCCATGCCGGCCACCTTCTGGTCCGGGCACACTTGTGCCCTGTGCAGCAGTCGAGCCACTGCGGCCTCTACCTCGCTCATGGGGGCCTGGAAGGCAGGACGCGGCAGCGTCCCGTCTCGCCACTGGTGGTAGAGCGCGAGTTGCCAGCGCCTCGGCCAACTGCTGCTTCAGCTCGGCGATGCTCGCACGTGCTTCGGCCAGCTCGGCTTCGAGCTGGGCGATGCGCGCATTTCTGGGGTCTGCCTCGGTCACGCCACTGGTACACCACGCCAGCAGTCACCCTGTCCAGCACCACTTTTCCGGTCAGTTTGCTCCTGGCCCCCCCTCAGCCAAGCCAGACGCGTGAACGCTTACCGTTTTTCTTCTCTACCCGGGTGTGTCCTATCTGGATTTCCTGGGGCCGCAGGCGGTGTTC
>DASQMW010000013.1:0-2169 GCA_035645295.1 Archangium sp.
CTGCCCCCGCGAAATCCCATCAACCAGCCCGCTCGGTAACAACAAGCCCTCCGAGCGCTACGCCACGGCCGCCGAGATGTGAGACGCGCTGCGGCGGCTCTCGCGGCGGAGTCACAGCCCTTCGGCTGAAAGGAGGCGAGCAAAGAGCTGGCGCGGATGCTGTCCGAGGCATCCGTCCTGCGCGACCGGGTGGAGCTGGACCAAGAAGGCATCTTCCCCGAGGGCCTGGACGCCGACGAGGCGACGCCCGCACCGAACGAGGAGTGAGAACGGGCGGCCGAGCATTCCTGCCAGCAAGCGGGCCCCAGGTGCGGGTCCGCGTCGTTTCAGCGCAACAATACTTGAGCCACCTTCACGAGGGCCTCGAGCTGGTCCTCGTCCATCTTGCGCGCCAGTCCGGTGAGCTGGCGCAGCTTGGGTGTCCCGCCCTGCCCTCGCTCCGCCTTGCCCGACTTCGTCCCCTCCTCCGCGTCCGCGAGCCCCAGCAGCTCGTCCGAGGCGATGCGCAGCACCGAGCACATCCGCAGCAGCGTCTGGACGCTGGGCAGCATCTTCCCGCGCTCCAGGCGGCTGTAGACCATGTTCGCCAGGCCCAGCTTCTCGGCCACCTCCGCCTGCGTGAGCCCGAGCTGCGTCCGGGCCTCGCGGGCGGCACTTCCAATTCGGGTCGCCAGTTCTTCGTTCATGCGTCGGGGTACCAGGAACTCCGAGAACCAGGTCTGGCGCGGGCAGGAGGGCCCACGCCTTGGGGACGTGCCTTCCTGCCGCATCTCGGCGGCCGTGTCGATGCACGATGAGGGCCCCGTCACGCGGCGCCCTATTGGCCGGCCCCATCGGGGGCGGGAACCTCCAGGGCCTTGCCGCCCAGGATGCGGTCCACGGGGACACGGAGGACACGGCACAGGCCCACCAGCGTGGGCAGGCTGGGCAGCAACTTGCCGCGCTCCAGGCGGCTGAACACCAGCGTCGGCACATGGAGGGCCTCGGCCACCTGCGCCTGCGAGAGGCCCGCTCGATGCCGGGCGGCGCGGACATGGGTTCCGATTTGCTGGGAGAGCTTCGCGTACATGAGGAGACCTGGGAGAAAGATGAAAATGCCGCGTGGGCGGCACTCCAAGCATATAGCTCATCAGGTTCAGCGGTAGTATCCGCCCAGGGTTTATCCCCCTCCCGCGCCACTTCGCGGGGGAGCTCGTACGAGTTCCGCTGCCGGTTGAGAGCATGTCCAGCAACGCCGCCCCCACGCTCCGCCGAAGGAGAAAACACTTGAGCCCGCGTCTGCATCCCGTCGTCCCCCCGGGCACCGACATTGGCGGGTACCTCGTGGAGGAGAAGCTGGGAGCCGGGGGCTTTGGTGCCGTGTACCGCGCCCGGCGTGGAGGGCGGCTCTACGCGCTCAAGCTCATCCCGCTCTGGGGGCTGGCCGAGTGGGCCGAGCGCGAAGTGGCCATTCTCCTGCGGCTCAAGCACTCCCATCTGGTGCGCATCCGTGGGCACGGCCAGTGGCCCGACGCGGCACCCCAATTCTTCTTCATCGTCATGGACTACGTGGAGGGGCGCCGGTTGGACGTGTGGGCCAGGGAGGAGAACCCCTCGGCCCGCGAGGTCGCGCTCAAGGTGCTCGGCGTGGCGCGCGGGCTGGGAGCCGCGCACCGGGCGAAGGTGGTGCATCGCGACCTGAAGGAGAGCAACATCGTCGTGCGCGCCTCGGACGGCGACGCAGTGGTGGTGGACTTCGGCGCGGGCGGGTACGAGAGCGCCCCGAGCATCACCGGCGGCGTGCTGCCACCGGGCACCCCGGAGTACCGCGCGCCCGAGGCCTGGCGCTTCCAGCAGGAGCACGGGGACGAGAGGGGTCGCTCCTACCAGGCCGGCCCCTCGGATGACCTGTACGCGCTGGGCGTCGTTCTTTATTGGCTCCTGACGGGCAGGCAGCCCTTCCTCCCGGACGAGGCCGCAGGGGTGGAGGCCGTGCTCAACCGCGCTCCCA
This sequence comes from Archangium sp., assembly GCA_035645295.1. Taxonomy (GTDB): domain Bacteria; phylum Myxococcota; class Myxococcia; order Myxococcales; family Myxococcaceae; genus Archangium. The sequence goes on from DASQMW010000013.1 coordinate 1,991, forward strand.
AACCACCCCACGTACTCAACCCGCGCGTCCCCGAGGCCCTGAGTGCCGTGTGCATGCGCCTGCTGGCCAAGGAGCCCGAGGAGCGCCACCCGGACGCCGACGCGCTGTGCGCGGAGTTGGAGGCCCTGCTGGCCCAGGCGGACGAGTCCTGGGACGTGAAGCTCTGCGACGCCTATGGC